>JAFUCP010000205.1 GCA_017459565.1 Clostridia bacterium | reverse complement strand
TGTTTAAGGAATAGCGCGTATCATCATGCCATCGAAAGCGCATGAGGTGATGCAACCGCTTTCGTTGACATAGAGTTTTCTTCATCCCCCTCCTTATACTAAGACCTGATTAAAAGAGGACAAGCTTGCCGGGAACTTTTTGTGCTGGCAAGGCGAAGTCCCGCAGGCTTGCTGGCGGCAAGTCAAGGGGCTTCAACGCCGCCAGCGCGGAAAAGAACCGGCAGGATGTTCTGTTTTAGTCAGGGATTAGTATTACTGCGTCCCGTTCAGCGATCCAAGGTGTCGCATCCGGCGGGGCGCAGACAATTTTTGGCAAAACAAATGGAGGCGAAAGCCGCCTCCATTTGTTTTGCGTTTGCAATATCAGCCCGCGACGCTCAGCGAAGCCTGCAGATCCGCGTTCTGGGCTTCGGTATCGCCCTGCGCCGCGTAGACCTGCGCGCGCTGATAATAGCTCTGGGCCAGCTCATAGCCGTGGTCAATGCACACGGTGTAGTCCGCAACCGCCGCATCCAGGTTGCCCAGCGCCGCGTTGCACACCGCGCGATAGTAGTACGCGCCGTCGTTCACCGGCACAGCCTCCTCGCCCTCGGCGGGTTGGGCATCAATCAGTGTCGTGAAAGTCGCAACCGCGGTCTCATAATCCTCCTGCTGCATCTGGCAGATGGCCAGGTTGTAGCGGGCATCGTCCACATAAGGCTCGGATTCAACGGACTTGGTGAAGTCCGCCGCGGCGGTTTCCCACTCGGCGTTCATCAGATGGCACACGCCGCGGTTGTAGTACAGCCCCTCGAAAGCGCCGCCCTTATCGGAACAGGTGTTGAAGGCCTCGACAGCCCCGGCATAGTCGCCCAGGTTCATCTTGCAGATGCCGATGTTGTAGGCCGCGCCCGCGCCGTAGGTTTCGTCCTCGGCATAGACCTCGAAGGCTTCGATGGCCTGTTCCAGCTGGCCCGCCTGCATCTTGTACAGGCCGGACTGGAAGCCCGCTTCCTCCACCTCGCCGCCTGCGCCTTCGACATACTTGGCATAGGCCGCCTCGGCCGCCTCAATATCGCCCTTGGCCTCGTTCAGCTGGGCCACGGTCTCATACAGGGAGGTATCCTGGCTCAGCTCGATGTACTTTTCCAGGTTTTCAATCGCCGCGTCCACGTTGCCCAGGGCGGCATAGACCTGCGTGCGCACCAGATAGGCGTCCGCCAGGTCCGGCTGTACGCGGATCGCCGCATCCAGCTGCAACAGCGCCATGTCGTTCTTTTCCTCAATCACATCGATGCAGGCGCGCTTCAAGAGCAAATCGGCGTACATCATGGGGTTGGAAACGGGATCACAATAAGCGAAGCAGACGTTCAGATACTCCTTCGCGGTGTCATAGTCCTCCGCATTGATGGCGTTCAGCGCCAGGGTATAGCTGGCATCCAGCTTCTGGGCATCCACGACAACCGCAGCCTGCTCCTCCCCGGACGCCTCCTCCACGGCAACCTCCTCCGCAGGGGCCTCCTCCACGGTAACCTCCTCCGCAGGGGCCTCCTCCACGGTAACCTCCTCGGCGAGGACCGGAGCGGCGGTCAGCAGCATCCCGGCGGTCAGGCCCGCCGCGATCAGCTTTTTAAGGTTCATGCTTCATTCCTCCTATTGTAGCTTGTTTTTCCGTCCCGGCACAGGCGTCACGGCCCTGCGGGCGATTGGCGCTTTTGTGTTCCACGCAGCCGGGCTATGCGCCCACGAAAACGCATCTCACCAAATCCGTGATATTGTAACACAGAAAAGCCGATTGTTCAACCATTCGAAAAGCATTGATTCGTAAACAATTTAATAACAATTTGTCCGCCATCCGCGTGCGCCGGCCATCACGTCTCCTGTTCGGCCGCGAAGTCATTGGCATACTCTTCCACATCGACGTATTCCAGCTTCGGCAGCTGGTTCAGCGGCGTGTAATCGACGATCTGGTTGGCATACACAAACAGGCACTGCAAATCCGTCAATCCCGACAGCGCGCCGATATCGGTGATCTGGTTGTCGCCCAGGCACAGCCATGTGAGCCCCGTCAGGGTTGAAAGCGGGCCGATATTTGCGATGCGGTTGCCATCCAGGAACAAGCTGTCCAGATTCACCAAAGCGGACAGCGGCGCAATATCGCTGATCTGATTGTCGTCCAGGCTCAGCATCTCCAGCTTGGTCAAGCCCGAAAGCGGGCTGATATCACTGATCTGGTTGCCGTCCAGGTTCAGCCATTTAAGGTTGGTTAAGCCCGAGAGCGCGCCGATATCGGCGATTCGGTTGCTGCCCAGACTCAGCCTTTCCAGGCCGGTCAGGCCCGAAAGCGGGCTGATATCGCTGATCTGATTGCCGAACAGATAAAGCTCCTTCAGGTTGATCAGCCCCGAGAGCGCGCCGATATCCCCGATCCGGTTGCCGCCGTTCAGGCTCAGCTCCTTCAGGCTCACCAGGCCGGACAGCGCGCCGATATCGCTGATCTGCGCATTGTTCAGGGTCAGCGAGGTCAAATGCGTGAAGCTCGACAGGTCCTTCAGCGTCTCGACGGTCGCGTCCTCGATGGTCAGGCCCGTGACCGTTGCCAGGTCCGCCGCATAGAGGTCCCCGGACCCCAGCTGCTCCCGCACCGCGGCCTCGACGACCGGGTCGGAAAACTCGTAGATCTGGGATGTCGCGCTTGCCCCCGCCTCTTCTCTCCAGGCAGCGGCCTGCTCCCCTTCCGCAACGGTGGACGACGTGACCACGAAGGTTTCCGCCTGCCCGGTTGCCGTCTCAGCCGCGTCCGTGGCCGTGGTTTCAG
>JAFUCP010000204.1 GCA_017459565.1 Clostridia bacterium | reverse complement strand
CTTGGAGGGGCGGCTCTGCGCTGTCATTGGTTTGCGGAAAAACACCTCGATTTATCACGCCTTGATCAGGTTTTCCAGCGTCTCAAAGAGGATCTCCGGTTCCACGGGCTTTGAGAGGTGCGCGTTCAATCCGGCCTGCATGCTGCGCTGCACATCCTCGTCGAAGGCGTTGGCCGTCAACGCGATGATCGGGATCTCCTTTGCGTCCTTCCGATCCATCGCCCGGATTGCCCGCGTGGCTTCCAGACCGTCCATCTCCGGCATGCGCATATCCATAAGGATCGCGTCGTAATAGCCGGGCTCGTGGCCGGCAAACATTTCGACGGCGACTCTGCCGTTCTCGGCGTGATCGACCTGTATTTCACGCATGCTGAGTACCATCATCATGATTTCCGCGTTCACAGCCACGTCCTCCGCCAGGAGTACGCGGCGGCCGGTCAGGTCGACTGTTTTCCGAACCAGCTTTGCGTTTTTCTTCTTGAAGGCTTCGCGGAATTCATTCATCACGGTACCGGCGAAGAGCGGCTTGGCGACGAAGGTATCCACGCCCGCGTCACGGGCCTCGTCCTCGATGTCGTCCCAGCTGTAGGCGGTCAGTATGATGATCGGCGTGTCATGGCCGACGATGGCGCGGATCTGTCGGGTCGTCTCCAATCCGTCCATCTCCGGCATCTTCCAGTCCACCAGGATCAGGTTGTAGTCCTCCCGGCGGGCGTGGCGCATCTTCACCATCCCGAGGGCGTCCTTGCCGGACAACGCCATATCGCAGCTGATGCCGAGCTGCCCCAGTACGACCTGCGCGTGTTCACAGGCAATGCGGTCGTCGTCGACCACCAGCACGCTCATCTCGTGCGGGTGAAGCACGATTTCCCCGTTGTCCGACGCAATATGGCTGGCCTGACCCAGCGTTACGGTCACCGTAAACGTGCTGCCGACGCCCTTTTCGCTCTCTACCTCAATGTGCCCATTCATCAGCTCCACAATGCTCTTGGTAATGGGCATGCCCAGGCCGGTGCTGCCATATTTGTTTGTGGTGGAGGAATCCTCCTGCGAGAACGCGTCGAACAGCCTGGGCAGGTAATCCTTGCTCATGCCGATGCCGGTATCGCTGATGGTGAAGCGCAGCGTCGCCTTGCCGTCCATCCGAGCCACATCTTCGATGATGAAGCTGACGGTACCGCCCTCGGGCGTAAACTTTACGGCGTTTCCGAGGATGTTGATCAGCACCTGTCGCAGCTTCATATCGTCGCCGATGTAATATTCGTCGATTTTGCCCTTCGTCCGGCAATCGTAACGCAGCCCCTTGTCCCGGCACTGTCCGCTGATGACGGTGTTGACCTGCTCCAGTGTCTTGGAGAAGGAGAATTCCTCCTGCTTGATGACCATGCGCCCCGATTCTATGCGGGACATGTCCAGAATGTCGTTGATGATGCCCAGCAGATGATGGGCGGAGGAACCGATCCGCTCCAGGTGATCCCGCGTCTGCGGCGAAATACCTGGGTCGTTCAGCGCGATGCTGTCCAGTCCGATGATGGCGTTCATGGGGGTGCGGATCTCGTGGCTCATGTTGGAGAGGAAGGCGGTCTTCGCCTTGTTGGCCGCCTCCGCCGCCGTCAGCGCGTCTTGCAGGGCCTGTTTTTGCGCCACGGTCTTTCGGGTTTCCATATCCACGTCCACAAAGCACGCGCCGACGAGGTG
The DNA here is from genome assembly GCA_017459565.1 of Clostridia bacterium. Taxonomy (GTDB): domain Bacteria; phylum Bacillota; class Clostridia; order Christensenellales; family Aristaeellaceae; genus UBA2862. Next base: position 7,474 of record JAFUCP010000204.1, on the reverse strand, counting down.
CACCTGATTATCCGGGCGTTCCCCGGGATGGCGCACGCCGGCAAAGCGCACTTCCTCCCACGTATCCCTGTCATGCCTGTGCACCATATACCGCCAGGCGATGACCCGCCGTTCCAACAGCTGCGCTTTGACATTTTCTATCTGGACAAAGCGCAGGAACTCCTCACGGTATTCCTCCTTGACGTTCGCGTTCGCGTAAGCGGTTACGGAGGCGATATAACGGAAATGGTCTCCCACGTGAAAGCCATTGTCGACGTCGCTGTGCGCCTGATAGCACACGCCTGTGTCGTTGTCCAGATCCAGATAGTAGACGCTCCAATAGTCGGAGGCCAGGGCGGTGATCAGGCGGGTTTGCTCCTCCTTCTGCTGCTTCTGGGCGAGCAGCTCCTCCTGGAGTTGTAGCCGCTGCTCCATTTCCGCCTGTTTCACCCGGTTCTCGGCGTCGGCGGTCTCCTTTTCCAGAACGAGCCTCGTGTTTCTTCGGGTCTGACGGATGATGAACGCGAAGAGCGCCAGCAGAACGGCGACCGTCAATAGCGACTGAATGACGCTCCTGCGAATGATGCCGCCGGAAATGACGCCGATGCTGTCGCTGATGACGCTCTCTCGGATCAGGTAGGTCAGGAGCCAGTCCGTGCCCTCGACCGGCACATAGCTCAGCGTTTCCCGGATGCCATTGAAGGTGAAGCTGACCACGCCGCGCTTGCCCTTGTTGAAATCGCTGACCATGCTCTCATAGGAATAGCCCGGCTCATACACCGCGTTCCGCATGGCTTCGAGCAGGTTGTCCTCCATGGTAAGGCCGCCCAGAACGGTGTTGCTCAGGGCAATGCCGTCGCTGGTATAGATATTGCAGAAGGTCACGCCGTCCTCCTGAGTGTCCATGGAGACGCCCGCGAGCATTTCCTTCATATCGATCTGCATGAAGCAGGCTGACAGTTCCTCATCGTTGAACCGTATCCGCGTGGGCACGGCGATGATGACCTTCTTGTCCACGCCGCCCAGATTCTCCGCCAGGATTTCAGGCCCGCTGAGGGCGTTGAAATCAAGATGATACAGATTGCTTTCATCCCGCGGTCCTGTGGAGGTGTAAATCAGGCCGTTCTTGCTGACAAAGGCAAAGCGCTCCAGATTGAAAAGCTGCTTGATTCGCGCCTGATAGGCCTGGAGGTGCGCTCCGTCGCTCAGATCCTCCCCCGTCATCAGATCCAGCGCGGTGTGGATGACGTTGATCTTCTCCTGCATGTTCGCCGAAACGACCTGCTCCCGGCGGCCCGCCAGCTCATCCAGGTATAGAAGGCTGACGGAGCGGACCGCCGATTCCGTGTCATTCCTGGCGCTGCTGCCCATCCACATCGTTCCGAACACCAGGATGAATAAAAGAACAACGCCCCCTATGGCGGAGGCCAGAGTGATTCCCTTTTGTCTGCCGGTCATGGTCGATACCCACCTTATAATAGGCATTTCATGTATAAACGTTATAGGATAGCTTCATGAATAGTTTACCACAGAGGACAGGTTTCGGCAAGAGGATTCCACTGCAAGAGGGCGGGAAAGCCTTCTGTTCGATGGACAACCGATCTGTCGGGATTGGCCCTCAAAAAAGAAAATGATATTTGACTGCGGGGCTTCAAGGACTTTTCAGGAGAAGTAGATTAATCAGCACTATGGGGCTGTAAAGAAACAGCATTCAACCGAGGCACCTGACAGGGCAAAACGCCTTATCAGGTGTTTTTCAACGAGGCAAAGCAGCCACAAGCACAAAAAGAGCAAATGAATTCAGGATTTCACAGAAAAAAGGTAAAGCAAACAGGCCGCCAACGGGGGTATGAAACGTCAAAAGCTATGGCGGTTATTCCCGCACAAACCGTCCCCTTGTGTCCCGGTGCGGAGGGGTAAAGGGGGGATTACCTGCGCGTTCCTGAATCCGGAGGGGATTGAAGCTTTCGATGGAGCCAGTCCTTGCCGTCGTTGAATCTGGAAACGATGAACGAGGCGACATAGTCGCCCGCCGCGTTGACCATGGTGGCCGGTGGATCGATCAGATCACCGATGGCCTGGGCAATGGGATAAACCGTCGCAAGCTGTTGTGGGAAGAACATGCTGCACAGCACCAGTTCCCCGGTGCCGCCGCCCCCGGGTATGCCGGACATCGCCACCGATGAAAGCGTGGCGACTACGATGGCCAATATCGCCTCGCCGCTGGCAAAATCCTTGCCAAACATGCCAAAGAGGAACGCCACTTTGATGATCGCGCTCATGCCCGAGCCGTCCATGTTCATGGTCGCGCCCATGGGCAGCACGATGTCGGTAACCTCCTTTGAAATGCCTGTTTCCTCGGATACCTCCATATTGGTGGGAATCGTCGCTACCGACGAACAGGTTCCGAAGGCCACTGCCGCAGGCTTGAGTATGTGCCTCAGCATCACCTTCACCGCGCCCTTCCCGCCTCCGAAGCGGGCGTAGATCGGGAAGAATATGAGCATGTACGCGAAGGAGACGACGTAATAGAGTATGATGGCGCGCGCGTAGCTGGACACGAAATCCGCGCCATGGGCGGACACCAGCGCCGCGAAGAAGCCAAAGAAGCCGATGGGCGCATAATAACTGATCAGCTTGATGACCTTCATCAGCACCTGGGTGAGCTCATCCAAAAGTCCGGCCAGCTTCGTCCTTGGCCCGCCGCACATCTGAATGCCGAAGCCGAAGAAGATGCCCGCGATGATGAGCTGCAGTATGGACCGACGGCTCCACAGCTCCGAAAAATCCGGCTTGGTAAAGAAGCCGACGATCAGATCGCCTGCTTTCATCGCCGTGGCTTCGGTTTCCTCGAACACCGGCGCGCCCGTATAAACTGGCACAAAGCGCACGATCACATACATGAACACGCAGGCGATGACGGTCGTACACATGAACGTCAGCACCGTCGTGACCATGAGCTTGCCCGCACGCCTGGCGCTGTTCATGTTTGCAATGGACGAAGAAATGGAGCAAAATACCGTTGGCACCACCACGCAGAACATCATATTGATGAACAGCGTTCCCAGTGACTCCAGCGCCGAAGCGCCCGGCCAGGCAAAGCCCACAGCGATTCCCAACAGGATTCCCAGAATCATGCTGAACAGGAACCAGTTGTTTTTAAGAAACCTCAGCATCAGTTATCCTCCTCTGTATGGCCTGCTTATTGCCACTTGTAAAAGTCGGAAAACCCCGCAAATACAAGTGATTTCGAAACATTTGTCAACTGATTTTTCTCCACTTGGCTCAGTGTCATGGATGCGGCCATCCTTTGAGATGCCGGGCCAACATAGCATGCGAAATGCCGCACGTCAACCGTGAAGATATGACGTTCGCGAATCAGAATTCCCCGGAGAGTATGCTGTCGATAATGACTCGCCCCACATTGAAGTTGTTCTTCATGGAAACCGGGAAGATGTCGGCTGCTTCGACGCTGTCCTCAACGGCCAGCGTCATGTTTTCTGCATCGCTCCACAGGCTTTCAGGTGTGGCGCCCACCATGAACACATCCATATTCACGCTGCCGCGAATTACGATCAGACGGTCCAGCAGGCCCATCCACTGCGCCGCCCGGGCCACGGCGACATCCTCCATCTCCGTCGTCACATACGGATCGGGGCACCCGTAGGTTTCCACCATGCGCAGCGCATTTGCGTGTCCGTGCGCGCCCTTCCAGTAATTGTCGCCTGTGACGGTGGTTCCGGTGAGAACCAGGGGATCACGGACGGCCCAGGCCGCGCCGTCGAAGGCGTGAAGCATGTAATTCCGCGTGCGCTCGGTGGTCTCCACCGGCGTGTCCTTCACCAGCGCGTAAGCCTTCTCCGCCAGCGCCTGATTCAGAATGACCACTGCCGCTTCGTCAAAATCCGCGTTATGAAACCAGGAGATTTCCTCGGGATCCGCAAGGTCTCTGCCGTCCGCATGATGCCCAAGATCGTAGTCCACCGCCGCCGTGATCAGGAAGACATCCCCCATCACAGTGGTCTCCGCGGCCGAACCCGCGCAGCCCGTGGAGAGGATATAGGCCTGTGAATAATCGAAGCGCGCATCCGAGAGTATGGCCATGGTGGTGAGCGCCGCGTTGACCTTGCCCATGCCCAGCACGCAGAGCGCCACACCGTCCTTGTAATACAGCTTCGTGCCGGGCGCGCCATGAGGCACATCGAAGGCTTCGGCATCTGCCAGATATGCTTCGTAGTAATACTGAGCTTCGCCGGGGAAGTCTCCCTCCAGATTCTCAACCTCGAATTTGGGCAGGATCAGCACCTTGACCGGCAGCGGAGAGCCCGCCGCGTTCGGCTGCTCCGCCAGAGAGCCGGGAACGGCTGCGCAGACCATGACCATTATCAGAATGGAAACGAGAAACCTTTTCATTGTGTGATCCTCTCCTATTTTCATATTTTGTTGCCGCGTATGGCGTGTGATCCGCGTCCGGCGTGTTATGACAGATACAGAACAGGTCCGCCTTCGCCAATGCCAATCCCTTGATCTCATGGAGAATATCTGTTTTCCTCATTATATCATTTGCTCCAATGGCCTGTCTACCCGATCTGTCTGGAATATCCGCTTGATTTTTGCCAGATAATCCGTTATATTTTTGTAGAGGTACGTCAGAAAGCAGCGCCGCATGGCGAAGGTCGCAAGAAGAAACGCAAAGCATCGCCTCAAGGGCCCGGCGAGGCGAACCGAAGAGGACGACCGGCGGTTTGAGGAGGGCTTTCGTAAACCGATTGATCGCTGTAACAAGATATACGGGGGAAGGAAGAATGGTTGTCAACGAAATTGAAGTCAAGGACATCATGACGAAGACCAACTTGCCGGTCTCGGATTATGCCGTGAATCCCTATGTGGGCTGCACCCATGCCTGCAAGTACTGCTACGCTTCCTTCATGAAGCGATTTACCAACCATCCGGAGCCCTGGGGCGAGTTTGTGGATGTGAAGCGGTGGCCGGAGATCGACAAGCCGGGGAAGTACGCGGGGGAGGAGGCGTTCTTCTGCTCGGTGACCGATCCCTATCAGCCGATGGAGAGGAAGTACGGGCGCACCCGCGCCCTGTTGGAACGGATGCCGGAGGGGCAGTGTCATCAACCTAACGACTGAAGGAGAGCCCCGCCACCGCAAGCGGTCCCCCTTCCCGCCGCGATGGGGAGGCTGACGCGGCGCGGATTTGGCAACCGGGCACGAGATATCGATACGGGAGGCGGTTTGTTTGAAAATACTTCACCTGGCGGATCTGCACTTTGGGAAATCCATCTACGGCCTTTCGATGCTGGACAGCGGCGATCAGGCGGAGTGGGTGAAACGGTTTCTGGAGCTGGCGGAGGACGTGAAGCCCCAGGCGGTGGTGATCGCGGGGGACGTGTACGACCGCAGCGCGCCCTCCGGGGCGGCGGTGCAGCTGCTGAGCAATATGCTGACGGAGCTGTCGCGGATGAAGATTGAGGTGCTGCTGGTGGCGGGCAACCACGATTCCGCCCGGCGCCTTTCCTTTGCCGGCGCGCTTTTGACACGCCAGGGGGTGCATATCTCTCCCGACCTGTACGATTCCAGGGCGCTGACGCGCGTGCCCCTTTCCGATGAACACGGCACGGTGAACTTTTATCTGATGCCCTATGTGTTTCCCGCCCTGGTCTCTCAGGCGCTGGGCGCGGAGGGGCTGCGGGATTACGACGCCGCCATACGACAGCTGCTTGCGCGGCAGCGGATAGATTTTTCCGAAAGAAACGTGCTGGTGGCGCACCAGAACGTCACGGCGAACGGGGCCGAGGCCCTCCGGGGCGGCTCGGAATCCATGATCGGGGGCGTGGGCCAGGTGGAATACACGGCCTTCGACGGCTTTGATTACGTGGCGCTGGGCCACATCCACGCCGCCTGCCCCGTGGGCCGCGATGCCGTGCGCTACGCCGGATCGCCGCTGTGCTACCACTTCGAAGAGACGCGGCAGGGGAGAAAGGGGCCGCTGCTGGTGGAGATCGGCCCGAAGGGGACGCCGGTAAAGATTGAGACGCTGGCCATCCCGCCGCTGCACCCCATGCGGCGCATCCGCGGGCCCTATGAGCAGATCCTGGCCGAAGAGAGCGCCAACGCGACGCGGGGAGAGTATCTCCAGGTCGTGCTGACGGACCGCAGGGGCGGCGCGGAGGAGCGGGACGCCCTTTCGGCGCTGTTTAAGGCGCGGGACTGCGTGCTGCTGGACTTTGCATCGGACTATGTGCGCGAGGCGGGGCCCGGCGCCACGCCGTCCGCAAGCGCCGTGCGGGAAAAGCCCGTGGAGCGCCTGTTCGCCGAATTCTACGAGGCACGCAGCGGCGAAGCGCCGGACGGGGCCGCGATGGCCCTGCTCGGCTTTGCCGCAGAGCAGCTGCGCCACGCTGATCCCGGCGCGGAGCCGACAAAGCAGGACATCGACAGGCTGCTGGACGCCTTGATGAAGGGGGAGGAAGAGACATGAGGCCGCTGAAGCTCAATATGACGGCGTTCGGCTCCTATACCGACGAGACCGTGCGCTTTGACGATTTGAAGAGCGGGCTGTACCTGGTGACCGGCGATACCGGCGCGGGCAAGACGACCATCTTTGACGCCATCATGTTCGCCCTCTACGGCAGGGCCAGCGGCGGGGACCGGGGCAAGAGCCCGGAGCTGCTGCACTCCGATTACGTGGACAGGTCGGTGGACACGGTGGTGAAGCTGTCCTTTTTGCAGGACGGCAGGGAATGTGCCGTCGCGCGGCGCATCCACTTCCAGAAGAACCGGGAGACGGGGAAGTACGACACGCGCATCATCCGCGCCGAATTGACGGAGCCGGGAAGGCCCGCCGTCGAGGGCGCGGACAAGGTCACAAGGCGCATAGAGGAGATGCTGGGCCTGGACGCCGACCAGTTCCGCAAGATCATCATGCTGGCCCAGGGCGAGTTCAAGGAGTTCCTCAGGGCCGACAGCGACAAGAAGGGCGAGATTTTGAGGACCCTGTTCGACAGCGCGCCCTATCGCTGGTTCCAGAATCTGCTCTGCGGAGCCAGGGACCGGCTGGCGGAGCAGCGCAGAGAGGCAAGCGGCCAGCTCGCTTCGCTGATGGAAACGGCCTTCAAGCGCCCCGGGGACATGGACGGCGAGGCGGCGGCGCTGTACGCCCCCGGCCACCCGCGGCTGGTGGAAAACCTGGAGGCCCTGGCGGCCCGGGAAAGTGAAGCGCTGAACGCGATTAAGGCGGCGCTTGAAGCGGATAAGCGGAGGATCGACGCGCTGAACACCCAAATGGGCGCGGCGGCGCGGGAAAACGAGGATCTGGAAAGGCTGGGGCAGGCCGTCGAAGCGGCGGCTGCGCTGGAGGGGCGGCGGGCCGAATTTGAGCGCCGGAGGGCCGCGGCGGAGCTGGCGGAGCGGGCGCTGCACCGGGCGCTGCCCGCCATCGACGCCTGTGAACAGGCCGAAAGGAGCTGGCGGGATACCCGGGG
>JAFUCP010000033.1 GCA_017459565.1 Clostridia bacterium | reverse complement strand
TCCGCAAGCAGCACCGCGTTCAGCGCTTCGATGGAGTCCGCGGCGTCGATCCTCTCCAGATAGGGCGCAATCGCCTCGATATCGCATTTGGCCAGGGAATCGCCGTCGCTGGCCAGATCGGTCAAAGTCCTGAGCAGCTCGATATCGTGCCCGGTCACGCTCTCATCGGCGATCAGGTCCAATATAGCGGCCTTGGGTTCGCCGGCCCCGGCGGTCATTGGATCGTAATTGGCCTGGTCCTGGAGTTCGGCAATAGTTTCGTAGTTGATGTTCAGATAAAAGTCGTCCACGACATCAGGAACGGCATCGGGCAGATTCCCGACGACCGTGCAGTTGACCCACGGCGAACCAAAAGGCTCCTCCGCTTCCTCCACAGGCAGCGCCTCCGCAAAGGCTGACGCCATGTTCAGTGCCAGCATAAGCGCCAGCAGCAGCGCGATCCAGCCTGTTTTTCTCTTCTCTTTCGTCCAATTCCCGCGCATAGCAATCTCCTTTCCGTCTTGCCCGATGATGGCGTCATAAGCTGCAAACGCCTTGGATATATCATATCGCAAAAATAGGTTTTGGTCAATGCAAAAGTGCGCTGTTGCGGGTAAGTTCTGCGTCGGCAGCCGGGCGACGGGCGACCTGATATACCCCTTCAGGCTCCGTCGTGCCGCACGCGGAAGTAGACGGCATAGGGCTCATAGCCGACCTCGTACAGCGGCACGAAGTGGATCGCCTCCGGCTCGGTGGTGGTTAAAAACTCCGTGGTCCAGCTTCCCCATTCCCGCTCGTTTTCCCGGCGCAGCGCGCGCTGGGGGCAGTCGGGGTCCACGTGCAGCGTCCGCTCGGAATCGGTCAGGCCCGCCAGCACGACGGGGCCGTACAGGAAGGCCACGCGGCTCGCGTCCCCCGTCAGCCGCTCGCACCACACGCGCTGGGGCAGCTCGATGGACCACGTCTCCCCATCCTGCCACAGCTTCTTTTCCACGGTCTCAAAGCAGCTCTCCCCCGCCCCGGACCAGTACGGCACGCGCACATGCAGCCTGAGCGCCACCGGCGCGTCGGCCCGCACCGAAAACACCGCCCGCAGCGCATCGGGATGGTTGACGTAGCGGGAGACCACCGCGCCGATGCTCTGCCGGGCCGCCGAATCGCTGGCGTCCTGGAAGGACCCGGTGCGGCGGTCGATGCGCTGGCTCAGCGTCACCGCCACGCCGTCGATCTCAAGTCGCACGTCGCTGTCCAGGAACCGGCACACCCAGACGTCCCGGCCCTCCTGGTAGTAGATATAGCGGTTGTGGGCGGCGTTGGCCTGCACCAGCGTGCCGTGGCAGCAGTAGAAGTTCGTGGTCTCGGTGCCCCAGCCCTTTCTGTCGCCGCCCCGCATGGGCAGGAAGTAGGCGACCAGGCCGGTTTCCGGGTGGCCGGGCACATAGCCGTTGGTTCCCCGGTGGCGGTAATAGCCCTGGGCCATGATGCCGTTGTAGAGGTTGCGCTCGATATAATCGGCGTATTTCACGTCCTTCGTCCATCGGAACAGGTAGTCCGCCAGGCGCATCATATTGTATACGGTGCAGTGTTCCTGGGCCTTGCGCCCCAGCCGGCTGGCCACGTCCCCTTTGGGCGACCAGATTTCGCCGCAGGTCTGTCCGCCGGTGGCGTAAGCTCCGCGCCCGTCCACCGCGCAGCGCCAATAGGCCTCCACGATGTGCCGGTATCGCTCCTCCCCCGTCACCTCATAGGCCCGGGCGCAGCCCAGCGCCTCGGGGATGGTGGTATTCGCGTGCATGTTGGTCAGAGGGTCCCGTCCGGCCAGCAGCTCGTCGAACAGCCTGCCCCGGTCGTACCGCTCCAGCAGGCGGCGATAGCGCTCCTTCCCGGTCAGGGCCAGCAGATCGGCCCAGACCTCCAACATGCCGCCCGTCTCAACGTCCAGTATGTCGTCCATCTGCTCCCGGCTGAAGGGGGCGGTCCAGCGGTCGAACCACGCTCCCCAGCGGTCCGCGACCTCCAGAGCGAGGCGGCTGTCCGCCAGCTTCGCCATGTCCACCAGACCCATCAGCGTCTTATGGACGGTGTAGTGGGGCGCCCAGACGGCCTTGCCCCGGGCGATCCAGTCCAGATACTTTTCCGGGATGGACCCGGCCCAGCCGTCGCCGTGTTCCGCCTGGCAGCGCGCCAGATCCTCCAGCATGGCGTCCGCGCGTCCCTTGATCTCGCTGTCGCCGGTGGCGTGCCAGATCATGGCCGCGGCGCTGAGCCAGTGGCCCGTGAAGTGGCCCCGCAGCGCGCAGGTCGGCGATTCCCAGCCGCCGTGAATGGTGGTATCCAGCTCCGCGTTGCCCCAAAGCCCCGCCTCCAGCAGGTAATTGCGCATCAGGTTCTCGCGGGTCAGCCGCAGCATATAGGCGCGGTTGTCCCGCTCCCTGCGCAGCAGCTCCCCGTCCAGCAGCACAACGTCCCGTCCGTTCAGTGCGTTCATGGTTTTTCTCCTTCACATGCTTTGATCGTCCCGCAGCTGCCGTCATTTACAGACTGGCAGCGTCATTTCAGCCGTGCCGATGCCCTCGGCGCTCACCTGCAGGCAAGCCTTTCCGGCCTCATGGCCCGCGCGCAGCACCGCCAGCGCCCTTCCGCGATAGCTGGTGAACCTGCCCGCAGTGTAGTTTTCAGCCGTAACGGGATTGCCGCTGCCAAAGCCCAGCAGCTCCGCCGCGCCCTCGACCTGTGCCGTCAGGGCCACGGCGGCGTCCGGGACGACGTTGCCCGCGCCGTCCACCAGCTCCGCCCGCACATGGGCCAGGGACATGCCGCCGGTCCGCAGCGCGTCGTCCTCGGGAACCAGCCGCAGGCCCACGGGCGCGCCGGCCGTTCTCAGGCTGGCCCTGGAGACCTCCGCGCCGCCACGATAGCTCACCGCCTCCAGTGTGCCGGGGGCATAGACCGCGTGGAACAGGAAGCTCATGGGCATGTCGTGGATCGTCGCCTCGCCCGCGCGCAGCCGCCCGACGCTTGCGCCGTTCACGAACAGCTCCACCTCCTCGGCGGCGCTGAACACCAGCACGTCCACCGGCTTGTCCTCGCTGCCCCGCCAGGTCCAGCTGTCCCACACGCCCGGGAAACCCCAGGGCGTCAGCACCTCGACCTTGCCGTAATTTTCCGGGTCATAGCTGAACAGCCCGGTTTCGTCGCTGCCAAACACGATGCGGCGGTACACGCCCTGGGGCCGGATCGCGCCGGTGATATCGAAGTCCGCGTCGTTGGCGGTGCGCCACGGGAAGGGCGATCCGCCCTGCCAGGGGCTCATGCCCTCCTTCATCTTCGGGTCGTCCGGCTGATAGAACGTGGCCTTGCCGATGCCCGCCTCGCCGATGTAGTCCCAGGCCGTCCAGGTGAATTCGCCGATCACCCAGGGGGTGCGCTCGATCATCGGCCAGTGCCGGCCCACCTCAACAGGATAGTTCTCAGAGCCCAGTATCACGCGCTCCGGGAACATCCCGTGGTCCTGCTCATAGCGGTCCTCCAGATAATTGTAGCCCGCCACGTCGAGGCCGTTGAAAAACGCCTCCGTGTATGCCTCCCAGGTCAAATCCCGCTTGCCGCCCAGATCGGCGTTTTGCAGTTCCGCCGCCGCGCGCTTGCCCTTTTCCAGCTGCTCGCGCATCTTCTGATCGTCCAGGCCGTTCCAGAAGGAGCAGACGCCGTTGGACACAGGCCGGCTGGGATCCAGGGCGCGGACAGCCTCCGCCAGCCGGTCCGCCCAGACGTAGCCGTCGTTCAGGCCCGCGCGCTCGGTGATCTCGTTGCCCGTGGACCACAGGATCACGCTGGGATGGCAACGGTCCCGGCGCACGAAGGCAGCCAGGTCCTTCCGCCAGTCGGATTCGAAGAACTGGTTGTAGTCCCCGGGCTGTTTGCCCATGCCCCAGGCGTCGAAGGCCTCGTCGAACACATACATGCCCAGCCGGTCGCAGGCCTCGATCAGCGCGGCGGAGGGCGGGTTGTGGGTGGTGCGGATGGCGTTGAAGCCCACGGATTTCAGCAGCTTCACCTTTCTTGCCTCGGCGTCGTAGAGGCTTACCGCGCCGATGACGCCGTTGTCGTGGTGCAGGCACCCGCCCTTCAGCTTGACGGTCCTGCCGTTGATCCGCAGGCCGTGCTTCACATCCGCCTCGACGGTGCGGATGCCGAACAGCACGCTCTCTTCGTCCACGGTCGCATTTTCGATGGGGATGATCCGGGTCTTGTAGGTCCCCGCCTCCCTCACCCGCGCGACGAGGCGGTACAGCTCGGGCGTCTCGCCGCTCCAGAGCTTCGGCGCGGCCACAGTCAGCGTCGTGCGCGCCGTGGCTTCGCCCATGGGCGGAACCTGGGCCAGCGCGCGGCTGGTTTTTACGACGTCGCCCGAAGCGTCGTCCACCAGCTCAAACGTCACCTCCGCCAAGCGGTTTTCCGCGTGTTCATTGCATATATCCGCCGATACGCTGAGATAGGCCGTCTCCGGCGCGCCGTCGGCGGCGTATTCGATCTTCCGCGCATACCCTGAAAGCCCGCCGAAGGCGATATGCAGCTTCGGCATGTGGACCAGCTCCACCCCCCGGAACAGCCCCGCTCCGGAATACCACCGGGAATTGGGCTGCATACTGGGGTTGAGGGTAATGACGACGCTGTTTTTCTCGCCGGGATAGATCAGCCGGGTGATATCCGCCTCAAAGGGGGCATAGCCATAGTGCTGCAGCGCGGCCTTCGCGCCGTTGATCTCGACAGTGGTATTCATCATCGCGCCGTCCAGCCGCAGGGCGATCCGCTCCCCGGCCCACTCGGCGGGAATGTCGATATTCTTCCAATAATGGCCCACACCCGCGTTGTAATAGCCGCCGGCCTGCTGCGAGGGTGCTTCGGCGAAAACCTCCCCCTCGATCATATAATCGTGGGGCAGGTCCACCAGGCGCTCCTCAAGCGTCCCGGTCACGCGCTCAAAGCCGTTGACGGGCCCAAGGCCGAAATGCCAGCTTCGATTGATGTTGATGCTCCGCATATGATATTCTCCTTCCCTGTTCACAGCGTCCCTTTGCCGCCGGTAAATTCTTTCGTCAAACTGCCCGGAACCGCCGCTTTGAAGCGCAGGGCGCATCTCCACGGCCAGCCATGGATGGACCGGCGCGGCGGCCGGATGGGAATACGCCTCGGTATAGGTCATTGCGTCATCATCGCTGCCCGAGGCGGCTTCTCCCATTTTTCCGGTTCAAGTCAATCACTGTCTGTCAACACGATCAACCATCCAGGGGTACCCGGTACGGCGTTGCCTTGAAGGCAATCGCTGCCTCAGGCATGAGGGGCCTGCTAAAATAATAACCCTGTATGACGTCCGCGCCGAGGGCTTTGAGCCGGTCAACCTGATTTACTGTTTCAACGCCTTCTATGATGATCTTTTTGTCGAGGTCGTGAACCAGACGAATGATGTTCTGGACAAAGCGGTCCTTTCCCGGAATGCGAGGATAGGTGCCGCTTCATAGCCGTTGCGCTCCACTCCCCGTACACATTTATGATACCGCCATCAAATAAGCGCGGTTTTCTTCATTGTCGGCTCCCTCCCGGCTCACGTTGCTCCAATTATAACACACATGTTAAATCAGCACAACAATAAACCTCGCGGCGGCAAACGGTTTCCGATCAAAATCGGGCAGAAAAGCGGCGCAGCCCGCTACCGCCTGATCAGCAGCACGCTCAGGTCGTTGACATTGGTGCCGGTGGGCCCGGTGACAATCAGGCCGTCCGAGGCCGAAAGGGCGTGCCAGGCATCGTTATCAGCCAGCGCCGCATCCACGCTGACACCTCTGTCTCGCAGGCACGACAGCGTTTCGCCGTCCACATAGCCCCCCGCGGCGTCGGTGGGGCCGTCGGTGCCGTCGGAGCCCACGGAAAAGACGCAGGCGTCCTTCAGGCCCGAAAGGCCGCGTGCCGCCGCCAGGGCAAGCTCCTGGTTCCGCCCGCCCAGGCCGCGGCCGGTTACCCGCACCACGGTCTCCCCGCCGCAGATGAAGGCGAGGGATTGGCGGGTATCCGCGTGGTGCCGGGCGATGGACGCCAGAAAGCTGCCGGCGTCCCGGGCGGTGCAGCACAGCTGAGCCGTCAATATCTGCGCCCGATAGCCCAGCTCCGCCGCAGCCTGCTCCGCCGAGGCGCAAAGCCGGCGCACGGAGCCAATGACATGGCTTTCCACGTTGTAAAGCGCCTTGGGCGTCTCCCTCTCAAGCAGGCCGCGCGCGCCGTCGGTGAGCCTCAGGCCGTACTTCTCCGCAATCCGGCGCGCCATATCAGCGGTGCAGGCATCCGGGACGGCGGGGCCTGACGCAATGGCATCCAGCCGGTCGCCCAGCACGTCCGACAGGATCACGGAAATCACCCTCGCCGGGGCGCATATTTCGGCAAAGCGCCCGCCCTTGACCGCGGACAGCCGCTTGCGGATGGCGTTGATCTCCGCAATGTCCGCGCCGCAGGCCAGCAGCTGGCGGGTGATGTCCTGAAGCTCCTCCGGCGGGCACAGCGGCTGTTCGAACAGCGCCGATCCGCCGCCGGACACCAGAAAGAGTACGGTGTCCACCGCGCCCAGGGGCCTCGCCAGGTCGATAGCCGCCCGCGTGGCCCGGAAGGCGTTCTCATCCGGCACGGGGTGGCCCGCCTCGAAGATGGCAAGGCGCGGCAGCGGCCCCCGGGCGTGGCCGTACTTGGTGATGACGACGCCCCGGGCCACCCGCTCGCCCAGCAGCTCCGTCGCCGCCTTCGCCATCGTCCAGGCCGCCTTGCCCACCGCTACCAGCGTGACGCGCTCCGGCAGCGACAGCCCCAGCAGCGCCCGCTTCACCGCCTGCTCCGGCAGCGCCTCGCGCAGCGCGCGGTTGATGATCCTGTGGGCATCGCCGCGGAGGTCCCCGGTCTCAGGAAGAAAACGCATGTATCGCTCACCCGCCTGTATCAGAATAATCTTTTGGAAAGCCGCTTCCTCGAAGGGAACGGGTGCTTTTGTCAAAACCGGCTTGTTATGGACAGTGCTTTCATGATATAATCAAGGCAACGCAATGAGCCGGGCTCCGGCTGACAGGGCGCTGTCCCGCGTGAACCGAATGTACGCGCATCAAAGGAGGCTCTCATATGTTTGATTTCAACTACTACACCCCCACCCAGGTCGTCTTTGGCAGGAACACGGAGCAAAGGGTCGCGGAGCTGATCCGCCGCTTCGGGGGCACGAAGGTGCTGATCCAGTACGGCGGCGGCAGCGTGGTGCGCTCGGGCCTGCTCCAGCGGGTGACGGACAGCCTGGACGCCGCCGGCATCCCGTATGTCGCGCTGGGCGGCGCGGTGCCCAATCCCCGCCTGAGCCTGGTCTACCAGGGCATTGAGCTGTGCAAAAAGGAGCATGTGGATTTCCTGCTGGCCGTGGGCGGCGGCAGCGCCATCGACTCCGCCAAGGCCATCGGCTACGGCGTCGCCAGCGGGGGCGACGTGTGGGATTTCTATGACTACAAGCGCAAGGCCACGGCCTGCCTGCCCCTGGGCGTGATCCTCACCCTCGCCGCCACCGGCAGCGAAATGAGCGATTCCTCCGTCATCACCAGGGAGGAGGGATGGGTCAAGCGGGGCTACAACAGCGATTTGGGCCGCCCGAGGTTCGCCATCATGAACCCGGAGCTGACCATGACGCTGCCGGACTACCAGACCGCCTGCGGCTGCACCGATATCATGATGCACACCATGGAGCGCTACTTCACCAACGGCGGCAACATGGAAATCACCGACGCCATTGCCGAGGGCCTGCTGCGCACGGTGAAGGCCAACGCCGAGATCCTGGCAAAGGACCCGAAGAATTACGACGCCCGGGCGGAGGTGATGTGGGCGGGCAGCCTGTCCCACAACGGGCTGACGGGCTGCGGCAGCGACGGCGGCGACTGGATGACCCACAAGCTCGAGCATGAGCTGGGCGGGCTGTACGACGTGGCCCACGGCGCGGGGCTTGCGGCCATCTGGGGCAGCTGGGCGCGATACGTCTACAAAAACTGCCTGCCCAGGTTCAGGCGCTTCGCCGTGAACGTGATGGACATCGAGCCCACGGGCTCCGACGACGAGATCGCCCTGAAGGGCATCGAGGCGCTGGAGGCTTTCTTCCGGCGCATCCACATGCCCACGAACCTCAGGGAGCTGGGCGTGGAGCCCACCGAGGAGGAGCTTAAGGACATGGCCCACAAGTGCGCCGTGGGCGTGAACGGGGAAAAGGGCTCCGCGCGGCGGCTGCGCGAGGCGGATATGCTGGCCATCTACAGGGCCAGCATGTGAACCGGGAAGGGAGGCGCCGGCATGGCATATGAACATGAAACCCTGGGCGCGCTGCTGAGCGATGCCAGAATCGCGCCCGTCGCCGCGGACGCGATCCGGAGGCGGGACCTGAAGGCGGAGCCGCTGTGGCGCATGACCCTTGGCCAGCTCAAAAGCGAACACTTTTTCAGCGGCGAGATTGGTCTGGGCATCGCGCGCCTGTATCGCGCGGCCGATTCGGAAAACTGGTATTTCCCGCTCTACAGCGAAGATGAATGTGCCCAAAACGCCGCTCGCAGGGGCGTAAGCCTGGTGTGGTTCCCGTCAGAGGACCCCGCCGCCGATGCGCGGCCCTGCATCCTCGTGGTGCCCGGCGGGGGCTTTGTCAACGTGTGGAACCTGACGGAGGGCTGGCCCATCGCCGAGCAGTTCAACCGCCTGGGCTACCACGCCTTCATACTCACCTATCAGGTGGAGGGCGGGGACGCCCTGCTGGACAGGAACATGGAGGACTTCGCCCGGGCGCTGCGGCTGATCCGGGACAACGCGGCGCGGTTCAATGTAAACGGCGAGCGCTACATCACCTGCGGCTTTTCCGCGGGGGGATACCTGGTCTGCCTCTGGAACACGGGAAGGGGCTATGCGCGCTTCGGCCTGACGAAGCCGCAGGCCGTGTTCCCCATCTATCCCGTCACCAGCCTGCGGGAGGGCATACGCTATGTCTCGCCCGACGACGCCGAGTGCCGCCGCCTCTATGGCTGCTCCATCGGCGAGGCGCTGGCATCGGACTTCGAAATCCCCGACCACGTCGATGCCTTCCCGCCCGCCGCCATCTTCCTGGCCGCCGGGGACGAGCTGGTGAGCCCCGAGAACTCAAGGCTGCTTGCCGCCGCGCTGGAGCGCCGGAGCATCCCCTGCCGGCTTGAGATCGGTCCCACGGGCGGACACGGCTTCGCGGACGGCTCCGGCATGTGCATGGCGGGTTGGACCGAAAGGGCCGTTCGCTGGTACGAATCCCTGCCCAATGCACGTTAACAGGGCTTTGACGGGCTCCTGTGTCCTTCCCCTGTAGAGCAATGTCATCAACTTAGCGACTGAAGGAGAGTCCCACCGCCGCAAGCGGTCCCCCTCCCCATTGCGATGGGGAGGCTTTTACGTCGCAGCAGCCGCTTCCTTCGCTTCCCCACCGCAGTGGGGAAGTACCCGCGCAGCGGGGGATAGGGCGCCTCTTATCCTTATACTAAAAACCATGTCGGCGCAGCCGACACAAATAGGGATGAAAATAAGCGCCGCAGAATTGCTTATCTTCAAGTTTTGTGTTACAATATCAATGAGTAATGGGCATCCCGGCATCAACGTTTGTTGCACCCACCCTTCAAGAGTTGATGTGCAGGTGCGCCCGGTTAGCTTAGGTGGGAATATGTTAAGTTTGGTTCACGTGGTGAGCCTTTTTGTTGTACAAACAAAACGGTTTTACCTCTATTTCTACATTTTCACAGTAAGACTTGATTAAAAGAGGACAAGATTGCCGGGAACTTTTTTGTGCTGGCAAGGCGAAGTCCCGCAGGCTTGCTGGCGGCAAGTCAAGGGGCTTCAACGCCGCCAGCGCGGAAAAGAACCGGCAGGATGTCCTGTTTCAGTCAGGGATTAGTATGAACTTGACGACATTGCCCCTGTGAGGACTTATCGGTTCACGGCCTTCATACCGCGGCTTTCCGCGAAGAGCAAACCCCTTCAGGCGAAAACACTTGAAGGGGTTTTGCGCACCCGGCAGACGAT
>JAFUCP010000203.1 GCA_017459565.1 Clostridia bacterium | reverse complement strand
CTTCGGGCGCGCGCGGCGCGGCGGCGGGCTCGGCCTGCGCCCCGTGGGGCTGGGCGATACCTGAGGGCGCGGACGGCGCACCGTCGATGGGCGCGGTCTCCGCCGCGTCGCTTACGCGGGGCATAAGCTCCGGCGGGACGATGGCAAAGGACAGGGTTTCGCCGCCAAAGCCGTTCAGATCAAAGACCTGGATGCCCTCTTCTTCAAAGCGCTCGCCCGTCTCCAGAAGCCTCGCGCGGTCCTCGGCATCGCCGTCGGCCTCCCATTCATAGCGCTTGAGCCCGAGCGCGTCGCCCCGCAGCAGCACGCCCGCCGTCCTGGGCAGGGGGCGTCCCTCCGCGGGTGCGGTCTCCGGCAGTATTTCAAAGATCATTTCGGACGCGGGCTGACGCACCACGTCGGAATAGATGATAAAGGCGTTTTGCTCCGCGGAGCCCTCGCGGTAGTTTTTGTTGGGGCGGATCTTGTCGTTGTCGTCGGGATGGCCCCGCAGGTCCACGACGCAGAACAGCCCTATGCGGCGCATCCGGGATTTGAAGTGATAGGACTCGTTTTTGTCCGGCACAATGCGGATGCAGCCCTCCTCGGGATAGGTGTCCACCCTGTCATAGGGCACATAGCGACCGCCATCCTCCACCAGCAGGGGCTTGAAGCGAAAATACGATCTGAGGGGGTTATCCTCTTCAAGGATACCGATACAAAGTTTTCCGGGCAGAGACATTTTTCTTCCCTCCATGGACGATTTGACTGAATTTTGCCTGCAAAGAAGCCTGAGCGGTGGGTGCAGGCCGGTACCATCTCAATCATGAAACATTACCTTCATGTTAATTGTAACATCGAAGGGCATGTATTGTCAAGCCCTGGGGTCCGCACGGATACTATAAGTTTAAATCGCGCCGGGTAAAACGATGCCGGAGCGCTGAAATATCGGCTCCGGCATCGGCATATGGCGCTGCGGTTATCTGCCGCCCTCCTGCTCCTTCTGGATATCCGGGAAGGCGGAGTACATCGGCCTTTCCTTTGAACCGTGGAAGGTTCGGTTGACATAGTTTTTCGTGATCTTCGCCACCACGCCGGACAGGGCGATGACGCCGATCAGGTTGGGAATCATCATCAGGCCGTTGAAGGTATCGGCCAGATCCCAGGCCAGGTTGTCGCCCATCACCGCGCCGCCGAACACCAGCAGCACGAAGATCACGCGATAGGGGATGGTGTTCTTTTCGCCCAGCAGGTATTCCGCCGCCTTGGTGCCGTAATGGCTCCAGCCCAGCACCGTGGAGAAGGCGAACAGCGCGATGGACACGGCGATGAACGCCGATCCGATCCAGCCGAAGCGGATGGAGAACACCGTGGAGACCAGATTGGCCTTGTTCAGGGCCACGCCCGCGTATTCGGCCGCGGTCTCGCCGGTCTCAAGGTTCACAAGGCCGGAGGACAGCACGGAGAAGGCCGTCATGGTGCAGACCACGATGGTGTCCGCGAACACCTCGAAGATGCCCCACATGCCCTGCTTCACGGGCTCCTTGACGTTGGAATTGGAATGGACCATGACCGAGGAGCCGAGGCCCGCCTCGTTGGAGAACACGCCGCGCTTCATGCCCTGCTCGATGGCCAGCTTGATGCCGTAGCCCACGACGCCGCCCGCCGCGGCCTTCGCCGCGAACGCGCCCTTGAAGATGGCTCCGAACACCGCGCCGATCTGGGAGATGTTGGTGATGAAGATCACGATGGAGCCCAGCATGTACAGGATCACCATGAAGGGCACGACCTTTTCCGTCACGGCGGCAATGCGCTTCAGGCCGCCCACCACCACCAGGCCCACCAGGATCATCACGACCACGCCGGTCACCCAGGTGGGGATGCCGAAGGCGGTTTCCATGTTGCCGGAGATGGAATTGACCTGGGTCATGTTGCCGATGCCGAAGGAGGCCAGCAGGCAGAACGCCGCGAACAGCGCCGCCAGCACCTTGCCGATGCCCTTGCAGCCCTTGTAGCTGCCCAGGCCGTCCCGCAGGTAGTACATCGCGCCGCCGGACCATTCGCCGTGGCTGTTCTTGCGGCGGTAGAAGATGCCCAGCACGTTTTCGGAGTAGTTGGTCATCATGCCGAAGAAGGCGATCACCCACATCCAGAACACCGCGCCGGGGCCGCCCACCATGATCGCGCCCGCGACGCCCACGATGTTGCCGGTGCCCACCGTGGCCGCCAGCGCCGTGCAGAGGCTCTGGAACTGGGAAATGCTCTTGTCCGCGGTGTGGCCGGTGACGTGCTTGTCGTGGAACACCGCGCCGATGGTCTTGACCCACCAGTGCTTGAAGTGGCTGATCTGGAATACCTTGGTCAAAAGCGTCATCAACACGCCCACGAAGGCCAGCAGTATGATGGCTGGCCAGCCCCACACCACGCCGTTTACGGCGTCGTTCACCTTTGCCACGCCGTCGATGAAGCCGCCCGAGGCCGCCTTGGCTTCCCCGATGGCGCCCTCCACGGTCTCACTCACGGTCTGGGCCGCCTCCTCCACCGTCTCAAGCACGCCCTCGGCCTCGTTCGCTGCCGCCTCAGCGGTCTCCGCGACCTCGGCCTGCGCCGTCCCGGCGGCGTCCGCCAGGGCCATGGGCATAAGCAGCGTCACGCAAGCCAGCGCCAGCGCCAGCAACAGTCCCGTCCACTTTTTCATCATAAATCCCCCTTCTGCCTTTCCCGGAAGCTCATTCATCCCCGGGAGCATATGTGTTTCATTCTGATAGTATGAGAATACGGCATCAAAATGAATTAATGAACCTATTATAAATGCATATTTATGCGCTGTCAATGAAAAACGCCGCAAAAAACGCGATTTTAACAACGGGGAATTTCAAAACGGCG
>JAFUCP010000202.1 GCA_017459565.1 Clostridia bacterium | reverse complement strand
TTTGCGCCGCAAATCTGAATTTTCTATTGAACCCCGCGCGCGATTATGCTATAATCATGCGTAAAGAAACGGTGAAAGGCGGCTTATGCATGAATATCAATATACGCAGGTGCATGATTTCCGATACGCACCCCATCTACGAGCTGTGCCACGCTGAATTGGGCTACGATTTTCCCGAGGCCCAGGTGGAATCCAACATCCGCCGCATGATGGGCGAGGCCAACAACCTGCTGCTGGTGGCCGAGGCCCGGGGCGAGGTCGTAGGCTTCATCCACGCCCACAATCATGAGCCCGTTTACGCGCCGCCGATGAAGAGCGTGGTGGCCCTGGCGATCAAGCCCGAATTCCGCAAGCAGGGCCTGGGCCACATGCTGGTGGCCTCGGTGGAGGACTGGGCCAGGGAAACCGGCGCGGCGGGCGTGCGCGTCAATTCCAATGAGAACATGAACGACGGCCTGCGCTTTTACAAGTCCATGGGCTTTGAATACATCAAGACCCAGTACAACTTCCGCAAGATGCTGAAAAAGGATTGACGCCGCGACAGGACCTGCGCCGCCAGGACGGCAAGCAGGACCTGCCCGATGGGCAGCGCGGTTTTTCTCTTTACGCGCAAGCGGGCCCGGCAGATTGCCGGGCCCACTTGCGCGCTTTACATATCAGTCCAGATGAACCTCGATAGACTTGTGTTCCCCTGTCTTTTTGTCGGTGACCGCCGTGGCCGAGCCGATCCGCGTCAGCGCCTCGTCCTTGGCTGCCTTGGACTTGGAATAGCCGCGCACGGTTTCCAGCGTGTAGGTCTCGTCCGCGGCGGCCTGAGCTGCAAACTTCTCCGCATCCAGGCGGTACACCGCCAGGGTATAGACCAGGTCCGGGTCGCCCACCTTGCGGTTGGCAGCTTCGATGATGGTCACGGTATCCCCGGCGTCCAGGCCGTCGGCTTCTGCCACAACCCATTCGTTCATCTCGCCGTTTCGGGCCAGCCGCTCCTGGGTTGAATAGCTTGCGCTCAGGGAGGTGGTATTGTAGCTGTAGATAGCGTAGCCCGTCACCGCACCCGCGCCGATCAGCACAAGCGCCACCAGAAGGATGATGTTTTTGCGATTGAAGCGCAGCTTGTCGATGCCGCTGTAGATGTAGCCCAGCTTCTGGGTCGGCGGGATGACCATGCGCAAAAACAGGATTAACAGCACGGATTCGATGGGGAACATCGCCAGATTCTTGACGATGCGCACCAAATCAAAAATGGCATAGCTCTTGCCCATGACCATTTTGTAGTACAGCCACATCACCGGCGTGTTCAGCACGATATTGACAAAGAAATCGATGCAGAAGCGGGACAGGATCACCCGCTTGGCCGTTATCTCCGCCCGGTACAGAAACAGGGCAAAGCACAGCGATCCGGCGATTTCGATGAATATGAACGGGAAAAAGTATACCCCCGTCGGAAACAGGATGCACCCCAGGGTATCGGAAATGGCCGCCGCCACGATGGCCACCACCGGGCCGAACACCATCGCGCCATAGGCATTGATGAAAAAGGCGATGTTGATCTTCAGATCCGCCGCAATGGGGATGCCCAGGCTCTTCAGCGCCACGCGCAGCCCGATCATCAGCGCCGCAAAGATCAGCACCCTCCGCTTTTTGAATTCCCCGGCTGCTTGCTTCCAATAGACCTTTGAGAAGGGATGGGGATACAGCGCACGGTTGTCAAGCGCGTTCTGCGTCATGCAAAAAACCTCCTTTCAGAGCAAACACTTGCTGCATAAGGAGGCTGCAAATTTTCCCCATTATGGTCTCAGCGGGTGCGGGCCTTCAACCGCAGCTTTCGCCTTCGTCCGCCAGACAACTCCCCATTTTGGCGGCACTTAACGAAGAGGGCCCTACTCTGTTGCCAATATTATAGTACACCCGTTTTGAAAACACAATATCCCCCGGGCATGACACTGAAATTTCACGCATTAGCATCGTATGATTGCTTTTGGGCCCGTTTTGTTGTACGATTATGTCAAAAAAGGGAGATGAGCCCATGAATACCCTGATCTTCAACGGTTCACCCAGACAACAGGGCGATACCGTCGCGCTGATCGGCGCGCTGACGGCTTCCCTTTCGGGCCGCGCGGACATTGTGGGCTGCTACCGGGCAAGGATTTCCCCCTGTGTGGACTGCCGCGCCTGCCGCGCTCGCTTCTCCTGCGCCATCGACGACGGCATGAGCGAGGTTTACCGGCTCATACTGGCCTCGGACAACATCGTCATCGCCTCCCCCATCTACTATTCTGAACTGACGGGCCGTATGCTGGATGTTCTCAGCAGGCTCCAGCCCGGCTATTACGCCCGCGGGCGGGGCGAGGCCGGCTTCTCGAACCGCGCCCGCAGGGGCGGTATTCTGCTGGCAGGCGGGGGCGACGGCTCTCCCGCCGACGCCATCACCCGGGCGCGCATCCTGCTCAGGGCCATGGGCTGCAACGAAATCTCGGAGCCGGTCATGAGCCTGAAGACCGAAGTTGTGCCCGCGGCCATGGACGCAGAGGCCCTGGCCGCCGCCGCCGCGCTGGGCCGCGCATGGAGCGCGGGCAGGTCATAGCCAATGCAAAATCCATGTTTCTTTGTTGATTTTTGAGAAGCGTTATGCTATGATATTATTGAATAAGTTCCGCACATCATCCGCATTTGCTTTGGACTTGCGCGGCAAATCATTCAGAGGAGAGGGAAAGCATGTTCAAAATCATTAAGAAACAACCGCTGAACCCAACCGTCACCAAGATGGTCATCGACGCGCCGCTGGTGGCCCGCAAGGCGCAGGCAGGCCAATTTATCATCCTGCGCGCCAGCGAGGACGGCGAACGCATCCCGCTGACCATCGCGGGCTATGACCGCGAACAGGGCACCGTGGATATCATCTTCCAGATCGTGGGCGGCACCACCATGGAGCTGAATGAGCTGAAGGAGGGCGATTTCCTGCCCGATTTCGTGGGCCCGCTGGGCAAGGCCAGCGAGGTCGAGGGCTTTAAGAAGGTCGCCGTGGTGGGCGGCGGCGTGGGCTGCGCCATCGCGCTGCCCGTGGCCCAGGCGCTCCACGCCAACGGCTGCGAGGTCCATTCCATCGTCGGCTTCCGCACCAAGGACCTGGTGATCCTGGAGGACGAGTTCAACGCCTGCTCCGCAAAGGCCTGCATGATGACCGACGACGGCAGCTACGGCACCAAGGGCCTGGTCACCAACGCCCTGGAGGCGCTCATCAACGAGGGCAACCAGTATGACGAGGTGATCGCCATCGGGCCGGTGATCATGATGAAATTCGTGTGTATGCTCACCAAAAAGTATAATATCAAGACCGTCATCTCCATGAATCCCATCATGATCGACGGCACGGGCATGTGCGGCGGCTGTCGTCTGACCGTGGGCGGCGAAACAAAGTTCGCCTGCGTGGACGGGCCCGACTTCGACGGCCACCTGGTGGACTTCGACGAGGCCATGAAGCGCGGCGCGATGTACCGCGATTTCGAGCAGCGCAAGCGCGATGAATTCTGCAACCTGCTGAACAAGGAGGCCAACTGATATGCCGCAGAGAAATATGAGCCTGACCAAATGCCCCATGCCCTCCCTTGAGCCGAACTACCGCAACAAGGTGTTCGAGGAGGTCGCCACCGGTTACACCTATGAAATGGCCATCGAAGAAGCCCGGCGCTGCCTGAACTGCAAAAACAAGCCCTGCGTCAGCAAGTGCCCCGTTCAGATCGACATTCCCGCCTTTATCGAAAGGCTGGCCAACGAGGATATCGAGGGCGCGTTTGAAATCATCAACCGCTCCTCCTCCCTGCCCGCCGTGTGCGGACGCGTGTGTCCCCAGGAGACCCAGTGCGAATCCAAGTGCGTGCGCGGCGTGAAGGGCGAGCCCGTGGGCATTGGCCGACTGGAGCGCTTCGTGGCCGACTGGCACCGCGAACACGCCACCGACACCCCCAAGGCTCCCGAAAGCAACGGCCACAGGGTGGCTGTCATCGGCGCCGGCCCCGCGGGTCTGACCTGTGCGGGCGATTTGGCCCGCATGGGCTATAAGGTCACCGTGTATGAGGCGCTGCACGTCGCCGGCGGCGTGCTGAGCTACGGCATACCGGAGTTCCGCCTGCCCAAGGCCATCGTGAACAAGGAGGTCGAAAACCTCAAGGCGCTGGGCGTGGACATCGAAACCGACATGGTCATCGGCAAGGTGCTGACCATCGACGAGCTGTTTGAAATGGGCAACGAGGCCGTGTTTATCGGCTCCGGCGCGGGTCTGCCCCGGTTCATGGGCATCCCCGGCGAGAGCCTGAAGGGTGTTTACTCCGCCAATGAATTCCTGACCCGCATCAACCTGATGAAGGCCTACCGCGACGGCAGCAAGACCCCCATCCGCCACGGCAAAAAGGTGGCCGTGGTGGGCGGCGGCAACGTGGCCATGGACGCGGCGCGCTCCGCCAAGCGTCTGGGCGCCGATGAGGTGTACATCGTCTATCGCCGCGGCATGGAGGAGCTTCCCGCCCGTGCGGAGGAGGTTGAACACGCCCAGGAGGAGGGCATCATCTTCAAGACCCTCACCAATCCCGTGGAGGTCCTGGGCTACAACAATCCCGACGATCCCAGGGATCCCCGCAACGGCGAGGTCATCGGCATGAAGTGCGTGGAGATGGAGCTGGGTGAGCCCGACGCCTCCGGCCGCCGCCGCCCCATCGTCAAGGAGGGCAGCGAATTTACGCTGGATATCGATACCATGATCATGTCCATCGGCACCTCCCCCAACCCGCTGATCCGCTCCACCACCCCGGGTCTTGAAGCCAACAAGCACGGCTGCATCGTCACCCAGGGCGAGGACGGCCTGACCAGCCGCGAGGGCGTCTACGCCGGCGGCGACGCCGTCACCGGCGCGGCCACCGTCATACTGGCGATGGGCGCGGGCAAAAACGCCGCCGCGGCCATCGACGCCTATATCAAGGGCAAGAACGGCTGACGAAACATCTTGACTGACCCTCCAGGGGCGGCCTTCGATATGAAAGCCGCCCCTGAATTATTCCCGTATTCGCGCGATATTTCGACAAAACAGGGCATTTGCTTGACAGTGTCATGCCGCAGCCGGTATAATAACGTCACACAGTGACCTACAATCGCAGCATAAGGAGAATCATTATGGGACTGTTCAGCATCATATTGGGCGCCGTCATCTTTGTCTGCTTTAGCGGCGCTGGCGCGTTTATCGCCAGTAAGGTCGTCGCATGGAAGAACGTCGTGGCACAGAGCGTCACCGACCTGGCAAACTATTCCAACTTCGGCATCTCGGCCCTGATCATCTTTTTCTTCGCCTTCATCGGCCTGTTGATCGGCATGAACCTGATCATGCACGGCATCACCTACAGAAAACAGCGCTCCGGCACCACTTCGCTGGGCGTCATCAGCATCCTGCTGGGCGTCATTGCCCTGTGCCTGTTTGTGCTGGCGGGCTTCTTCCTGCCCAATCTGATCGTGAGATACAAGAGCATCCTGGCCATGTTCAGCTTCCTGTCGTTCCTGGGCAAGACCCCGGACGCGCTGATCTTCCGCATCTCGCTGTCAATATTCACCGCCATCGGCCTGCTGATCTGCGTGAACATGACCATGCACGGCTTGGTTTACAGGAAGGTCGCAAAGCTCCAGTACGCCGCAAAGCACAAGAATTGACGCGCTAAAGCGCTCCTTCACCGGGCCCTGCCCGGTTTTTTTATTGCCCGTCTTTTGCTCATTGCAGATTTCACCGAATTGACACCAAAAAAACGTGCGCAACGCGGCGATATGTGCTATAATGGATATCGGTTAAATTGGGATGTTATACTTTCATGTTTTATCATGCGGCAAGGCCGCAGGGAGGAACAATAGATTTGAAATACGCAATATTCAAGCCCAGAGAGCATGATCGGAGTTTTCTGTTTTCCGTGCTGCTTATGACGGTGAAAATGCTGTTCTTCGTGGTGCTGCTGATCGGCCTGACGGGCGTCGGCTTGGTGGCGGGCATCGCCAAGGGCTGGGTGGACACCGCGCCGGATTTGGATCTGGCCGCCATCGGCGCGCAGTCCCAGACCTCCTTTATCTATGACAGCCAGGGCAAGCTGATCATGGAGTTCAAGGGCTCCGAGAACCGCATCTACGTAGAAATCGAGGACATTCCCCAGCAGCTGATCAACGCGGTTATCGCCATCGAGGATTCCCGCTTTTACGAACACCACGGCGTGGACCTGAAGCGCATCGGCGGCGCACTGATCAACAACCTGCTGGGCGGCGCGACCCAGGGCGCTTCCACTATCACCTGCCAGCTGGTGAAGCTCACCCTGCTCAACAGCGACCAGAACTACAAGCGCAAGATGCAGGAGGCCTATCTGGCCCTGGAGCTGGAAAAGCGGTTGAGCAAGGAGGAGATCCTGGAGGCCTATCTGAACGTGATCTATCTGGGCGGTTCCAGCTACGGCGTCAAGATCGCCGCCCAGGATTACTTCGGCAAGGACCTGAACGACCTGACGCTGCGCGAGTGCGCATGTCTGGCCGGGCTGATCCGCAATCCCTACCGCTACAATCCCCGTGCCAACTACTACCGGCGCAATCGGCCCGAGACCACAGACCTTCGCACCAATTATGTGCTGGACGAAATGCTGGACCACCGGCTGATCACCGAGGAGCAGTACAACGAGGCCCATGAGGACCGTCTGAGCATCATCGAAAGCGGCACCGCGGCCAGCGACACCATGTATGACAACGCCTATTACGTGGAATATTCCATCTACGACGTGGTGACCAAGATGCTGCGCGTCGAGGGTCTGGAGGACACCTCCTATAACCGCAGCCAGATGGAGACCAAGCTGCGCAACGGCGGCTACAAGGTGTTCACCAGCCTGAGGCCGGATATCCAGCAGGCCGTGCAGGAGACCATCACCAACTGGACGCGCTATCCCAGTATGCGCTATTCCAACGATTCATCCACCCAGGCCTCCCTGGGCGGCGGCGAATACCTCACCGTGGTGCAGCCCCAGTGCGCCGCGGCGGTGATGGACTGGCACACCGGCGAACTCATCGCCGTGGTGGGCGGGCGAAATGAGCCGGTGCAGCGCAAACAGCTGAACCGCGCCTACCAGAACGACATGCCCGTGGGCTCCTCCATCAAGCCCCTGTCCGTCTACGGCCCCGCCTTCGATATGGGCTATTCCCCCGGCACGCCGGTATTGAACATGCCCATTCCCATCAAGGGATGGGTCAGCGAGACGGGCTACCCCAACAACTTCGAAGGCGGCAGCAGCTTCAGCGGCGTGGAAAGTATGCGCCTGGCCATCAACCAGTCCCACAACACCTCCACGGCCCACGTGCTGATGGACTATGTGGGCATTGAAAACGCCGTCACCTATCTGCTCAAGCTGGGCGTGGACCCCGATCACATCCTCGCCAACGGCTCCGGCCTGGCGCTGGGCTCGTCGGGTCTGACGGTGATCGAGCTGGCCACCGCCTTTGGGGCCATCGCCAACCGCGGTGTCTATCAGGAATCCTATGCCTTTACCCAGATTTTGAACCCGGACGGCACGGTCTATATCGATGTCAACGAGGTGCAGGAGACCTGGCAGGCCTTCAAGCCCTCCACCGCCTACCTGCTCGTCGACGTGCTGAAGGGCTGCGTCGGCCCCAACGGCACGGGCTCGCTGGCCAACTTCGGCAACATCACGGTGGCCGGCAAGACCGGCACCAACACCAACAACATCGGCGTGACCTTCTCCGGCCTGACCGGTTATTATTCCGCGGCGGTCTGGGTCGGCTCCGACAACTACAAGCCGCTGACCAGCGACGCCACGGGCGGCAGCTACGCCGCGCCGCTGTGGGCGGAGATCATGACCCAGGTTCACACGCTGACGAACTGCACCCTCGACCGCACGATCATATCCGGCTCCCCCGCGGACTACAACCTGACCACCTGCACGGTATGCGCCGTGTCGGGTATGCTGCCCACCTCCGCCTGTCGCAACGACGTGAACGGCTATGAGACCAACACCGACTACTACCTGGCGGGCACCCAGCCCACGGCCTACTGCAACATGCACCGAGCCGTGACGGTCTGCGCCTACAGCCATCAGGTGGCCGCGGAGAGCTGCGAGAACACACGGGTATTCGGCATGATCTTCATTCCCGCGGGGCACCCGTTGCGCTACGCGCTGCAATTGGACGATGTGACCGCCTACTTTACCGGCGCGTCCACCAACGAAAGCTCCACAAGCCTGGGCGTGTGTACCCTGGGAAGATAGCCGTATATGAAGAGCCCGCCGTTCCCCCATGGGAGCGGCGGGTTGTTTATTTGTTGTTTTAAGCCTCTACCTTTTCCAGCACCACCGCCGTGCGGCAGGGCAGGTAGACCTGAAGCCCTGTGCCAAAGGGCGTCTCGCCTGCGCGGTAGATCATCTGTGTATCAATGCGGTTCTGTCCGCCGAATTCCTCCGCGTCCGTGGAAAGCACCACCCGGTATTCGCCCGGGCCGGTGATACGGGTATCGATGAACACGCTCTCCTGGGACCAGGTGGGGTGCATGTTGAAGGCAAACAGCATCCCGTCCCTGGCAAACAACAGCAGCTTCTTTTCGTTGTCGATCCACAGGCTCTCGGCGGGCCCGGAGCAGTGGACGCGGCGCGTATTCATCAGCCAGGTCATGGCGCGGTCAAAGTTGGCCAGCCATTCATATTTGTAATCCGCGCTCTTTACCAGCGACCACTGACGGCGGGCATAGTGATAGCTCCAGTTGTTGCCCTCCCGCGGGAAATCCACCCATTCGGGATGGCCAAATTCATTGCCGATAAAATTCAGATAGCCGTTGGCAGCCAGCGAACAGGTCAAAAGCCGGATCAGCTTGTGCATATCGATGGCCCGATCCATGCTGGGGCTGTGATAATCCTTCATCATGCCGGTATACATCTCCGCGTCCGCCATGCGGAACATCAGCGACTTGTCCCCCACCAGCGCCTGGTCGTGGGATTCGGCATAGCCCACGCTCATCTCTCCGGGGCGGCAGGAGGTCAGCTCATGCCAGAGATAGAACATGTCCCAGTCCACCTGGCGCATGTCCTTGACCAGCTTGATCCATATATCGGGCATCCCCATGGCCAGGCGGTAATCAAAGCCCACGCCGCCGTATTCCAGCGGCAGGCACATGCCGGGGAAGCCGCTCATCTCCTCGGCCACGGTCATCGCC
The DNA here is from genome assembly GCA_017459565.1 of Clostridia bacterium. Lineage (GTDB taxonomy): Bacteria > Bacillota > Clostridia > Christensenellales > Aristaeellaceae > UBA2862. Next base: position 23,958 of record JAFUCP010000202.1, on the reverse strand, counting down.
TTTTCGTTGACGCCGTGGACCAGTTCATTGGCCAGCATCAAATAGACGCGCCCGTCCACATTGGTGTTCATGGAAAAATAGGAGTCATAGCTTCCAAAGGCGCACAGGCCGTGATTTTCATACATCATGCTGGTCACGCCGTCGAAGCGGAAGCCGTCAAAGTGGAATTCCTCCTGCCAGTATTTCAGATTGGACAGCAGGAAGTGAAGCACCTCATGCTTACCGTAATCGAAAATACGCGTCTCCCAGGCCGGGTGCCAGCCGCGCCCGCCATACAGAAAATACTGGTCCTCGGTGCCATCCTGCTGGTTCAGGCCCTCGCCCAGGTTGGGACATGCATGACTGTGAACCACGTCCAGCAGCACGGAAATGCCCATGCCGTGGGCTCTGTCGATCAAATACTTCAAATCCTCAGGCGTGCCGTAGCGGTGGGAAGGCGCGAAAAAATTCGTCACCTGATAGCCGAAGGAGGCATAGTAGGGATGCTCCTGTATCGCCATCAGCTGTACGGTATTGTAGCCCGCGTTTTTGATCCAGGGCAGCGTGTCATCCGCAAATTCACGATAGGTGCCGATGCCGTCCTTCTCCTGGGCCATGCCGATATGGGCCTCATAGATCATGGGCGATTCCGGGCGCTGTTTGCAATAGAATTCCCCGTCCGTCCACGCAAAGGGCTCATCCGGCATCCAAATCTGCCCGCAAAGCTGATAGGTGGATTCATCCATCACGCAGCGGGTCATATAAGCCGGGATACGCTCAAAGCTGGAGCCCAGCCGTCCCACCACCAGCTTGACAAACTGGCCGTGCTTCAGGGCGTCGCGGCCCTCAAGGGCTATTTCCCATACGCCGTTGCCAATCTGCTCAAGGGGACAGGCATACTTGTCCCAGCCGTTAAAATCCCCGGTGAGCCACGCGGCGTCCGCGCCGGGCAGCCACTCCCTGAATACCCAGCCTGTATCTGTGCGGTGGAACCCGAAGTAATGATGGCCGTTGGCAAATTCGGAGATGGGTTTGTCCCCGGCCAGCCGCCAGCGGCAATCGTTGTAGCGGTCCAGGTGCATCCGTACCTCCCCCGCGTAGGGCTCAAGCCACGGGTCCTTCTCCAGCAATCGCCTGATGGCGTCGTCCACATGGATCATAGTCGGCCTCCTTAAGCTGCAAAGCGCGCCCCTTTTGCGCGAAGGGGCGTTTTTCGCTGTAATATTCAGATAGGTAAAGTATAACACAGTTTTTTAACAGGCACAAGTCCCGCGGCGCATTTTTCTTTCGCGCCGCAGGCATGGCGGTATAAGCCCCTCCCGAACCGTCTATGCTATATGCATCGCAAAATGGGAGGGCTATCGATGTGGGCAGGCGAATAGACCGTTGGACGCTCACGGCACTGGGCGCGACGGCGCTCTACCTGTTTTTTCTGAATGTCTGGGGCAGTATCCCCCTCGCCTGTGCCGCGGCCTTCGCCGCCTCTGTTCTGGCGAGGCGCTTCCTGCGAGAGCATCCGCCCAAGCGGCGCGTCACGGGCAGACAGATCGCGGCCCGGCTGCTGCGCCTGGCTTCGCTGCCAGAGGCCCAGGCCCAGGCGGAGCTGGTCGAATTGATCTCACGCGGCTATCCCGGCGAGGATTTTCAGCTGGCCGTGGCGCTCAAGCACCCGGAGGCGGCGCTCAGCTCCGGGGACATACTCGGCGCATGGAAGGCCAACCGCGGCGCGGACCGGCTGGTCGTGGCGGCAACCTGCCTCTGCGAACCCCGGGCGGCGCTGTATGCCCGGCAGCTGCGCGGACCCGCCGTAGCCATCGTAGACAGCCGCGCCCTCGCCCGCCTCATGCGCCGAAGCGGCGGATGGAACGAAGCGCAGCAAGCGCAGCAAGCGCGGCCCGGTCAATGGCTCATGCGGTTTGCCGGTGCCAGAATCTCTCCGCGCAGCGCGCTGCTGGCGGCAGGTATGCTGGCCATGTACCTGCGCTTTGGCAGCGCGCTTTACCTGCTGTCTTCGCTCGTAACGCTTTTCGGCATCGGCGCGGCGCTGCTGCAAAGGCGCACGGGCAAGCGGCTGTTTGACGGCGCGTAGAGGGCTATCGGGCCGCGTCCGCTTTCAGCCGCCCCTTCAGCCACGCGCCCACCGCGTCCACCGCCCGGTCCAGATGGCGGTCATAGCAATGGTTGTCCCCGGGGATCAGCACCAGCTGCGCGTTTCGATACGCCGCGGCAGCCCGCTTTCCGAATTCGACGGGGACGGCCTCGTCCTCATCGCCGTGGACGATCAGCACCGGCCCGGCATAGCGGTCGATGGCCCTTTCCACGTCAATCGCCTGGGCGACGCGCACATAGTTGCCGTCCAGCAGTCGCCCATCCCAGCTTTCCAGCGTGTCGGGGATATGATCGGGGTCAAACCGCTTCCCCAGCAGTTCCCCCTTGCGGGCCATCTCCGGGATCATGCAGGCCGGAGACAGCGGGATCACGCCCTTGATCACATCGTGCTTGAGCGCCGCCGCCAGCATGACGGTCAGCCCGCCCTGGGAGTGGCCGCACAGATAGAGGTCTGTCACAAAATCCAAGCCACGGGCGTAGTCGATCACCGTCAGCGCGTTGGTCAGCCATTTATACAGCGTGTGCCTCCTGAATTCGCCGTCGCTGTGACCGTGGCCATACATGTCTACGCGCAGCGTCGCAAAGCCCAGCTCATTCATCCTTTTGGAAACCGCCAGAATGTGCCGCTCCTCCATATGGCCGGTAAAGCCATGGATCACCACCACCATCGGACACTTTTCCGGGCCGGCCGTCGGACGTTCGATGCAGGCGTTCAGCCGAATACCGTCCTCTGTGATGTACATGGTATCCTCTCCTTGCTTCAGTGGGATTTCAGTCTCATTATACCAGCACTCCGCCGCGCTTGTCCAGCGCTATGAACCGTCCGGCCAAAATAGTCTGACCCCGGTCAGGCGCAACCGTTTCAGCAATCGCGTCCGTCCGGGGTCAGTAGGGGTCACACAAAAGAAAGGGGGGATCTATGCGAACGGTTGAACCCTCAACCGATGACTTTATTCTACCAGCCATTTGTGAACCCACTATAAACACAGTCGTACATATTTGGTTCGGCTGTGCGTCAGTTCGAAAGCAGCGCCTCATACAGCCGCAGGTCCTCGTCCTTGAACACATTGAACACCGCCCGGTTCAGCCCATCGGGGTGCGCCGCCAGCCATTCGCGCACCGTCTGCACGGCAATTTCGGCGGCGCGGCGGTTCGGAAAGCGGAACACGCCGGTGGAAATGCAGCAGAACGCGACGCTGCGCAGGCCGTTGGCCAGGCACATGTCCAGCACACGCGTATAGCAGGACGCCAGATCGCGCTCCAGCTTCGGTGTCACAGCGTCCTCAACGATGGGGCCGACCACGTGGATCACGTTTTTGGCGGGAAGGTTGTAGCCCCCTGTCAGCATGGGAACGCCGGTGGGCTGCTCATAGTCCGGCCCGAAGCGCTCCCGAAGCGCCGCCATCTGCTGAGCGCACGCCTGACGCAGCTGCACCCCCGCAAAGGAATGGATGCAGTTATCGATACAGCTGTGCATGGGGACAAAGCAGCCCAGCATCTGGCTGTTGGCCGCGTTGACAATGGCGTCCGCCGCCAGCCGCGTGATATCCCCCTGCCACAGGGATATCTTATCGGCAAACGGCCCCTTGGCACCGTACCTCTGGGCCGCCGTGGGGATTTCCTCCACGCAGACGATGCCCTTTTCCCGGGCACGCTGCGTCAGATAGGCATCCTGGAGCGACAGCGTTTCAGCGTCCATGGGCCGCGGCGGGCGAATGTTCATCAAGGACCTGAGCGCCCTGCGACGCGATGCGTCGTCCGATGGGACCTTCATTGCGCTGTAGCGCCCGGAATCCGCCTTAAAGCGCTCCAGCAGGTCCTCAAGGCGCTTCAACTGTGCCATTTCACACATGGCTTTCCTCCCCTTTCGCGCGCCCTGCGGCGTCACACCTTCAAAAGCACCCAGACCGCCGGGCGCACGCCGCCCAGCTCATAATCGATGTGGATGCCGTTTTCATACATGGAGCCGTCGTCATAGACCGCCGCGGCGCTGAACAAATTGCTTCCGGGGCTGCGCAGCCACCACCAGCCGTTCCCCGCCCGTTCGCTCTGATCGGGCATATAGCGCTCCACCTCGTCGGGACTCAGGATATGCACGCGGTCCATGGTATCCATGCCGCCCTGGGTGTAAAACTTGCGATTGCGCAGGTTTTGCAGCTTGTTCGGCACGATCCTCAGGCGCTCCTGGGGCGTAAAGGCCGCCTCGAGGAACTCCTTGTTCAGCCACCTGCGCAGCGAACAGTCCGACCAGGTGGCGTCCTCCAGGGTCGTGCGGTGGTAGCAGCGGCGGGTGACGATTTCACGCGCCACCAGCAGACGCATCTTTCCCCGCTGGTCCGCGACCTGCCAGCGGATGGGCTTGCCCTCGAAGCTGCCGAACACGACCTCGCCGCCCACCCAGTATTCCAGCAGCGTTTCACATTTTTCGATACCGGCCGCCGACTGCTTGTAATTCTCGATCTGCTTAAACGCCTCTATGGCGCTTTCAAGGTCCTCCCGGGAGGCATAATGCAGGAATTTGTCCTTTGCGCCCTCGTAAATCTCTTCCCGTCTTTCATCGGTCATGCACTTCACTCCGTTCATATACCCCTATAGGGTATTTTATACATTGAGTATAACATGAAAAGGAGCAAAATGCAACCCTGTTTTGCAAATCGATTTACCGTTCTTCCCGGGATGAAATGTCCGCCACGCGCGCGTAGTCGGCCTCGCCCAGCCTGATCCTGATGGCCGGGACGATGCAGGCATCCATGCAGGTCACCGGGATGCCGCGATTGTATAGATAACCCTTCTCGCCCACATAGACCACGTTGTCCCGGGTATAGCCGTTGGTGCGCAGCAGCCAGAAGCCGATTTTTGCGGTATCCGCCTGTTCGGATTGCCAGGCGCCCCTGGCCAGGGCATAGGCGGTGGGCCTCATGCGCCTGCCGATGTCGGCGACGGCGTCGCTGGGCCTGAAGCCGTAGCGCTTGGCCCGATCGGAGCTGAAGACCTCCGCCTCCGAGAGTATGAATACCCGGTCGTGGGTGGAGGAGCCGCAGGACGTGCCAAAGTAGAAATTATTGTCGTTGGACAGGCTTGACGGCACGACGGCGCTGTATTCCTCCTGGGTAAAGGCCATCTGAGCAAAGGACATGTCGCCGTAAAGCGCCCTTTCCGCTTCCGTGACGCGCTCATTTTTCATGCCGTTCAGCCACTTGCGCACGTCGGAAGCCTCCCAGAACACATCCGTGTAGGAAGCGTGATAGGGCACGCTGTCCAGGGCGCGGTCCGCAAGCAGCAGCGCCGTATCGTCCTGTACCTCCAGGACGCGCCAGACGATGGGATCGCAGCGAAACCAGCGCCCGTCAAGGCGGATGTACCGCGTTCCGTCCAGCTCGACCGATTCTCCGCCGGCCTCCGCCAGCCTGGCATACAGCTTTGGATCGACCGCCACGTCCTCTTCGCCCGCGCCTTCCCGGGAAGGCGCGTCGGCCACGATCTCCGTCTGGGGATAGCTGCCGAAGGTGACCGCGTTCCACACGGTATACGCCCCGCCTGGCATGGCGCTGTCCTCGATCACGACAGGGTTGTCGATATCGCCGGCGTCGGCCTGACCCGCCCTCCCCGCGCTGTGCATGATTTCAGATGAGCTGCGCTCACCGGCGTCCGCAAGCTCCGCGCGTCTCAAATCCACCCACAAGGCGGGCAGCACCGCGGCGTCGCCACATGTGACCAGCGTTCCCTTGCTGTAGATATAGCCGAAATCGCACACATAGGTCACGCTTCTGGGGTTATACCCGGCGGTGCGCATGAACCAAAAGGAGTTGCCCGCGTAGGCCTCCACCGGGGACCACCAGGCGCCCATGCACTTGGCGTACAGCGTGGAACTGAAGCGCTTGGCGGGATCGTCGTAATCCCGGCCCGGGAAGAAGCCATAGCGCCCGGCTGCCTCGCCTTCAAACACCTCCGCGTTGGAGAGGATGAACACGACGTCCTCCGTGTCCGCGCCGCTGTCCGTCCCGTAATCCCGGTTCGCAAGGTTTTCGCAGCGTCCGGCGACGATGGCTTCGCGCTCGCGGTCCGTGAAGGCGCGGTCCACAAAGCCCTTTCCTGTGAAGTCCTCGCCCTGGCGATTGGCGTCTGCGCCATAGCCGTTCAACCAGCTCCTGAGCGTGCTTTCGTCCCAGGCAACATCCTCGTCCACGGCATGAAAGGGCACGCTGTCCGGCATCCTGTCGGCCAGCAACAGCGCCCTGTCCCCCTGCACGTCCAGCACGCGCCAGCGGAGGGGCATGATCCTGAAATAGTGCCAGGGCCGTTCATACGTCCAGTTGTAGTGCTGCTCCCTGCTCGCTTGCGCCGCCGGAGCCGCGTCCGGCCCCACTCGAAGATAGGAAGCGCCGTCCATCTCCAAAACGCTGTCCTGCCAATCCGCCGAAGCGAGTCGGGCATACAGACCGTCGTCGCGTATCAAATCGCCCTGCTGCAGGGCATATTCGTCCACAGCGTCCCATTCGCTGTCCACGACCTCTACAGAGGGATAGGACCCGAAGTACACACATTTCCAGGTCGTCCTCAAGCCCGACGGAGAAGCCGCGTCCTGCACGATGACGGGCGGCTGCACGAACGGTTCAGCCGAACCACCCATTCCATCCGCAAGGGCGCCTGTCACCGCCAGGCACAGGCATATCATCAGAAGGCACAACGCCGCCATGCGCGTTCCAAGGCCGCTCAGGTTTCGCTTCATGCTGCCACGCTTCCTTTCGGTTTTGTCATCTTTCGGGTGCATTGCGTCTTATCAAATCGCATGTAATATGGTAGAGGGAGAGCAATAGCCCTCGCCCCTCCCATTGCACCGTACGTACCGGTCAGGTATACGGCGCTACATCGCAACATGGATTCACGTATTACCCAGGTAGTAAGCGAGAGGATCGACCAAACCAGGCCGGTTCTCTTTCTTATTAGGCAAGGCAAGCACTTTGGGACTCAGCAGGAAGTTCACCACATCACGTCCTGCCCTTCGGAACGGTCCCAAACGGGAATTCGCCGCCTTGAAGATGTCCTCGTGGGTCATGTTGCAATGCATTTTGGTGTTCAGCCGCATCAGATTTCTGTAAATCGTCTTCGGCTTCTTCCACTGTTTGAGTATCACCACTCTCACCTTGTGCCGCATCCACGGGCAAAAATCGTCTCTCAGCCATCCCTTCATACTGCCGATTCGGAAGTAGTTTATCCAGCCTCGCAGTATCTGGTTCAGCTTTACGAAGACGGCTCCCAGCGGCATCGCCGCCGCTCGTTTCCTGCACAGGACTGCCTTCACCTTCTCGCACAGCCTGGCCTTTCGGTCCTTTGCCGGCCTTGGTTTCCATCCCTCCATTGATTTCCAGAAGCTGAATCCCAGGAAGGTGCTCTTGGTCGGTCTGACCACCTTGGTCTTGCTCGCGCTCACCTTCAGCCTCAGCTTACGCTCCAGCCAACTGCTCACGCTTGTCATCACCCGGTCCGCCGCCTTCTCGCTTCGCACGAATATGTCGCAATCATCTGCGTATCGTACAAAGCCCAGTCCCCTGCATTCCAGTTCCCTGTCGAGCTTGTCGAGGTATATGTTGCTCAGCACCGGCGACAACGGCCCGCCTTGCGGCACGCCCTCCTCCGTCGGGCTGACCAACCCGCTCTCCATCACCCCCGCCCGGAGAAAACTCCGTATCAGGTGGAGAACCTTCGCCTCATTGACACGCTCCCTGATGGCGTCGCCACCAGCAGCTTGCGGTTCGCTACGCTTGGCGGTAACTACCCGCGACCGGACTTCCACCGGTTAGATGTGCGCCATGCCCGGCGCACTATGCAAAGGCCCCCGGCGCACGCGCGCAAGGGGCCTTTTGCGGGTCTCATTCTCGGTCAACCTCCGCTGTCTTTACGGCACATAAACGCGGTGAATTTCCACGACCTTGCCGCCCTCAACGCGCAGCGTGGTGTTGTAGGGCACAAAGTAATCGTTTTCACTGCTCTGCATGGCCTCCACGACGGCATCGCCGGTCACGGTGACGGGCTCCTTCTCAATGTCCCAGGCATCCGTGAAGCTGACATTGGCGTCCAGCAGCAGCGTGGTCACACCCTGTTCGGTGTAGGTGGTCAGATCGTCAAGGCCCTGGATGCAGAAGCCGTTGTTGTCGTCCTTGCTGACAAACCAGAACTCCCGGACATCCTGCCCCTCGTTCACGCTGTAACCATTTTCGCTCTTCTCAACGGAAAGCACCGGCACCGGCTCGCCCTCGACGATGACGGTATCGCCCGCCTTGAGAGTATGAACATCCAGGATATCATACCAATCCTCGGTATAGATGTGTACAGCGTTCATAAAGGTGCCGGAAGCGCCGTTCAGCACGTCGCCGCGGTCAAAGGAGACGGGATAAATGCCGTCCGGCAGATTGTTCACATCGATATCGTACGTCATGGGCGCGATGGTCTTTTCGCCGGGATTGACCACGTTCTCATAGCTCACGGTATTGCTGAGCCACTTGGAGCCGTCGGCCTCGGAAACGGCCATCGCCGCGAAATTCAGGTCGCCCTCGCCCCAGTCGACGTCCACGTTGAAGCTGCCGGAGACGCTGTTGCCGGCGTTCGTCTGAAGCTCAAAGCCGTCCAGCACCATCACCAGGTCTTCCTTCGTGAAGTCCGGCTCGCCAAAGGTCAGCAGCAGGGTGTTGAACATGGCCTTTTCGCTGCCCAGGTTGGTCAGAGACCAGTTGTAGGCGCGAACACCGCTGTCGTCGGGTTCGCCGGCAGGCTCCACCGTCAGGGCCAAGTTCACAGGGCTCTCCAGGCCGCCTTCGCCCTTCCAGTTCTCCGCGGGGATGGTGTCAAACCAGGCGTTCACCACCGCGTCCACATCGGAGGGGCGGATCTTGCCCTCCTCGACCACCATGCCGTTGGCGGCGGCAAAGCCCGCCAGCGCGGCGTCCAGCTTCTTGCCGTAGATGCCGTCAAAGCCGCCGGCATCGTAGCCGACCTCCTTGATGATCTGCTGCATGGCGCGAACGTTTTCGCCGCGGTTGCCCTTTTCAAGCACCGTACCGGCATTGACGACCTCATGCTGTTCAAAGCCGCAGCCGTTGCACACGCGCACGCGCTCGCCGGACTGGGAGCGGGTCATTTCCTGAACGGTGGTCCAGGGGCCGAAGTCATGCTGCAAATCATCGATCGTCTGCGGCCATGCAACGCCGTCCGGGTTCAGACTGCGGTCCTGCTGGTATTTCATCAGCGCCTTTTCGGTGCCGCCGCCGAAGATGCCGTCCGCGCCGCCGGCGTTCAGATAGCCCTGCTCCACCAGCAGCTGCTGGATCGTCTGCACAGCCTCGCCCCTGTCGCCGCGGCGGATGGTGCCCTCAGGATCGAAACTCTCCTCCGCCGTGGACGCGCCGCAGTTCCTGCACACTTTGGCGCGCACGCCCGCGGAGTGGTCGGTGGCCTCCAGCGTCACCTGGTACTCATAGTCGTGGGGCAGCGTCTCCAGCGCCTGGGTCTTTACGGTGCCGCAGACCTTGCAGGTGTGCTGACGCTCACCCTGCTCGGAGCAGGTGGGCTCCTTGGTCATTTCCCAGGAACCGAAATCGTGGTCCTCGTAGTACTCCTCGGACTCCTCATAGCCGCAGTTCTTGCAGGTATGGGTGCGCTTGCCCTTGGTATAGCAGGTGGCTTCCTTCTGGACCTTCCACTTGCCCCAATCGTGGTCCTTCTTCTTGATATCCTTTTCATCGCGGATGCCGCAGATGACGCAGGTGCGCCAGCGATACCCCTTCTCGGTACAGGTAGCTTCCTTTTCCACCGTCCAATCGGACCAGTGATGGTCGCACAGGCTCTGGGGGAAGTAATCCACCAGCAGCTCCGCCTGCACCCAGCCAATCATCTGTCCGCCATGCTTGGTATCCTCCACCAGGATGCCAATCCACTGGCCGTCGTCGCTCACAAGCTCAGGCGTCACGGCCTGCGCGCCCTTGATCTTGACGATGGTCTTGGACTTCGTGTTCTGTTCACGGTAAACCTTGATCTTCTCGCGGTTCACATACAGCGGCAGCGGCCCGTTGTAGGGCACGTCCGCCAGCGCGGTGACGCTCAGCACGATTGCCAATACCAGGGCAATCATAGCACACAGCTTGATCCATTTGTTCATGCGCTTCTTCCTCCATATTAATCGTATTTTCTTTATTTCAATCGCGCACAGCTACGGCATGTACGCACGATTGATCTCGACAACCCTGCCCCCTTCGGTGCGCAGAGTGGTGTTGTATACGCTGAAGCTGTCCGGCTCCACGGTGGCGATCGCCTCCACGATGCCGCCGTACTGAACCGTCTGGGCAGGAGCGTCCAGATCGAAGCCGTCCACATATGTGGCTTCCGGCGCCAGCATCAGCGAAGCCACGCCCAGTTCGGTATAGGTTGCCATATCGTTATAGCCGAACACGCGGTAGACACTGCCGTCCACAGGCGCAAGCTCCCAGCCGTCCGCATCCATGCCGCCATTGACGACGACGGTTTCCCCGCTGCGCTGCACCGAGGTCACGGCGTGGGGCGCGCCCTCCACAACCAGGGTATCCCCCTCGGCCAGTGCATTGACGGCCACGGCGTCATACAGGTCCATCGCAAAAACATGCACGGCGTTCATGAAGATGCCGGACGCCCCGGAGAGGACGTCCCCGCCGTTGAAGGACACGGGCCAGGTGCCGTCGGGCAGATTGGCCACGTCCACGCTTTTCGTCAGAGGAGCGACGACAGCAGGCTCGGCGGACGAGGGCAGGGTTTCCACGGGCAAGATTTCCACGGGCAAGGTTTCTACAGGCTCGCTTTGCGTGGCAACGCGGGTAATGTACCTGCTGGACATGAAGCCGGTGCTGCCGTTCTGCTCGTCTGTCACCTGGAACCAGCCGTCTCCCTCAGCCAGCACCGTAAGGCGCGTGCCGTTGGGCAGATAGCCGATGAGCTTGCCTTCGGTGGTGGGCTGCCAGCGCAGCGCCACGGTGCCGTCGACGGTCTTGGTGGTGATCATGGCGTTATAGGGCGCGACGACGGTCATGCTGCCCAGCACGCTGTCGATCTGCCTCTTGGCCTGCTCCGCGGCCTTCGCGGCCTCGGCCTGCTTCTGCTCCTGCGTCTTTTCAGCCGTCTTTTTCTTCTTCTCTGGCGCGGGCGCGGGCGTTGGCGCGGGCGCGGGCGAACCGCCGCTGGGCCTGATATCGCTCAAGTATTCCTTCTGGGCCCAGGCAAAGCGGGTCTTGCCCTTTTTCTGATAGGTGATGCCCAGCCACAGCCCGTCCGCAGAGACGGCCTCAACGATCATTTCCTCGCCATAGGCCAGCTGCCGGACGGAATGGCTCTTGCGGGTCTGCTTGTTGTACAGCTTCAGGCCTTCCTTGAGGGAATACACCGGATAGTGTTCCACCAGATAGTAATCTACGCCCTCGACAATCGTATCCTCATCGGCCAGAGCCAGCACGGGGAGAACCATCGTCAGAACCAGCAGGATCGAAAGCACGGACAGAATCCATCTTTTCATCTTGGGAAAACCTCCTTTGCGCGCGTTACTTCTTCTTGGCATACTTGGAAGAAACCCATCCGCTCTTGCCCTTGTAGCTCACGTGATACCAGACGACGCCGCGGTCGTCCTTCCTGGTCTCATCATAGGAAAGGGTCACACCCTTGCCAATGGTGCGCAGGGACTTGTAATCCAGGCCCGCCCCGGTGCGCATATGCACGCTGCCGGTGGTTTTGACCTTGCTGCCGGAGCCGCCGGAGGAGCCTTCCCTGGCATACTTCGAAGAAACCCAGCCCGTGCGACCCTTATAGGTCACCCGGTACCAGCGCACGCCGCGCTCATCCTTTTCGGACTTGTCGTACTCAAGAGTGACGCCTTCTCCGATGGTGCGAATGGACTTGTAGCCCAGGCCCGGGCCCTTGCGCAGGTTCAGATTGCCGGTGGTGCGCACCACGCCGTCCGCCAGCGCGCCAACCATGGACAGGCAGAACGCCGCGATCAACAGCGCCGCCAGAAACTTCTTGAATCGCTTCATATGCTTTGCCTCCTGTTCGTCGGTATTGCCTTTTTACGCCGCGGGCTCCAGCGCCGCGTCCTCTTCATAGCCATAGGGCTCGCCGTATGAATTGATCATGTCCTTCAATTCATTGTAGACGTTTTCCGGGCCGGCGCCGAAGTTGAAGGCCACCTTGCTGTTGATCAGCTGGCCGCCGCCCAGCTCGCGCATCACCACGCGGGCCGCGGCTTCGTTTTCCTTCGCAGGGCAGAACCGCGCCTTCACATTGTAGCCAGCCGCCTCAAAGGGCAGTATGTACTGCTGCATCATCTCGTCCAAATCGGTGCCGACAATGGGCAGCACGATGTTCACGCCCTTCATTTCGCCGGTCAGGAAGGCGTCCAAAGCACGGTTGAAGATGGCAAAGCCCTCAAAGTGTACCGCGTCCGCGCCCGCGCCATGGCTCTCCTTGTATTCTGGGATTTCCGCCTTGATCATGTCCACGTCCAGTATGAAAGCGCCCATGGCCTCGCTATCCGGGTCGGCCACACGGGTAGACTTGCCGGATGCCGGCAGGCCCAGCACCAGCTCCATCTGGAAATCGCGGTTCAGGGGGCCGTCATAGACATAGCTGTGTTTGCCGTTCTCGTCCACGCTTTCGGTGCGGGCGGAGCCCAGGCCCAGGAACCAGTTCTTCAGCTCCTCTCGCAGCTCCTCGCGCTCCGGCGTGTCAATATCGGCGGTGTTGCCGTAGAACTGCCTGTAATAGGCGGACAGCGCGTCCAGCTGAGCCACCACGGGATCGGCCAGCAGCTCCTCCATCGTAGGATAGTCCTCCGCCACGATGCGCTCATACAGCGCGCGGGCCTCGTCGGTGTCGATCATCGGATGCTCCGGGGTAACATCCCAGGTCACGGGCGTCACGCCCTCGGGCAGGGCCGCGGCTTCCTCCTCCCCGTCGGCCTCAAACAGCGATTCGTCGATCAGGTTGTGAATGATGTAATCGGCCTCCGCCTCGGCGGTCAAGCCGTCCAGCCAGAACACGATTTCAACGTATTCGTCGCCATCGTCCATGATGTAGGTGAGGGTGTCGTATTCACCCTCTTCGAACTCCTCCACCGCGCGGTAATGGGCCACAGGGATCAGGTTGATGACTTCGTCGGTCACAAGCTCCGTCACGCCGTAGCAGGCGGCGGCTTCCTCGGCGGCATAATCCGCCAGGTTCTCGCTCAGCCCCGCCTTGCTGAACTGGTACACGTCAAAATCCAGCAGCGTCGCGTCGCTGTACCAGTAGGCCACCTGGTCGTCCATCATATCCTCGGGGGTCATGCTGCCCTGCACGTAGTCGTCGGGAAGGGTGAGCGTGAAGCTGGAATCGCCCAGCCGAATCTCCTGAAGCTCAATGTATTGCAGGGATTCCATGATCTGACGGGCTCTCTCGGCGTCATCCTCGTCCTCCATCCAGAACACCAGCTCCACATAATCGTCGCCGTTGTCTAAAATGTAGGTGGCGGTGTCGTATTCAACGCCCTCCCATGTCTCCCGGGTGCGGTACCAGCCTACCGGGATATCGTTGATCACGGCGTTCGGCCAGACCACCTCCACCGCGTCGTATCCGTTGGCCTCCTCCATCGTATAGTGGCTCAGCTCCTGGGCGACGCCCTCCTTGCTGAACTGGTACAGGTCAAAGTCAAGGCCGGTTTCATCGCACTGGTAATAGCCGATTTCGTCGTCCGCGATATCCTCCTCCGTCAAATCACAGGACACAAAATCATCATCGATCATCACCGTGTAGACAGAGCTGCCCAGCCGCAGCCTGCGCAGTCCCGTCTGCTCCGTCTGCTCCGTCTCCTCGCCGAGGGCGCAGGCGGCGACCGCCAGCAGCAGCGCCACGGTCAGCGCCAGTATCCTCTGAATCGCTTTCATACTGTACCTCCTTGAATATATTGCTTTTTATTCGCAGTTTATCGGCAGTTATTCGTCCTGGCCAATGGCAACGGCGCGCTCCTGGCCGTAGGGATTCTCATAGCCCTCGCCCACGACGCCGCCCAGCGTATCCCGGATATGGGCGATGATCAGCCGGTAGTCCAGTTCCTCGCTTTCCTTCAGCAGCTTGCAACCGTCAAAGGCGGTGATTCCGTCGCCGTGGTCCACCAGCACATAGCTCTGCGCCGCGATGGTATAGGTCTTTTCCAGGTCCAGGGGTTCGCCGCCCACCATCACGTTCTTGATGCGGTATTCACCCTCGATGCCCGTATACAAGCCGTTTTTGTCCCGCTTCACACTGCTGGGCACGGACATATCGATCTCATAGCTCATGCCGGACACGTGCGGGAAAGCGCCGTTCTCGCTGGGCACGGCGCTGACGCCGTATTCCAGCATGTCCAAAAGCTGCTGACCGGTGGCCTCGATGACACCGACCCTGTTGCCAAAGGGAAACACACCGAGAATCTCGTTCACGGTGATATCGCCCACGTCAATGCTCTTTCGTATGCTGCCGCCGGTAACGATTCCCACTTCCGCGCCCATCTGATCCCGGAAGGCATCGGCGCACAGATCGCCCAGGTTCGTCTCCGCGCGGCGCACGATGCGCACGGGGGTGCCGCTCTCATCCACGGCAGTGGGGTCGTTGATGGTCAGCTCCACATTTGAAACGCCGACGCTCTCCTCAAGCTGTGAACGGATGCTGCCCGTTGCCTCGTCCACCAGGCGATCCATCTCGTTGTCCAGCCCCAGCAAATCCGGGGCGGAAACGCTGTTGTTCCAGGTGTACAGGCCCGTGTCCACGCTGCCGTCCGCGGCGGAGATGCGCAGCCAGCCGATGCCGGCCATCTTCGTGCCGCAGGCCTGGCGAATGACGTTTTCACCGCTCTTGTTCAGCATGACGACCTTCATGGTATCGTGGCTGTGGCCGTCCAGCATGGCGTCGATGCCACTGGTATTCCCCAGCACATCCGCGTAGGTATAGGGCGCGCACGCTGCCTCATTGCCCAGGTGAGAAATCGCAAACACATAGTCCGCGCCCTCGGCGCGCGCATCGTCCACTGCCTTTTGGACCTTTTCATAAAGCATCGATCCGTCGCCGCCCTGGGAGAAGCTGTAGATATAGTTGCCGTCCTCATCCTGGAAATAGCGGGGCGTGGACGAGGTCAGCGTCTCCGGGGTCGTTATGCCCACAAACGCGATTTTAACGCCGTCAAACTCCTTGATGACATAGGCCGGAAACACAAGCTCGCCGTTTTTGGCGAAATTGCAGCTGACATAGGTAAAGTCGGCCATCTCCGCCAATTCGAAAAAGCGATCCATGCCGTAGTCGAACTCATGGTTGCCGGGAATCGCCACGTCATAGCCCATTTTGTTCATCAGCTCGATGTTCGCCTGGCCGCGCGTCAGGATGCCGATGGGTTCCCCCTGAATGGAGTCGCCATCGTCTACCAGCAGCACATAATCCTCCTGCGCCGCCGTGTCCCGCACAGCCTGCAGGCCCGCATAGCCGAAATTCTGGTCCACGCCGCAGTGAACGTCGCTGGTGAACAGCACGAGTACGTCCCGGGCCAGTCCCGTCTTCTCCGCGGCGGCGCCCATGGCGCAAAAAGGCATGGCAAAGCACAAAAGCAACGCAAACGCAAGTGACCTTCTCATTTCGCTTCTCCTGTCTGTCACAAACCGACGTCGGTATTTTACTCGATACACAACGCTCATTTTCACCGTCCTGGCCATCAGCGGCAGGGGCAAGAACCATTCCTGGTCAAACCTGAAGCGTGTCTGTCTTTCCATCAATTACCATACCACATATTGACGTTTTTTTCAACGGTTTCGTTTCCGATTGTCGTATTTTTCCCGAAGTTTTCTGTTGGTTTTTTTCATCCTGTAATCTTTCCCGGTCTTAGTGCGAGACAAAAGAAAAGAGCCGTTCCCGATCAGGACAGGCTCCTTTGCGTATAGATCGTTTCCATCCCGGCCCGCGGCACAGCGGCGCTCCAGCCGGAGCTGAAGGGCGCCTCCTCACGGTTCGGCAGGGCCGCGTTCAGGGCCATGCCGATGATCACCGCCACGATCATCAGCGCCACGCTCACCCACCGGCGCTCCCTTCCCCGCAGCGCCACCGCCGCCTGCCAGCCCATAAAGGCCCAGAACAGCAACATGGCCACATTTTCCAGCAAAACCAGCGCCCCGGCCTTTTCGTAATCCAGGAAGGCGAAGGGCACCCGAAAGAAAAGATAGTCGGGCATACCGTTTCGCAAAAACAGATACAGCCCGACACCCGCGACAGCCGCGCAGGCCGCCGACAGGGCGCGTCGTACTTTTTCTTTGAGGCCCTGGAGCATTGCCGGCACGTGCAGACCCAGGTGCAGTCCCATCAACACAAACGACCAGTGGGACATGGACAGATGGGCCATGCGCACAAGGGACACCCGCACGACGCCGTACAGAAAGGGCACGGCATAATTGCTCATGGCCATGCCGCAGAGAGCCGTCAGGGCAAAGGATACGATAAGCATCGCGTTCAGGCAGGCGGAGACGGCGCGATAGGCGGTATATCTGCCCTTGAACGTCGAAGCATACCAACGTCGGTTTATAATTTGATGGATAATGACCAGTGCGGTCATGCCCATGCCCAGCCACTCGTGGGCCGCCTCCCCCGTCGCCTGATAGGCCATCTGTAAAAGCAAAAGGACGGTCATGCCGATATCGACGGTCCTCCGAAGGTTCTTCTGTCGCGTTCGCATGTGCCGCCCCCCTGTTCTGTCATTTCAGGCCGTCCACCCAGGCTCGCAGCTCGTCCTCGCCGACATTGCCGTTGAGGCGCGCGCCCTTGAGCCAGTCTCCGCTGCCCGCCAGCTGCGCCAGATCGTCGCCGCTCCTGCCGATGCCGCTGCCACCTGAGGTGCAGAAGGGGATCACGGTGATGCCGGTGAAGTCATGGGATTCCACAAAGGTACACATAATGCGAGGCTCCTCGCCCCACCAGATGGGATATCCGATATAGACGGTGGCATAACCCGTCAGTTCAATGTCCTCGCCGCCGATTTCAGGCCGGGTCTGCGGGTCATCCTGTTCCCGGGTGGCGCGGGTGGAGCGGTCACTATAGTTCAAATCCTCATCGGTATAGGGCTCGGCGGGGACGATTTCATAAAGGTCCGCGCCGGTCACATTCGCCAGCTTCTCAGCCACGCCCTTGGTGGTGCCCGTCGCGGAGAAATAGATCACCAGCGCGTCGCTGCGGACAGTCTCCTCGGCCAGCGCCCCCACGCCCAGCAGCAGGCACAGCGCCATCATTATTGCGATTGCCTTTTTCATTCTGATAGCTCCTTTCACATCAAAAAATCGACGATCATGCCCGTTCCCCAGGCGAAGGCCATGGTGAACAGGATATAGATGATGAACCGCTTCCAGCCCAACACGATCTTCATCGCACCGAGATTGGTTATCTTGGTCGCTGGTCCGGTGATCATAAACGCCGCGGCGCTGCCCATGCTCATGCCATCCAGCAGCCATTGCTGCAAAAGCGGGATCGTCCCCCCGCCGCACATGTACAGCGGCACGCCGATGGTCGCCGCCATCAGCACGCCGAAGCCCTCGTTTTTCCCGAACAGGGAGCTGATGAAATCGTCCGGCACATGAATCTGGTACAGCGCCGTTAACAGGATGCCCAGCGCGAACATCGGGCCGGTGGCCTTGATGTTGCGCCAGACGTTCTTCAAAAAGCGCAAAAGCAGATTCGGGTCAGTGTCACGGCTGGCCCCCTCTTGAAAGCCCGTGAAGTCGAAGAAGCTCTTTCCCTTTCCGCTGTAAAACAGGCGGATCAGCCACCCGGCGACACAGCCGCAGAGGGTGCAGCTCAGGCAGCGGATGACCACCGTCGTCTGGCCCAGTGCGCCGCTGTAAAAGATCAGCTGGGGATTGAGCAGTATGCTGGACATCATGAACGCCGCAAGATAATCGTCCTTCACGCCCTGCTCCGAAAACGAGGCCGCAATGGGGATCGTGCCATACATGCACAGCGGGGAGGCGACGCCCAGCAGGCTCGCGGGGATCACACCCAGCCAGCCCATTCTGCGCTGACCGATTTTCGCAAAAGCGCCATGGATATACCGCTTGCCGAACACCGATACCGCGCTGCCCAGCAGTATGCCCAGCGCCCAGTAGGGCGCGATCTGGCGGACCTGGATATCCAGATAGTACCAGAGATAGATCGCCTCCCGGCGAATCCAATCAATCATCCAGATTCACCAGATTGTAGGTCCGGCTTCCCAGCCCGACGGCCTCTGCGGCGTCCAGCGTGTGCAGGCCGTTGCGGCTCTCGATGCGCTCAACGAGGCTGCCGCTGTCCGGCATGGCGTACACCAGGTCGATGGCCGCCTGGTCGATGGCCAGCGGATCGGTGGATGCCAATATGCCGATATCATGCATATCCGGCTCATCGGGGTTGCCATCGCAATCGCAGTCCACGGACAGGCGGTTCAGCACGCTGATGTAGACGATGTTATCGCCCATGGCCGTGTCCACAGCCTTCGCCGCGTCGGCCATGGATTCCAGAAATGGGTCCTGATCGCCCCAGATGCTGCCGCTGGTGCGGGTGCCGCCGGAATGAATCCACACCTTGCCCATGGACGATCCAAAGCCTATGGAGATGTTCTTGATGGCCCCGCCGAAGCCCGCCATGGCGTGACCCTTGAAGTGGGAAAGCACCAGGAAGGCATCGTAATTCGCAAAGTGACTGCCCACATAGTCCACGTTCAGCCGGTTGCCGCCTTCAATCGGCAGCTCCATACTGTCCTCGGCGTCCAGAATGTCCACATCGGCAATCTCTGTGAAGCCGTGATCCTGCGCCAGCTGCAGGTGCATGGCGGTGGAGGCGCGGCTTCCCCCGTAGGCGGTGTTGCACTCCACGATGGTGCCGTCCAACAGCTGAACGAGGTCGCCGATCAGCGCCGGGCGCAGATAGTTGCTGCGCTCGCTCTCGCCGGTGGACAGCTTGACGCCCACCTTCCCGGGCAATTCCACGTTCAACGCCTGGTAGGCTTTGACCAGACTCTCCGGGGAAATATCACTGATGAAATACACCGCAGCCGGGGCGGCTTCATCCTGATGAGGCAGCGCCGACAGGTCGAGCGCCACGCCGCCGTTGGTGGTCAGGTCCGCCGCCAGTGCCGTCGATGCGCACAGCAGCACACAGATGAGCAGCGAAGCGATTCTGCAAATGGTTTTCATATCGCGCAACCTCCTTGTCTGGTTCAGGCGTTCATTTTGCCGCAGTCGCCCACCTTGTCGCCGGTCACGAAGTACTCGTAGGTCGGGAACTCAAACAGCACCGGCTTGAAGGCATGGTAGTCGATCTTGCCCTTCTCGTTCAGCACGGTCTCGTCGGCGTAGGTCGCCAGAATTTTGCAGATGAAGTGATCGAAGTGCTCCAACTCGTAATTACCGTCCACCTCACATTCGATGGACACCTTCGCGTCGTCGATCAGCGGCGCGCCGTTCTCGCCCATGGTCCAGGCAAACGCTTCCGACTTGTCCACCTTGTTGCCGCTGACGGTGCCCATGTGGTCGGCGGCCTTCAGCCAGGAGGCGTCCACCACGTTCACGGACAGCTTGTTGTTCTCGCGGATACCCTTGTTGATGTAGTGCGCCTGCACCAGCGATACCATCAAATGGCTGTGGGCCACGGTGCCCGCATGGGCCACCAGGGTCCAGGTGGGCTTGCCGTCCACCATTGCGCCTACTACGATCAGCGGGCTGGGATACAGCGCCAGTGTCGCGCCAATGTTCTTTTTCATGTCACTTCATCTCCTTATTCTATTCTACTGCAATAAAGATGGTCGGGAACTTGAAGGCCAGTCAGGAGACTGACCATCTTGTTGCCAAAGCTGTTAGAATGAGGAAGCAACTCAGTCTAAAATGTTATCAGGTAAGAAAATGATTTTTCGTTGCTACAAGGATGCCAAACACAGGCATGCCGGAGGCAAATCGAAAAAACCGCAACAGACAGATGCCGGAAAAGGCGCCGCAGAATCGGTGCGGGAATTGTTAAGTGGCCACTAAATCTTTTGGTTCCCGGTCGTCCACACATGCTTCTCTTTTGCGTTCGCGGGTTTGTTCTGCGCCATGACGCCGGCCAGCGGGTGCGGCACATAGGGCGCTTCGAGATACGCCGTTTCCTCATCCGTCAGCTCAAGCTCCACGGCCTTCGCCGCGCCTTCGATGTGGCGGAACTTTGTCGCGCCCACCACCGGCGCCGTCACCTTGCCCAGCAGCCAGGCCAGTGACACCTCCGTCATGCTCACGCCCCGCTTTTCGGCAATCTCCGCCACGCGGCCTATGATGATATCATCCTGTTCCTTCGTAGCGTCATACTTGAACTTCGCGTAGGCGTCCTTCTCCAGGCGCGCGGAGGTCTCCCCCGGCTTTCTGGCCAGCCGGCCCGAGGCCAGGGCGCTGTATGGCGTGAGGGCAATGCTCTCCTCGTGACAATAGGGGGCCATCTCCCGCTCCTCCTCCCGGAAGATCAGGTTGTAGTGCCCCTGCACGGACACGAATTTCGCCCAGCCCTCCCGCTCGGCGATGGCGTTGGCCTTGGCCAGCTGCCAGGTGAAGCAGTTGGAAATGCCGATGTAGCGCGCCTTGCCGGCGACCACCTGGCGGTTCAGGCCGTCCAGGATATCCTCGATGGGGGTCTGCCAGTCCCACATGTGATAGATGTACAGGTCCACATAATCCATACCCAGGTTTTCAAGGCTCTTGTTCAGCATCCGCTCGATGTGCTTTTGTCCCGTGACGCCCGCTTCAATCTCCTCCGGCGTCCTGGGCAGGAACTTGGTGGCCACAACCACCTCGTCGCGCTTTGCGAAATCCCGCAGCGCCCGGCCCACATACTGCTCGCTGGTGCCCGACTGGTAGGCAATGGCGGTATCATAGAAGTTGACGCCCAGCTCCAGCCCGCGTTTGATGATCTCGCGGGAGTGTTCCTCATCCAGCGTCCAGCCGTGCTGTCCCTGTCCCGCGTCACCAAAGCCCATGCATCCCATGCAGATGCGCGAGACGTTCAAATCGCTGTTTCCAAGCCGTGCATACTTCATAGCCGTCAACCTCCTGTATAATCATTCATATAAACGCTGACACCGTGTCAATCCATAGTATATACCATTTCTGACACGATGTCAATACCAAATTCAGCTTTGCGGCGCGGTTTATTCATATGACTCCAGCAAGGCGCGAACGCAGTTACAGGCCATGTCGTAGACGGTCATATATGCAAAATCCACGCCGGCCTCCGCCATGGCGCGGCGCTGCTTTTCAGAAACCGTGGTGTAGGGATACAGGCCGTAGAGGAAGGGCAGAAAGGCATACAGGAAATTCCGCTGTGCGGCCGCGTCCATGTCCGGGAAAAACCTGACAAGGCAGCGGCGCACCGCCTCGATGGACGCGCCGTAGGCCTTCTTGAAGTCGCGCAGACACTCCGGGCGGCTGTTTTCCTCCATATCGAAGTGGTTCATGCTCAAAAGCTTCAGCAGCATACTGCGCTTTTCCAGCGTATGCGCCAGCGCGCCGGAAAACGCCGCGGCGCTCATGTCGGCATCGCTTTCGGCCAGGGCGTCCAGCTCCTCGGCCCAGCGCTCGTATTCCTTCTGCATCAGCGCAAGGAAGATTTCCTCCTTGGTCTGGAAGTAATTGTAGATGGAGGTGCGCGTGAAGCTGGTCGCGCCGGCAATGTCCTTCAGTGTGATTTCCTTGAAGCTCATGGTTTGGTACAGCCGTTCGCACGCCGAGATGATTTCCTCCCTGCGCGCGTTCGTCAATTCAGCGGAACCCCTGGGCATGACAGCAATCCCCCCACCGCCCGGCGGCTTTGATATGCCGCCATTATAGCAGAACGCTGACACCTTGTCAACACAACGGGCAGGTCCCGTGATTGGCAACGGGCAGATCCCGTGATTGGCAGCCCATCCACGAGCTGGCGGCGAAGAAGGCGGGCACGGAGCTTACGCCGCTGAGGCTGTCCAGATCCGCGAGGTACGCCTGCCAGGAGCCGTAGTTTCCGGGCACGGCGGCGACGCTGACCACGGGCAGGATCCCGTACACGAAGCCTGCCAGTACGATGGATACGGCTACGACCCACTTGTTGTGTCTGGGCGGAAATTTGTAATGGGCGGTGTCGAAGCTGGCCACGTCGAAGCCCACGAAGGCCCAGGGAGCCATGATGACGATGGTAAAGATGGCAAAGCCCTTGCTGATGCCCGCGGTGCCAAAGTCATCCATGGCTTCCATGGGCACGCGGGGCACGCAGAACGCCGCCACGATCACCACTCCCAGCAGCAGCAGCACCGCCAGCGCGGTGAACAGCCTTTGCAGAAGGGCCTTGGCATGGATGTACAGAAAGCCCACCACCGCCAGCGCGACGATGGACAGGGCCACCTCTCCCAGATAGATATCGCTTCCCGCAATCACATAGTGATAGCCGACTTGCAGGCTGCTGCCGAACAGCACACGGATCACGACGAACAGCGCGGTGGCATTCAAAACACGATGGTCAGATAGGACAGGCACAGGAATCAGGAGGCCAGGAAGGCGTGGTCCCTGCCGAAGGCGTTTTTGGTGTAGGAATAGACGCCGCCGGTGTTCGGGCTGTTGGTCATGAGGAAGGAGAAATTCATGCCCACGACCAGCATCAGCAGCGTGCCCACCGCAAGAGCTATGACCGTGCCCGCGGGCCCCGCGGCGGCAAAAATGTGGCGCCGGGCATGACAAACGCGCCCCGCCCCACCATGCAGCCGAAGGCGATGGCCCAGACATCCAGGCGGGACAAATTGCGATCCGAGGTGTTCTTTTCGTCCATATCAATTCCCCGCTATGTTCAGTCCTTGATCAGTGTTTCCAGCGTATCAAACAGCGCTTCCGGCTCCACGGGCTTGGACAGGTGGGCGTTCAGCCCGGCCTGGAGGCTGCGCTGCACATCCTCGTCAAAGGCGTTGGCCGTCAGGGCGATGATGGGAATGTCCTTCGCGTCCTCCCGCCCACAGGCGCGAATGGTCCGCGTGGCCTCCAGTCCGTCCATCACGGGCATCCGCATGTCCATCAGAATGGCGTCATAATAGCCCACGGGCCGCTGGAGGAACCTGTCCACGGCAACGCGGCCGTTCTCGGCCACATCTGCCTCAATCTGGCGCATACCCAGCACCATGACCATAATCTCCGCGTTCACGGAAACATCCTCCGCCAGCAGCACGCGGCGGCCCTCCAGCCTCGCCCGCCTGGCGTGCCGGTCCGCCGCCTTGCGCTTGAAGGCCTCGCGGAATTCATCCATCACGCTGCCGGCGAACAGCGGCTTGGGCACGAAGGTGTCCACCCCTGCCGCCCGGGCCTCCTCGGCCACATCGTCCCAGTTGTAGGAGGTGAGGATGATGATGGGCGTATCGCTGCCCGCGATGGCGCGTATGCGGCGGGTGGTTTCCACGCCGTCCATCTCCGGCATACGCCAGTCCACCAGCAGCAGGTCGTATGGCTCGCGCCGGGCGTGGCGCAGGCTCACCATTTCGATGCCCTCCGCGCCAGAGGCGGCGGTTTCGCAGCTGATGCCCAGCTGTCCCAGCACCAGCCGGGCGTGTTCGCTGGCGACGGGATCATCGTCGATGACCAGCACGCTCATGGCGTGCGGGTTCAAGCGGTCCCCGGACAGCGCCGCGGCCTTGCGGTCCGACTGGCCCAGCGTCACCGTCACGGTGAAGGTGGTGCCCACGCCCTTTTCGCTCTCCACGGCAATATTGCCGTTCATCATCTCCACCAGGCTCCTGGTGATGGGCATACCCAGGCCGGTAGAGCCGTACTTGTTGGTGGCAGAGGAATCCTCCTGGCTGAACACATC
>JAFUCP010000201.1 GCA_017459565.1 Clostridia bacterium | reverse complement strand
TTGACGCGCGGCCCGTCACAGCGCCGCGCGCCTCTCCAGCAGCCGCTTTCCCAGCCTTGCGCAGGGCCTTTCCACCAGATATGTGACCAGCGCGGCGGCCAGCAGCGCGGCCAGGAAGCACAGCAGCGTGTAGTGCAGCTGCCAGGGCATTTCCCCCGCCTGGTTGGGGTCCGCGAAGGAAAGATAGGGCGGTATGCGCCACTGCTTCAGCCGCACCGCCAGCCACTGGTGCCAGATATAAAAGTTGAAGGACAGCGCCGACAAAAAGCGCACGGCGCGGTTGGAGAGCAGGGCGCGCACGCCGCCGAAGCTCAGGCTGCCGCCCGCCAGGAAGGCCGCGCCGCACAGGCTGAAGGCGAAGCGGTGGTCCAGCTGGCCCAGCCGCAGCGCGTCGTAGCCGGATAAGTGGCACTGGGCGGTCAGCACGCGCGCCGCGCCCCATATGCCCGCGGCGCAGGCCAGCGTGCCCAGCGCGGCAATCAGCCCCCGGCGGCGCGCTGCCTTCGCCAGGCGGACATACAGCTCGGCGGCAAGCATACCGTTGGCGTAGACATCCAGCATGTTGGGCAGGCGGTTGATGAAAATGGTGGTGTCCGCCATGGGGTGGGTCCACAGCCGCTGGAAGCACAGCGCCGCGCCCACCATGGCCAGGTAGCAGACGACGGGCTGCCTGCGAAAGGCGGGGGCCAGCACGGGCAGGATCAGATAAAATTGCACCTCCACCGCCAGGGTCCAAAGCACCACGTTCAGCCGGGTTCGGACATAGGTCTCATAAAACAGGTTGTGGACAAAGCCCAGGTGGGCCGCCAGGTCCCTGGCCAGTCCCGCGCCGTCGGAAAAGCCCGGTTCGGCGAGGGCGAAGGCCAGCATTACGGCCATGCACAGCCAGTAGCTGGGCAGTATGCGCAGCGCCCGGCGCAGGTAAAACGCCCGGGGAGAGCGCTCCCGTGAGTTGGCGTAGGGCAGGTACAGCAGAAAGCCGCTGAGCATGAGCATCAGATCCACGAACATGTAGCCCGTGCGCACGGGCACGGTCATGTCCAGCGCCACGGGCCCTATCTCAAGCCGCGGGCTCAGCCAGGACTGCTGCCAGATGTGGTACCAGGCGATCATGAAAACGCAAAACACGCGCAGGAAATCGCCCGCCGCGGCGTGTTCCGGCGGGGCGGGGGAGACGGCGCGCGCCAAAAAGCCGGTTTTTTTCATCATATTCCCCGAAATCCCATGAATTTGCCCCATTATACCAAAAAGCCGCCGCGCTTACAATCGCGTGTCTTCAAACTTTGGGCAAAAAGATGATATTTCACATAACCTGTCTTGACAGTCCAACTTATATCCAATATAATTACAAGGCTGTTACTTTGGCATTATTCGCGGCATCGGTTTCGCCTGCCCAGCCGGGGCGGCGGGTCGCGCGGCGAATGCGACATATTAATTTGAAGGAGTGTTCCAATCATGTCAGTCCGTACTTATCAGCCCAAGAAGCGTCAGAGGAGCAAGGTCCACGGTTTCCGCGCCCGCATGAAGACCCGCGCCGGCCGCAATGTTTTGAAGGCCCGCCGCGCCCGCGGCCGCAAGGTTCTGTCCGCATAACCAACCGCCATGGAGGGGAAGCGCGAAGGCGCGGCAAGGTCCGAATCCTTCGGGCGGCAGTACCGCCTGGGGAGCAATCGGAACTACCGCTATGTGTATCGCAGGGGCAAGTCCACCCCCTCCCGCTATCTGGTGTTGATCTACCTCAAGGGCAGGGAGCTGAAGATCGGCTTTTCGGCCTCGGGCAAGGTGGGCAACGCCGTCACGCGCAACCGCGTGCGCCGCTGGCTGCGCGAGGATGTGCGCAGGCTGCGCGGGCGGATGAAGAGCGGCAAGTATGTCTTTATCGCGCGCACGGCCATTGCGGATGCGCCGCATGAGGCCGTCACGCGGGATCTGCACCGGCTGCTTGCCCGGGCAAAGCTGCTGAAAGAGGAAGATTGAGGACGCAACCAGGCCTCACGGCCTCGGGAGAATGGATATGCGCTGGCTTTTTTTGGTTCCAAAGCGGGTGCTTTTGCTGCTGATACGCTTTTATCGCGGGGCCATTTCGCCCATGTTTCCCAGCTGCTGCCGCTTTACGCCGACGTGTTCACAGTACGCGCTTCAGGCCGTTGAAAAATACGGCGCGCTGAAGGGGGGCTATCTGGCCCTGCGCCGGATACTGCGCTGCCATCCGTTCCACAAAGGCGGCTACGATCCCGTTCCGTAAACGGTTCATGCTCCGCAGCCAAAGCGATGTGCGGCGGGGCATTTTCCTGTAATGTCCCGCACATGGGGGAGCTTGCCGGCGGGGGAGCAACTTGACGATTTTGGAGGCTATCGAATGACAGGCTTTTTCATCAATCTGCTGAACTGGGTCAACAACCTGGTGGGCAACTACGGCTGGTCCATCGTGGTGTTCACCCTGCTGGTCCGCATGGTGCTGCTTCCGCTGGATATCAAGAGCAAGAAGAGCATGCGCGCGATCAGCAAGATCCAGCCCAAGCTGCAGGCGCTTCAGAAGAAGTATGCCAACGACAAGGACAAGCTGAACCAAAAGACCATGGAGCTGTACCGCAAGGAGCATGTCAGCCCCACGGCGGGCTGCCTGCCCATGCTGATTTCCCTGCCGATTCTGTGGATCATGTTTTCCGCCATGCGCACGGTGGGCAATGAAAAGACCATCGAGATGCTGCTGCACATGAAGAACACCGGCACGCTGCCCGCGCTGCAGAGCTGGTTGTGGATCAAGAACGTGTTCCAGCCGGATTCCTTCGGCGCGACGATCCTGCCCGCGGTGAACAGCACCCTGGCGGCGGTCGCCCCCTCCAACGCTTCCAGCATCCTCACGGCGGAGAACATCGCGGTCGTGCGGGAATACCTCGCCTCCGCCGAATACTCCACGCTGGCGGCCCAGCTGGCCCCAGCCAGCGCCTTCAACGTGGTGTCGCTGAACCTGCTGTTCTTCCGTCCCACGCTGCTTCTGCCCAACAGCTTCGCCAACCTGTTCCAGTACGGCAACGGCCTGTTCATCCTGCCGCTGCTGGCGGGCGCGAGCCAGTTCCTCATGACCACGATCATGAACGGCAAGCAGTCCAAGGAGCAGCAAAAGGCCCAGCAGGAGCAGCAGCAGAGCAACCCCATGAACAGCCCTGTGATGAAGTGGTTCTTCCCCATCTTTTCGGTGTGGATCTGCGCCACCTCCAACGCCGCGTTCTCCATCTACTGGATGGCGGCAAACGTGATTCAAATTGTGCAGCAGCTGGCCGTGAACTGGTATTTTGACCGTCAGGACGCCAGGGCTGCGGCGGCTGTACAGGACACCGACGAGCAACATAGTTAAGGAGGCAAAGTGCCTTGAAATCCATTGAAGCCAGTGGCAAGACGGTAAAGGACGCCATCAGGAACGGCCTGGCGGAGCTTGGCTGTGATTCCGACGACGTCGATATTCAGGTAATTGAAATGGGCAGCCCCGGCCTGTTCGGCATGTTCGGCAAGCCCGCGAAGGTGCGCCTGACCATGAAGGCCGACGACCCGGCGCTGGACATTGAAATGCCCGTGCTTTCGCTGGACGCCGGCAAGGGCAAGCCGAAGCCCGAAAAGCGCAGGGCGGAGAAGCCGAAGGCTGAAAAGCCCGCGGAGCAGAAGAGCGTGGAGCCGAAGGCCGAAAGCGCCCAGGCGGAAAGTGTCGAGGCCGCTTCGGAGGACGAGAGCAGGCCTGAAAAGAAGTCCCGCAACCGCAGGCGCCGCAGGGGCGGCGCGAACCGCAGCGAGGAAGGGGAGCGCGAGGCGCGCGAGAGCGGCGAGGAGGAGGCCATCGGCCAGCCCGCGCCGGTGCTGGAGCATGAGCCCTTCGAGCCCACCCCCGAGGAGAACCAGACCGAGGACGCCAGGCGCGCCAGGGATTTCCTGGCCGGGCTGACCGAGCGCATGGGCGTGCCCGTGGAGATCGCCCTGATGGAGACGCCGGAGCAGCTTCGGATGCAGATGACCGGCGAGGGCATGAGCCTGCTGATCGGACGCCGCGGCGAGACGCTGGACGCCCTGCAGTACCTCACCAGCCTGAACATCAACCGCGGCCGCGAGGAATACCTGCGGGTTTCCATCGATACGGAAAACTACCGCGCCAAGCGGGAAGAGGCGCTGCGCAAGCTGGCCGTGCGCATGGCGGGCCGCGCGAAGAAGAGCGGTCGCCGCGTGGCGCTGGAGCCTATGAACCCCTATGAGCGCAGGATCCTTCATTCCGCGCTGCAAAACGACCCCGATGTCACCACACATTCCGAGGGGGAGGAGCCCTATCGCCGTGTGATCATCACCCTGAAGTGATTTTTCCATAGACCCTACGCCAGAGTGTGTTTCCAAACCTGCCTGCGAGCGCTTTAGGAACACACTCTTGTGCTGTAGAAATCAGACCATTCCGACATGGAGGAAGAGCGATGAAATTTACCAATGGCTACTGGATGACCCGCCCGGAATACGACATGCACTTCGCCGTTCAGAGCTATGACGCCACGGCGACCGAAAACGCCCTGCGCATCCTGTGCCCGACGGTGCCCGTGGAGGGCCGGGGCGACATGCTGAACCACCCGGCGCTGACCGTCACCTTCACCGCGCCCGCGGCGGACGTGATCCGCGTGACGGTGGAGCATTGGCGCGGCGTCGTGGACCGCGGCCCCGCCTTTGAGCTGAATGAGAGCCGCGTGCGGCCCGTCATCACCGAAACCGAGACGGAATACACCTTCGAAAGCGGCCGCGCAAGGGCCGTCGTCAGCAAGGCGAAGCGGGGCTGGCGCGTCACCTACATGGGCGACGGGCGGCGGCTGACCGAATCCGAATACCACGGCATGGCCCACGCTTTCAACCGGGAAAACGGCAGGGATTATATGATCGATTCCCTGAACCTGGACGTGGGGGAGAGGGTGTACGGCCTGGGCGAGCGCTTCACCGAGTACGTCAAGAACGGCCAGACGGTGGATATCTGGAACGGCGACGGCGGCACCGCCAGCGAACTGGCCTACAAGAACGTGCCCTTTTACATGACCAACCGCGGCTACGGCGTGCTGGTGGAAAATACGTCGGACGTGAGCTTCGAGGTGGCCTCGGAAAAGGTGGAGCGGGTGCAGTTCAGCCATCAGGGCCAGAAGCTGGTCTACGACGTGATCTATGGCGGCGATCCCAAGGGCGTGCTGGAGCGCTACACCGCCCTCACCGGCCGTCCCGCCCTGCCCCCGGCCTGGAGCTTCGGGCTGTGGCTGTCCACCTCCTTCACCACCAGCTATGACGAGGGCACCGTTACCTCCTTCATCGACGGCATGGCCCGGCGGGATATCCCGCTGAGCGTGTTCCACTTCGATTGCTTCTGGATGAAGGAGAACCACCTGACGGACCTGACCTGGGATCCGGCGGTGTTCCCGGACCCGGAGGGTCTGCTGAAAAAGCTGAAGGATCGGGGGCTGCACATCTGCTGCTGGATCAACCCCTACATCGCCCAGGAGAGCTGCATGTTCGACGAGGGCATGGCGCGGGGCTACTTCATCCTGAAGGAAAACGGCGATGTCTGGCAGACCGACCTGTGGCAGCCGGGCATGGCCATCCTGGACGTGACCAACCCCGATGCCTGCGCCTGGTATGCCGAAAAGCTGCGGGCGCTGATGCGCATGGGCGTGGACGCCTTCAAGACCGACTTTGGCGAGCGCATCCCCGTGCGGGGCATCCGCTATCACGACGGCAGCGATCCGCTTCGGATGCACAATTTCTATACCTATCTGTACAACAAGCTGGTGTTTGAAACCATCGAGCGGTTCAAGGGCGAGGGCGACGCGGTGGTGTTCGCCAGAAGCGCCACCGTGGGCGGCCAGAAATTCCCGGTCCACTGGAACGGCGACAGCAGCGCTTCCTTCATGTCCATGGCGGAGACGCTGCGCAGCGGGCTGAGCATTGCCCATTCCGGCTTTGGCTTCTGGAGCCACGATATCGCCGGCTTTGAGCAGACCGCCACCGCCGATGTATACAAGCGCTGGGCCGCCTTCGGGCTGCTGTCCAGCCACAGCCGGCTGCACGGCTCCACCAGCTATCGCGTGCCGTGGCTGTTCGACGAGGAATCCAACGAGGTAGTCAAGCGCTTCGCGCGGCTCAAGAACCGGCTGATGCCCTATCTCTACGGCGCGGCGGTGGAGGCCCACGAAAAGGGCGTGCCCGTGCTGCGGCCCATGCTGTTTGAGTTTGCGGACAGCATCGCCTGCGAAACCTGCGACCGGCAGTACATGCTGGGGGCGAACCTGCTGGTGGCCCCGGTGATGCACGCCGACGGCCATGTGGATTTTTACCTGCCCGCGGGCCGCTGGACGAGCCTGCTCTCCGGCGAAACGGCCCTGGGCGATACATGGCTGCGTCAGACGCACGACTACCTTTCCCTGCCCCTCATGGCCCGCCCCAACAGCGTGATTCCCATGGGCGCGAACGAGGAAAGGCCGGATTACGACTATGCCGACGGCCTTGAGCTGCATGTGTTTGAGCCCGAGGACGGCGAAATCACCGTGACCGTGCCCGATTTGAAGGGAAATGTGGCGGCTGTCTATGTGGTCAGGACCCAAAACGGCAAAACCACCGTGGACAGCGACAGCAAAAAGCCGTACACCGTGGTGGTACACAGGGGATGATATTTAAGGGGCAATGTCATCAGCTTAACGACTGAAGGAGAGCCCCACCACCGCAAGCGGTCCCCCTCCCCATTGCGATGGGGAGGGCTTTACGCTGCGGCAGTCGCTCCCTTCGCTTCCCCACCGCAGTGGGGAAGTACCCGCGTTAGCGGGGGATGGGGCGTCTGTTATCATTAACTTGACGACATTGATTTAAGGGGGGACGGGCTGTAAGAAGCCCGTCCCTCTGGCGCTATTTTGCGCAATAAATCTGTATGGCCTCATCGACAAACGCCGCTGTGCCTTCGCCGGCGGCGCTGTCGATATTTTGGGTGAAGTCCCCGCCGCCGGCGTACATCCTTCCCAGCCCGGAGAGGACCTTCCTGGAGCAGGTGTAGAAATTCGCGGTGATGAAATCCCGCAGCTGCTGAACCAGCTGCTGCGCGCCTTCGGAGGCCGGCCCTTCCTCGCGCGCCTGGGCGAAGCGGCGGAAAATGTCCATCATCTCCGCTTCCAGGCGCGCGTCCTGGGTCCGCGTCCGGCTCTGCGCTTTGGCTTCAAATTCCCGGTATTCCGGGGTGTTGCCCCAGGCGGCTTTGGCCTGCCGCGCATATTCGTCGATCTTCTTCGTGTCAAAGGCGGAAAAATCCATGTAATTCACTCCCAACAGCTGTAATCCCCGGGCCAGGTCGATCAAATTCTCCAGGTGTTCCTTTTTCAGGGTCAGCAGCTCGATCTGCTGCGCCAGGGCCTTGGAGCGGTCAAAATCGGGGCTGTCCACGATCCGAGATATCTCCTTCAGCGGAAATTCCAGCTCCCGGAACAGCAGAATCTGCTGCAAGCGCTCCAGCGCCGCGCCGTCGTACAGGCGATAGCCCGCTTCGGTGCGCTTCGCCGGGGGCAGCAGCCCGATCCTGTCGTAGTATTGCAGAGCGCGTATGCTCACGCCCGTCAGCGCGCTCACCTCGTGAACCGTCATCATGTGATCAACCTCCCCGTTTGTCACCAGTATAGACCATGACGCAGCGTAGGAGTCAACCCTTTTTTTTCAGAAATTTTGCTAAGCGGCGGGAAACTGTGCTATAATAGAATCGTACATATGTCCAACACCCCCGCGGGAAAGGAGAAAACACCATGGCAGCACACATCAAACTGGGCTACGCGCCCACACGCCGCGCGATTTTCAGCGCGCCGGCGGCGCTGGAATATCGCAGGCTGACCGCAAAACGCCTGCGTGAATTGAACATCGACTTTGTGGATATCGACGACATGAACGACGAGGGCCTGCTGTTTGACGACGCCGGCCTTGAGAAGATCATCGAAAAGTTCAGGCGGGAGCAGGTGGACGGCCTGTTCATTCCCCACGCAAACTTCGGCACCGAATATGAGTGCGCGCGGCTGGCGAAGGCGCTGGGCGTGCCGGTGCTGCTGTGGGGCCCCAGGGACGAGCGCCCGGACGAAAACGGTATGCGCCTGCGGGACAGCCAGTGCGGCCTGTTCGCCACGGGCAAGGTGCTGCGCCGCTTCAAGGTGCCCTTCACCTACATGAACAACTGCAACCTGGAGGATGCCGAGTTTGAGCGGGGCATCAAAGGCTTTCTGGCCGTGTGCAACGTGGTGAAGGTTTTCCGCCACACCCGGATCTTGCAGATCGGCCCGCGCCCCTTCGACTTCTGGAGTACCATGTGCAACGAGGGCGAGCTGCTGGAGAAGTTCAACATCCAGCTGGCACCCATCCCGCTGCCGGAGCTGTACGCCGAAATGCGCAGGTGGAAGGCGGAAGAGGCCGAGGTTAAGAAGGTGGTGGACTACTGTCATGGGAACATGACCTGCTCCATCGACGAGGCGGGGCTCACCGAGGTCGCCGCGCTGAAGGTGGCCATGAAGAGCCTGGCGCAGAAGTACGGCTGCAACGCCATCGCCATCCAGTGCTGGAACGCCCTGCAGGACGAGATCCACATCATGCCCTGCGCCGCCAACGCGCTTTTGAATGAGGAGGGCATCCCGGTGGTCTGCGAGACGGACATCCACGGCGCGATTTCCCAGCTGATCGCCGAGGCGGCCAGCATGAACGAGCACCGGGTGATGTTCTCCGACTGGACCGTGCGCCACCCCGACAACGACAACGGCGAGCTGCTGCAGCACTGCGGCCCCTGGCCGATTTCCGTGGCGAAGGAAAAGCCCGCCATCTGCGTGCCCGTGGCCTTCCCCCAAAACGGCGCGGTTTCCGCCGAGGCCAGGCACGGCCGGATGAGCCTGGTGCGCTTTGACGGCGACGACGGCGAATATTCGATCCTGCTGGGCCACGCCAAGGGCATCGACGGCCCCTGGACGAGAGGCACCTATGTGTGGGTGGAGGTCAACAATTTGAAGCGCCTGGAGGCCAAGGTGGTGGAGGGCCCCTATATCCACCATGTGGCCGCCATCCACGGCGATGTGGTGCCGGTGGTCTACGAGGCCTGCAAGTACATCGGCGTCAAGCCCGATCTCTACGATCCCATCGAGGAGAAGGTGAAGGCCTACCTGCACGGCGAGGACGTGACGTTCGACGAGGTCTGAACATGCTTTCGGGGCTGTGATGCAGCGCATGTGATTCTACAAGAATATACAAAAAATTGAAATCCATTCAATGATTTTTCGGCGCAAATGGCCTATAATAGAGCTTGAGCGTCAGCGCGCCCGGGGAAAGCCCGGTTGTGCGGCGAGAATGAATCGAGGTGCGGCGCCATGCTACAGCTTAAAAATATATCCTTCGAGGTCACGGACGAGGGCCAGGGCAGGGAGATCATACGCGATATCAGCCTGACGATTCCCGACGGCAAGCTGGTGGTCATCACAGGGCCCAACGGCGGCGGCAAATCCACGCTGGCCCGCCTGATCATGGGCATCGAAAGGCCCACGTCCGGCGCGATCCTGCTGAACGGCGAGGACATCACCGGCAAGGGCATCACCGAGCGGGCGAAGCTGGGCATCGGCTTTGCGTTCCAGCAGCCCGTGCGCTTCAAGGGCCTGCAGGTGCTGGATCTGCTGCGGCTGGCCGCGGGCAGGGCGCTGAGCGCGGGGGAGGCCTGTGAATACCTGTCCGCCGTGGGGCTGTGCGCGAGGGACTACATCAACCGCGAGGTCAACGCCAGCCTGTCCGGCGGCGAGCTGAAGCGCATCGAGATCGCCACGGTGCTGGCCCGGGGCACCGCGCTTTCCGTGTTCGACGAGCCGGAGGCCGGCATCGATCTGTGGTCCTTCCAGAACCTGATCGAGGTGTTCCAGGGTATGCGCGAGGATATCAAGGATTCCTCCATCATCATCATCTCCCACCAGGAGCGCATACTGAGCATCGCCGATGAAATCGTGGTCCTCAAGGACGGCGGGGTGGAAAAGCAGGGCCCGCGGGAGGCGGTCCTGCCGGAGCTGATCGGCACCGCTTCGGCGGTCAAGAGCTGCAAGGCGGCAAACGGCTGCGGCAAGAGCGCAAAGGAGGCGTAAGCGCAATGGAACTGGACAGCATACAGAAGCGGCTTTTGCAGGAGATCGCCGATTTGCACACCGTGCCGGAGGGCGCGTACAACATCCGCTCCAACAGCGCCTCCGCCGGGCGGCGCTCCACGGCGAATATTGAGATCACCTCGAAGGAGGATGTCAGCGGCATGGACATCCGCATCAAGCCCGGCACGAAAAACGAGAGCGTCCATATCCCCGTGGTGCTGACCCAGACCGGGCTCAAGGAGGTCGTCTACAACGATTTCTATATCGGCGAGGATTCCGACGTGGTAATCGTGGCGGGCTGCGGCATCGACAACTGCGGCTCCCAGGATTCCCAGCACGACGGCATCCACCGCTTCTTCGTGGGCAAAAACGCGAAGGTCCGCTATGTGGAAAAGCACTATGGCTCCGGATCGGGCGCGGGCAAGCGCATCCTGAACCCCGGCACCGAGGTGTACATGGACGAGGACAGCACCATGGAGATGGAGATGGTGCAGATCAAGGGCGTGGACGACACCGACCGCACCACCACCGCGGAGCTGGCGGCGGGCGCGAAGCTGGTGGTGCGCGAACGGCTGATGACCCACGGCGACCAGCGGGCGCTGAGCGGCTATGTGGTGAAGCTCAACGGCGCGGGCGCCAGCGCGGACGTGGTCTCCCGCTCCGTGGCCCGGGACCATTCCTTCCAGCGCTTCGACGCCAAGATCGTGGGCAACGCGCCCTGCAACGGCCACACCGAATGTGATTCCATCATCATGGACGAGGGCCGCATCCTGGCCGTGCCGGGGCTGGAGGCCAACGATGTGGACGCCGCCCTGGTCCACGAGGCCGCCATCGGCAAGATCGCCGGGGAGCAGCTGACCAAGCTG
>JAFUCP010000200.1 GCA_017459565.1 Clostridia bacterium | reverse complement strand
GCGCGGCCCAGCAGCAGCTGGCCGGGCTTGAACGCGGCGGCGACGGCCTGGGCGGCCCTCAGGGCCTGGGCAGGGGAGGCGATCAGCAGCGCGCCGCCCTTGAAATCGGCGCTGGGCCGGCCGCCCCAAACCAGGTTGGCCTCCAGCCTTTCGCCGTCCCCGCCGCACTTGCCGGGCCAGAGCTTGACCCCGGGCAGCAGCACGGCCCGCTCCCCGATGGACGCGTCCGTGCCCAGCACGCTTTCCTCGTAGGCCTGGGCGCTTTCTCCCAGCCGCGCCCCCGCAGCCAGCACGCAGCCCCTTGCCTGCGCGCCGCGCTCCAGCCGCGCCCCCGGCCACAGCACAGCGCGCTTGACGCTGGCGCACTCTCCGATCACGCAGTCCGGCCCGATGACGCTGTAGGGCCCCACATAGGCCCCGGGCAGCACCCTGGCGTTTTGCCCGATCAGGCATGGCCCCTCCAGCACGGCGGAGCGGTCCACCGATGCGCCGGGAAGCTGCGCCACGCGCCCGGAGCGGGGCAGCAGGCCGTCCAGGCGGATGCGGCCCTCCATGGCATCGATGTGGGCGGCGAGGTAAGCGCGCACGTCCCCGACATCGCACCAGTAATCCTGGGTCACATAGCCATAGACCGGCAGCCCCTGGCGCACCAGCGCGGGGAAGAGATCGTGGCCGAAGTCCCATGGGCGATCTCCGGGCACGCGCTCAAGCGCCTCAGGCTCCAGGATGTAGATGCCGGTGTTGATGGTGTCGGAGACCACGTCGCTCCAGTCCGGCTTTTCGTGAAAGGATAGCACGCGGCCCCGGGCGTCGGTCAGCACCACGCCGTAGTCCAGGGGATTGTCGGCGTGGCGCAGCACCAGCGTGGCCAGCGCGCCCCGGCTGCGGTGGAAGGCCGCGGCCGCGGTGATATCCAGGTCGGTCACGCCGTCGCCCGACAGCACGATGAAGGTTTCATCCAGGAATTCCATGGCTTGCCGGACGCCGCCCGCCGTGCCCAGGGGCGTCTTTTCAATATAATAGCGCAAATCCACGCCGAAATCGTCCCCGCCGCCGAAGTAGTCGGTGACGGCATCGGGCAGATAGCCCAGCGTGGCGGCGATCTGGGTGATCCCGTGGCTCTTCAGCAGCGTCAGCGCGTACTGCATAACCGGGCGGTTCATCAGTTTGATCATCGGCTTCGGGCAGTCGCAGGTCAGCGGCCTCAGCCGCGTGCCCTCGCCGCCCGCCATGATGATCGCTTTCATGGCATCGGTCACTCCTTTATGGCAATATGGGAATTATTTATGTGATAGTATTGCCTTGATAGAAGCGATTCATACAAAAGTTTGTCCAGACTTAGACTTCATTGTAGCAAGCGTTGGGAATCGGTTGACGTGGCGGGGGAAAGAAGGTATACTTTAATAAGGGTTGTCCGTCTTATAACCGATACGGGCGGGCAGCGTGACAAGATATTCGACGAATAAGGGGGATACCTAAATGATGAAGCGGTTCTTGGCGTGCCTGATAGCTGTTGCATGTCTGTTGACGGCCTTCGCGGCGCTGGCAGAGGACATGAAGGTTATCAAAGTCAATGTTGCCGTTAATATGCGCCAGCAGACCAATACGGATTCCGCTGTGATGGCGCAGGTGCCGCTGGGCACTGTGCTGACCGATTGCCAGCGGGTCGAGGGCACCAACTGGTATGCCGTAAACTATGAGGGTATTGCCGGCTATATCCGCGAGGATTTCCTCGAGTCCGTGTCCGGCGCGCCTGCCGAGCCCGCCGCGCCTGCCGCGGAGGTCGCTCCGGCGCAGGAGCCCGCCGCGCCTGCGGCCGAGGAACAGCCGGTTTTCGTGGTGCCCGTGGGAACGATCTCCGAGCCTTCCGGCTATACCGATGACTTCATCATTCTGGATACCACTGTGGGGGGCGTGCGCGTCATTGCCCGCCAGATATTCATGAAGCAAAACGAGTACATCAGGGTGGTTGGCCTGGATGCCGCCGGAAACCAGCTTTGGAAGCATGATTCCGCCACCGGCAATATCACTGAGCTGACCCAGACGGAC
Source organism: Clostridia bacterium (assembly GCA_017459565.1). Classification (GTDB taxonomy): domain Bacteria; phylum Bacillota; class Clostridia; order Christensenellales; family Aristaeellaceae; genus UBA2862. The sequence continues at coordinate 54 of JAFUCP010000200.1, read as the reverse complement.
TGCTTCATGGGCGGCACCGAACAGACCCCCCTGGTGATGTGGTACAACGCGTGG
>JAFUCP010000199.1 GCA_017459565.1 Clostridia bacterium | reverse complement strand
GGAGGCGCAGTGGGCCGCGCAGCGCTGCAGCAGGCTCAGCTCGATGCCGCGCACCTTCGCGCCGGTGGCGGCCTTCATGTGGTTGGCCAGGAAGGAGGCCAGGCCGCCCAGCTGGGTGTGGCCGAAGGCGTCCTTGGCGGCGTTGGCGCTGCCGTATTCGCTGATGAACTTGCCGTCCTTGTCGTGGATGCCCTCAGACACGACCACCAGGCACTTCTTCTGCTTCTCATAGATGCTCTTGACCTTCTGGGTGAAGGCGTCCAGATCGAAGTCCTTCTCGGGCAGATAGATCAGGTCCGCGCCCTCTCCGGCGTAGCCGGCCAGCGCCGCGGCGGCGGTCAGCCAGCCCGCGTGACGGCCCATGCACTCAATCACGGTGATCATGCCGGTGTCGTACACGGTGGAATCGCGGTATACCTCCATGACGGAGGTGGCAATGTACTTGGCGGCGGAGGCGAAGCCCGGGCAGTGGTCGGTGCCGTAGAGGTCGTTGTCGATGGTCTTGGGAATTCCCATCACGCGGCACTCATAGCCGTTCTTGAGCATGAACTTGCTGATCTTGTTGCAGGTGTCCATGCTGTCGTTGCCGCCGTTGTAGAAGAAATAGCGCACGTTGTACTTCTTGAAGATCTCCAGGATGCGCTTGTAATCGGTGTCGTCCACGTCCGGGTCGGCCAGCTTGTAGCGGCAGGAGCCCAGCGCGGAGGAGGGGGTATACTTCATATAGGAAAGCTCGGTGGGATCTTCCTTGCCCATGTCGATCAGGTCGTCGTCCAGCACGCCCTTGATGCCGTGCAGAGCGCCCAGAACCTGGGTGATATCCTCATTCTCCAGGGCGGTCTTGATCGCGCCGTAGGCGGAGGCGTTGATGACGGCGCTGGGGCCGCCGGACTGACCGATGATACATGCGCCTTTCAGCTGGCTCATTGTCATTCATTCCTTTCAAATTCGCTTATTGTCCCGCGCGGGCATCCCCCGCGCAACCACGATAAATATAGCATAAAACGGCATGTGCGTCAAACCCGCTGACGTTAAATCTGCGCCCTGCCGCCGGGATGGGACGCGGATTCGCGATGCCTGAAAAATGACGGCAATCGCACCGGGATTTGCGCGAAAAATGACCAAAGACGCAAAAAATGAAATATACAACTGTATATTCGCTGTATATATGCATTTGTTTTCACAATGCAATGCAGGAATTCCTGCGAATTTTGTCGTATAATTATTAGCATATGCAATGCATATACAGGCATTGAGGCACATATAATATCGCATAACCAAGAACCGGGAGGGGGTTGACAATGGAAAATGTGAAGGCAGGCATACGCGCTTTTTTTGCGCTGAGCGCGCGAAAAAGGGCGATTGTCTGCGCATGTGTCGCGCTGCTGCTGGCGCTGGTCGTGGCGCTGTGCATATCCATCAATATGCGCTTGAATATACAGAAGCAATACGATGATGCCCGCAACAAGGCTGGGGATATGCTGTACTCCAACCTGTACATACTGATGCAGTCCTTCGATATGACCGCCGTGCCCAATGCCGATGTGAAGAACGCCATACTGCCTCAAATGAGGGATTATTTCATGGCCTCCGTGACGCTCAACAACCTGTTGGCGCAGACCTACGGCTCCAGATACGCCGTGCTGACCGAGGGCGATGTCAACGACATGACCAGCGCCTTCACCGCCTATGAGGCGGCCTACCGCAACAACACCTCCACAGATCTGGCGCAGAGCAACATGCGCCTTTGCATGGAGCGCGTAAAGGACCTGCTCAACACCCGATACAGCCAGGGCGTGCTTCGGGCGGCCAGGTGAAGACGGGAGAGAACCGACGGACGGGACCTGTTTTTTCAACACTTCACAAACTGTAAATTTACATTTTTCATCCGCTGTGATAGAATGGTATGAGCCATACTTTCACAGCGGAGGTTTTTATGCTGAACGCGGATCAGCTTGAGAGCGTCGCGGCGCTCAGACGCGGGCTGCACCTCTGCCCGGAGCTGTCGGGCCGGGAGGAGCGGACCATGGCGGCGATCAGCGCCTTTTTGCGGGAACGCACGTCACTTGAGGTGCAAAACATGGGCGGCTGGCTGCTGGCGACCCACTGGGAGGGGGAGGACCTGCCCTGGATCGGCTTCCGGGCGGATATGGACGCCATCCCCTGCGACGAGGCGGCCTGCGGGGCGCGGCACGGCTGCGGCCACGACGGGCACAGCGCCATACTCTGCGGCCTCGGCATGATGCTGGAGGGCGCGCGACTGGGCAGGAACATCCATCTGATCTTTCAGGGGGCGGAGGAGACCGGCGAGGGTGCGCGGCGCGTCTGCGAAACATGGCCGCGGCTTGACAAGATTGAGCGCGTGTATGCCCTTCACAACATCCCCGGCTTTCCCAAGGGCGCGGTGCTGATGCGCGAAGGCTGCTTCGCGTGCGCTTCCTGCGGGCTCATCGTGCGCGTCAAGGGGCGGCCGGCCCATGCGGCCTATCCCGCAGAGGGCGCGAATCCCATCGCCCTGCTCAGCCGCCTGGCGCTTGAGGTGCGGGACATGGCACAGGACGTTCTTGCAGGCGGCAACCGGCTGCTCATGGTTACGCTGATCGGCATCCGCGCCGGCGGGGAGAACTTCGGCCTGTCCGCGTCCGAGGGCCAGCTGAACCTGACGCTGCGCGGCCACAGCAAGGCGGATATCGACGCGCTGATCCGGCGCATCCGGGCGTGGACCGAGGCGGGCTGCGCACAGGAGGGCATGAAGTGCGCCTTTGAGCTGCGGGATGAGTTCTGCGATACCACCAACGATGACGCGGCATACGCGGACGCGCTTTCCCGCTTCGCGGCGGCGGGGCTTTCAGTGGCGACGCTTCGGGAGCCCATGCGCTGGTCGGAGGACTTCGGATGGTTTTTGAAGCGCGTGCCGGGGCTGTACTTCGGCATCGGCGCGGGGGAGGACTGGCCCGGCCTGCATACGGCGGCCTTTGAGTTTGACGACGGCCTGATCCCCATTGCGCTGCGGGCGCTGTGGGCGCTGTGCCGATAAACGCCCGTTGCTTTACAAAGGACAGGAGGCGGTTGAGATGAACAGGATTATGGAATTCCTGAACGACAACCCGATGATCATGAATGTGTTGAACCTGCTTTTCCTGATTGTCGTCGCCATCGTCGTGGTGATGGTGCTGCTGAAGCTGGAAAAGAAGCTGGGGCGCAAGCTGCTGGCCAACAAAAACGACATCAACCTGCGCTTTGTGGAGAGTGCCATTCGGGCCGTGATCATCTTTGTGGCGGTGCAGTGGGTGATGATGAGTTCGCCTATCACGGAATCCTTCGGCAAGGTGCTGTTCCAGGGGACGACGATCATCGGCGCCATCGCGGGCTTCGCCGCCCAGCCGGTGGTGGCGGATATGATCTGCGGGCTCATGATCAGCGCCGCCAAGCCCTTTGATATCGGCGACAGGATCGAATTGGACAACGGCACGGCCGGCATCGTGAAGGACATTACTCTCCGTCACGTGGTCATACAGACCATCGATACCGTGCGCGTGGTCATCCCCAACAGCAAGCTCAACGCCATGCTGGTGACCAACATGAGCTTCCAGACTACGACGCGCTCGGTGCATTTCAGGTTCAACGTGGCCTACGGCACGGATGTGGAGCGCGTCATGTCGGTGATCCGCAAGGCCGTGGAGTCCAGCCCCTACAGCATCGCCGGCAAGCCCACGAAAAATGGGGGATATGAATACGGCCCGGTGTACTTCATCAACTATGCCGACAGCAGCCTGGTGATGGCGACCACCGTGTATTTTGAGCCCAAAACCCCTTCGGAGGTCGTCAAGAGCGATATCAATACCCGGGTCAATGTGGCGCTGAAGCAGGCCGGCATTGAAATCCCGTATAACTATGTCAATGTGGTCATGCACAGCGAGGACAAATAAAGCAAAGCGGGGAGAGCCATGAAGCGTCAGGGGAAACAGCACTCCTACAGAACCAGGTTTATGCTGGAGACCATCATATCCCTTTCCGTCATCGCCATCGCGGTGATGGTCATTGGGTTTTTGCTCTTCCGCCGGTTCATGGTCGAGGATCGCATCCGCATGGCCAAGGGCCTGACCGGCCTGATCGCGATGCAGATCGACACCGAAAAGATCGACGAATACATCGAGCTGGGCCGCGAAAGCGCCGAGTACAACGCGATCGAGGCCGAAATCTGCCAGCTCAGGGACGCCTACCCGGATGTCAGGTATCTCTATGTCTACAAGATCCTTGAGGACGGCTATCACGTGGTGTTCGATCCCGACGAGGATGTCTCCACGGCCTCGGAGCCGGGGGAGATCATCCCCTTTGACAGCGCCTTCGAGAGCCGCATCCCCGCGCTGCTGGCGGGGCAGGAGATTGATCCTGTCATTGCCACCGACGAGTATGGCTATCTGCTCACGATCTATACGCCGGTCTACGACGCCTCGGGGGTGTGCTGCTGTTACGCCGCGGTGGACTTTTCCATGAATCTGATCATGGAATACAGCCTGGCCTTTGACCGGGATATCGCGGTGTTCTTCCTGATTGTGCTGCTGCTGGTCTTTATCGGGAGTATGCTGTTTATGGAGCGGCGCATCATACGCCCCATGGAGGCCATGGATGAGCTGGCCTATATGGACGCGCTGACCGGCATTAAGAACAAGGCCGCCTACGACGAGTGTCAAACCCGGCTGAATGGGAATATCGCGGCCGGCGGGGCGGCGTTTGCCTTGCTGATGGCGGACGCCAACTTCCTCAAGCGCATCAACGATACCCACGGACACGAACGCGGCAACGCCTATCTGAAGATCTGCGCCAATACCGTCTGCGGCGTGTTCGGCACGGACAATGTGTACCGTATCGGCGGCGACGAATTCGTGGTGGTGCTGGAGGACGAACTGCTGGAGCAGGCCCCGGAGCTGCTCAGGGCGTTTGAAAACGTCCTCACCTGGAAAAGGGAGCAGCCGTCCCTGCAACCCTGGGAGCGGGTCTCCATCGCCATAGGCATGGCTGTGTACGATTCCGCCCGGGACAGTTCGGCAGAGAATGTACTCAAGCGCGCCGATGAGGAGATGTACCGCAAAAAGCAGGCAATGAAGGCCACCCGGGAGGACTGACGCGCCGGATATGTGATAATAGGCACCTGATAAATCGATGGGGCTGCGAAGAAAGTATTCAATGCTTGAACTTCACAGCCCCTTATTCATTTTGCCAGACTTCTGAACGCAGCCCATGCGCAGCCGTACAGGCGCTATTTGCCGAAGGTGACGTGTATGCCTACCACTTCGCTGATGGCGGGCCACTTGTAGTGGAAGCCCCAGGCGGAGACGCCGGAGGTGGTGATGGAGGTCATGCCGCCGTATCGCTTGAGGCCGTAATAGGTATCGCCCAGCAGCGGCGCGCCCAGGAATTGGGGGATGTTGAAGCCGTGGGTGTGTCCGGCCATGGCCAAATCGCAGCCCAGGTCGGCCATTTTCTGGAATTCCTCGGGCCGATGGGTGAGTACCAGGATGGGCTTTTCGGGGTCCAATCCCTCCATGAGCCGCGCCATGTCCAGCTGGTTGTGCTTGGGGTCCATGCGCCCGATCAGCTGAATGTCCGGCCCCAGCAGGGCAACCTCGTCCTCCAGCACCGTCGCGCCCAGTGAGCGCATCTGCTCCGCGGCCCAGCTTTCGGTGATGTTGTCGTGATTGCCATAGATGAAATAGACGCCGTAGCGCGGCGGCCGGATGGCGTTAAGCGCCCAGCCCAGATATTCTATGTCGCTGTCCGAGGTCGTCTCGTCAAAGGCATCCCCGGCGATGAGCAGCACGTCCGGCTCTGAGGCGTCGATCAGCTGCGCCAGATCGTCGTAGGTATACTCCCAGTTCCCGGACCCGGCGTGGATATCCGCGATCAGGCATATGTTCAGCTCCCCTTCGGCGCAGGCCTTTGGGATATGCACCTCATAGCGCGTGTCGTGCAACAGGTCAATATTGAAGAAGCCGACGGCACAGATCGAAAAGGCCGCGACGATGAAGATGATGGAATGGAGGCGCTTGTCGGCAATAAAGCGCCGCTGTCTTTCATCCACGGGGCGGCCGGTTTGCTCCATGACGAACAGATAGGTTTTGCTGGATACCCGCCGAAGGAAGAACATTATGCCCAGCAGCATGACCGTGATATAATAAAAGGTGGCGACGCGCGTGATTTCGTATTTCATGCCCTCGTAGGGAATCTTCCTGTACACCGTGAATACCGTGCAGAGCGCCGCCGTGCCCACAATGTGCCACAGCAGCAGCACGGCCCGAAACAGCCGGTTCCGCCGCCAGGACGCGGGATAGTTGAAATAGACAAACAGCGTGATCACGACAAAGCCCGCCGCCGCGACCAGGAAGGCGCGTGCGTTCATTGCGCGTCCCTCCCCTTCAAGTCGCGGCTCAGGGCTTTTTTAAGCGCCGGGACGATGCCGGAAGCGAGAAAGTAGATCGCCTGGCCGAGGCTGGCCGCAAAAAGCGCGCCGTTGACGATCAGCCACCAGGACGGCGCGCCGCCCATCTCCATCACCCGAAAAAACACGCCGCCCACCAGAACTGGAAACAGATAGACGAGCAGCACGCAGGCCAGCGCATCGGCCTTTTTCAGCCGACTCCGCCTTTGCGCGCCGCTTCCCTGTTCCTGTCTTTCCATGCATCATTCCCTCTTTTCGCGTTTGACCTGTTTCGTTGTTCGGAATTGAATCTTCCCGCGGGAGCCCGGCAGTATTCCGCCCGGGACCGGGACCGATCGGCGCCTGAAATCCTCGCCAGCGCGCGGCCGGCCGGTTATCGTCGAGCCTGCGCTGCGCTTTCACATCACGGTCACAACAGGAAAGAACGCCCCGAACACAATCGGCTTGTCCACATCATGGACCTGTAAGCCGAGTTTACCACATACAGTGCCGCTTTTCAAGAGGCGGTTTTCCTCTGCTTGCGTCAGGCTTTCAAGCCAAACCGCATCAAACACTTGACGATATTCTGCTGGGTTGCAGAAAGCAGAGGGGCTACGTGATTTCCAAGGGGGACGACTCGCCGGTCTCCCAGGTGACGTATCGCAGGCTGTGGGATTCCCTGAAGTCTCATATCGAGCTGTACGGGATGACGGCCATCAACTTCCGAACGACCTTCGCAACCATGATGGTAGCATCGGGGGTGGACATCAAGACCACGCAGGCGCTGATGGGACACTCCACGCCGGAGATGACGCTGAAGGTCTATGTGAAAAAGGAGGAAAGCCGGCTGCCGGACACTGTTTAGGAAAATGGAGACTTTCCTTGCCGGCTGCAGCGACCCTGTCGGGCCGATTGCCCCTGCGGGGACAAATAGACCGCAGCTATGCGGGCCGGTGTCCTCCGCTTCGCTTCCGGAACCAGCTCCGATAGTCGGGCTCAGACGCCCTCCCTGGAGCCGGAAGCGCCGCGTTTTGACGGCCAGTTTGGACGT
>JAFUCP010000198.1 GCA_017459565.1 Clostridia bacterium | reverse complement strand
TCACGTCGCTCATGGTCGCCAGCTTATTGATGGCGATCCCGCGCTCCTTGCACAGGGATCGTATTCTCCGCACATAAATATCTGAATAGTCCATAACGTTGTCCTTAGCACAGTATTACCCATTTACGGGTTGATATTATGATAAGGGCCGCAGAACACGAATTAACCCGTATTCGGGTTGACATGATAGAGGAGGTGGAAATAAAATGGATTACCCGTATATGGGTTAATCCTAAAGGGGCGATTCACATGAAAACCTGCTTCTTTATCGGCCATCGGGATGCGCCGGAGAGCATCTATGAACGGCTGCTTTCAGCTGTTGAGCGTCATATCTCTGAATATGGCGTGACGGACTTTGTTGTCGGGAGATATGGGAATTTCGACCGTCTTGCCGCACGTGCTGTGATCGAAGCGAAACAGCAACGTTCCGATGTTACTCTTACGCTGCTCATGCCCTATTATCGCGCTGACGCCAATCCTTTGCCCGATAGCTTCGACGGTTCCCTCTTTCCTGACGGCCTCGAAACCGTCCCAAAGCGCGCCGCGATTCTGCGGGCAAACCAGTATATGATCCACCATTGTGATTATCTGATTGCCTATGATGCGGGCCATATCGGTAACAGCCGGAAGCTGGTAGCAGAAGTCGAAGAGATAGAAGGTCTGCACATTGTGAATATAGCCTTGGCTCCCGAATAAAACGGCAGCCTGCGGGCTTGCTATATGCCCTGTTTTCGGGTAAAATATAGGTTAGAAACGGGGGAGGTGTTAAAGAGGGATGATAACATGGAAACAAAGTATTACATTGTTGCCCGCATCGACGGGGACTATGCCTGGCTGAAGAGGACGGACATGGAGGAGGAACCGCTGTTCATCGCCCGCGCTTTATTGCCGCAGGAGATCGACGAGGGAACGAAACTGAAGTACGAGATGCTTCAGTACGAGATCATATGAGAATCTACGTTGACGCGGATGCCTGTTCGGTGAGGCGAATTGCCGAGAGGGTGGCGAAGGAGTGCGGCATTCCCGTGGTGCTGCTGTGCCACACAAACCATGTGCTGTCCTCGGATTACAGCGAGATTCGGGTGATTGGCGCCGGGGCGGACGCGGTGGACATCGCGCTGATCAATCTATGTCAGCGGGGCGATATAGTCGTCACTCAGGACTACGGCGTGGTCGCCTTCGCCCTCGGGAAAGGTGCGAAGGCCATCCATCAGAGTGGGCGATGGTACACGGTTGAGAATATTGACGGCCTGCTGATGGAGCGCCACATGGCGAAGGTTGCCCGGCGCAAGAGCAAGAACCACCTGAAGGGCCCGGCGAAGCGCACTGACGAGGACGACCGGCGGTTTGAGGAGAGCTTCCGAAGGCTTTTACTGGTGGTCAACAGGTCAATTCTGGGGGAAGATGATAATGGACCATACAATTCCAATTCTTGCACTGATTGTGCTGGCGATATGGATTGTTGTCAAGATATTGAAAGTGCGCAGGGGACGGGTAAAGCAGGAAACGTATTTAAGGGAATGGGCACGAGCAGTATTAGTGCGCGATCCCGGGAAGAAAAACTATACTGAGGAATCGCTGCGCTACTCAGGGGGACATCAGTACCGACATTAGGTATAGCAAGCGAGCTTGTCTGAAATGACAGGCTCGCGTTGTTTTATGCAAATCCCGGCCCAATGCTGCCCTTTCCACCCTGATTCTACAGGATTACACGATTGGGCTTGCTGTATAGGCCGGGTTCGTTTGTAAATCTTTCGGATTAGACACGCCGGGAATTAGTTTCCCGTGGTTTTCCCCGGATTTATCGTGTACCGCGTGTACGGCGTGTAATTCGTATAATCCGTGTACGGATAGCAATAAGCTCCTGTTGAACGGGTGACCGATACATGCTATAATCATAGCGAAAAAAGCCTGTGCCCATTACTGGAGGGATAATTCTATGGCGTTGCTTCAGATGGAATTCAAATCCGAAACGTTAAAGAGAACCGTACAAGAAAAGAATAAACAATCTACTCCACAGCATCCTGTGAGCGGTTAGAAAAGGCCCGGGGATTCGCTAACATCCCTGGGCCTTTGCACGTTTGACCATTGCGTGTGGCACTTGGGTTTCATCAGGCAAGCAGCCACTCCACCATTTCGTCGGCGGCCTTCAAATCGTCCGGCTTTTCCATGATGCTGCCCGGGACATTCGCATCGCCCGCCACATGCGCCTTGTAGTCGCGGAATCTGGCGGTGGCAAAGCTCTTGAGGTTCGTTTCGACCATCTGCGTGTACACATCGACCGGGCCAAATCCGGCGAAGAAGTACCCGTCCAGCTTCTTGTCCTTGCGGCCAGCCATGGAGAAATCGGGCTGGCTGAAGTCCATGAAGGAATAGGTGCGGTCGAGGAACGCCTTGAGCTGCGCGGGGAACTGATCCCAGTGTACAGGCGCGAGAATCAACATCGCGTCGCAGGTGTCGATCTCGGGGATGAGGGCGGTATAGCCGCTGTTCAGCAGTACAGTTCTGTTTTCAAAATCGAAGACACCGGTCATGCCTTTTTCCTCCGCCATGCCTGTAAGCCCCCACAGCAGCAGCGCGAACACCGCCAGCAGGGACAACAGCCGTTTACCGCATATTCTTTTCAAAGAACACCTCGATTCTGTCGAAGGGGATGGCGTCCTTGCCGCCGCCGTCATACAGGTCGGTGTGTACCGCGCCGGGGATCAGCACCAGTTCCTTGTTGTTGGCATATTGGCTGTCCTTCACCATGTCGGCATAGGCGTCCTTGCCAAGGTAGCAGGAGTGGGCCGCATCGCCGTGCAGCACCATCACCGCGGAGCGAATCTCGTTGGAGTATTTGAGGATGGGCTGGTTGATGAAGCTTAAGCAGCCGATCACGTTCCAGCCGCCGTTGGAGTTCAGCGAGCGGGGATGATAGCCCCGGGGCGTCTTGTAGTAGTCGTAGTAGTCCTTCACGAAGAAGGGCGCGTCCTCCGGCAGCGGGTCCACAACGCCGCCGCCCAGCTTGTATTCCCCGGCCTTCAAATCGGCAAGGCGCTGGGCGCACATGGCGGCCTTCTTGGCATAGCGTGCTTCTTCGCTGTCCTCGGAATCGAAGTAACCCTTGGCGTTTACCCGGGTCATGTCGTACATCGTGGAGGCCACCGTAGCCTTGATGCGGGTGTCCAGCGCAGCGGTGTTGATGGCCATGCCGCCCCAGCCGCAGATGCCGATGATACCGATGCGCTCCGGGTCGACCTTTTCGTTTAGCAACAGGAAGTCCACCGCCGCCATGAAGTCCTCGGTATTGATGTCCGGGGAGGCCATGTAGCGGGGCTGACCGCCGCTCTCGCCGGTGAAGGATGGGTCAAAGGCAATGGTCAGAAAACCCCGTTCGGCCATGGTCTGGGCTTGGGTGTGTTCAAATTCACCCAGGCGCACGACCTGGAGGTCAACGTGCTGATCAACAACGCCGGCTTTGGGGATTCTGGCAAATTTGCGGAATGCAACTGGCAGAAGCAATATGAGATGGTGCAGGTGGACATCACAGCCCTCATGCAACTGACCTTCTGCTTCCTGCCGGGGATGATCGAGCGCAAGCACGGAAAAATACTGAACCTGTCTTCTGTAGCTGCTTTCTGTGCAGGCCCCGGCATGTCGGTCTACTATGCCTCCAAGGCGTTCGTGCGCAGCTTTTCCGAGGCTGTGGCCGAGGAGGTTAAGGGCAGCGGGGTGACCGTGACGGCGCTTTGTCCCGGCCCCACCGCCACGGGCTTTGAAGTCGCTGCCGATATGGGCAACGGCTCGAAGATGTTCAAAAAGGCGGCAAAGCCCGAGGACGTGGCGAAGGCGGGCATCCGGGCGTTGCGCCTGGGCAAGGTGCTTTGCTATCAAGGCACATTCACAAAGTGTATGAGTTTTCTGTCCCGGCTGGTTCCCCGGTCGGTGACGAGAAAATACGCAGGTAAGATGGATAATACATAATTGCTCAGAACCTTCATGAAAAAGCGCGAGACGGGTTTTGCGCTTGTTTCCCTCTAAAGAAGGGAACAGAATTCGTTGAAAACAGATAAGGAGGGTTCTTATGTACCACCGCTCACGTTGGCCCCTGTCATCGGCGGATAAGGGAACAGCCCACTTGATCGCCTGAGGCGGCTAAGCCGGCGACAGGGGTGAACGTGGGAGGCACGTTGCGGCAAAAAGGACATGATTGCAGTGCCGTTGGACAGGCATTAGTAATTCTCAAACAATTTCTGAACAAACGGGCAACAATGATGCAGTAAAATAATCCCACAAAATACCGGGAGAAAGTACACATGTTCAAAATACTGATTGTCGAGGATGACGCTGAGCTGAACCGGCAGGTTTGCAATTATCTGCGGCTGAACGGCTATGAGACCACCGGCTGCCTGGGCGCCAACGACGCCTTTAACGCGATGTACGGCACCGTATTCGACATGATCATATCCGACATCATGATGCCTGGCATGGACGGGTTTGAGTTCGCAAAGACCGTACGCGACCTGAACCGGGAGATCCCGATCCTGTTCATGACGGCGCGTGAGGACTTCGGCGCGAAGCGACAGGGCTACGCGGCGGGCGGAGACGACTACATGGTCAAGCCCATCGACCTGGAGGAGCTGGTGCTGCGGGTAGGCGCGCTGCTCAGGCGCGCGAAGATCGCCCAGAGCCATACGCTGACGGTGGGCGGCCTGACGCTGGACGCGGACGCCAACACCTGCGTGCTGAACGGCGCGGACATACCGCTGACGGCGCGGGAGTTCAACATACTGTTCAAGCTGCTGTCTACCCCCAACCGCACCTTTACCCGCGCCCAACTGATGGACGAGTTCTGGGACGCGGAATCCGCCACGGGCTTGCGGGCGGTAGACGTGTACATGACCAAGCTGCGGGAAAAACTTGAAGCCTGCGACGACTTCCAGATCGTCACCGTGCGCGGCCTGGGCTACAAGGCGGTGGTGAAATGAAGCGGGAACAGCGCTTTTTCCTGATGTGGCGCTATGTCACGTTCTTTTTGCTGATCGCCTTTGTCATCACCTGCTCCTTCTTCCTGTTCTTCCACTCAATGGAGCTGGATGCCGGCCTGATCCGCCGCAATGCCGTGGTGACCTTTTTGAACATACTGCTGCTCAGCCTGTTCTGCTGCGGCGTGGAGTGGCTGCTGCGCCGCTTTACGGTGGACAAGCCCATCCAACGCATTCACGAGGCGACCCGCCGCATGGCGGAGGGCGACCTGACCGCGCGGATCGACACCTCCGACCTGCCGCCCTACAACGTGGATTTCATCGAAATCGCCGAGGACTTCAACCTGATGGCGAAGGAGCTGTCCTCCACTGAGACGCTGCGCACGGACTTTGTCTCCAATGTCTCGCATGAGCTCAAGACCCCGCTGGCGGTGATGCGCAACTACGCGGCGCTATTGAAGCAGCCTGGCTTGAGCGAGGAGGAGCGCCGGGAATATGCTGCGGGGATCGATGGCGCGGTGGCGCGCATGTCCACGCTGATCACCAACATCCTGAAGCTGAATAAATTGGAGAACCAGCAGATCACCACCCAGCCTGAGACCTATGATCTGAGCGAGCAGGTGACCCAGTGCCTGCTGGGCTTCGAGGAGCTGTGGGAGAAAAAGGACCTCGAGATCGACGCGGACATCGACGAGGGCGTTTCCATCCACGCTGATCCGGAGATGCTGACGCTGGTGTGGAACAACCTGATCTCCAATGCCTTCAAGTTTACGGAGCCGGGCGGCACAGTGGGCGTGTCCGTGAAGGTCGAGGGCGATTGGGCGGTGGTGACCGTCACCGACACCGGGTGCGGCATGAGCGCCGAGACGCTCAGGCACATATTCGATAAGTTCTACCAGGGAGACACCTCCCACGCCACCGAGGGCAACGGCCTGGGGCTGGCACTGGTGAAGCGGGTGGTATACCTGATGGGCGGCGAGCTGGGCGTGGACAGCGCCCTCGGCGAGGGCAGCAGCTTTACCGTGAAGGTCAGGAGAGCGATCCATGGATAGGCTAAAGGCGCTGCTCCAGCCCAAAACGCCGGTGCGAATATGCGTGGTGGTCTCGGCGGCCATCCTGCTGACCCTCTGCCTGAACGGGACGATCGCTGTTCCCGCCATTCATTACGCCGCCTACCTGTACTCCACCTATGCCCTGGTGCTGGTGTGCGCGTGGATTCCCGGCGCGGCGAATCGGCTGTCCACGGTTTTCACGGCATCAATTGAAAAGCACGCCGCCGCGCGTCCTGGTTTTGAAAGAATCCACGCCGTGGCCATCGATCCCGAACGGCGCATGCATGCGCTGCTGGCGCCGTCGCTGGTGTTCAACCTGGGCTATGCCGCGTTCAAGCTGGGCGTCGGCATCTGGCTGGGTTCCTGGTGGATGATCGCAGCCGGGGTCTATTACGCCATCCTCGCCAGATTGCGCTATTCGCTGCTGCGGACCTTCATGACCCGGGGCGGTTCCAAGGATGGCGAGCGGGACTGGAAGACCTATCGAAACACTGCCTTTCAGATGCTCTTCCTCACCGTCGCCATGAATGGCCTGATCGTCCAGACGGTCCAGTCAGGAGAGGCGTATCACTATCCGGGCACGCTGATCTACGCCTTTGCGCTGTATGCCTTCGTCAAGATCATCGCCGCGGTGACCACGCTGGTTCGCAAGTGGCACGAAGAAAACGTCATCCTGGCGGCGTCCCGCTGCATCAGCTTTGCCTGCGCCCTGATGTCCATGATGGCGCTGCAGACGGCCATGATCAGCCAGTTTGGCGGAGATGAAGCCTTTGCGCGAACGGCGAACACGCTATTCGGCGCGTTCGTGTGCCTGGCCATGCTGTGTATCTGCGGGCATATGCTGAACCGATACAAGCGCCATGCGCAGAAGGGGAGGAATACAGCCCATGCCTGATAGGGAGAACCGTGCGACCTACCGCTATGCCGCCGACGAGCAGCGGGAAATCGATGCCCTTCGTCGCCGTTATACCTCAGAAAGCCCTAACAACCAGCTGTCCGCTATGCGCAGGATCGACCATGATGTGACTCGACGTGCGACTGCCATGGCGGTGGGCTTTGGCCTGGCGGGCACGCTGGTGATGGGCCTGGGCTTGGCCATGGTGCTGTCGTTCAATTGGATGATCCCGGGTATCATACTCGGCTGCTGCGGTATCGCGGTGATGGCAGCCATGCCGGCGGCCTATGAGCGACTTCTGAAGCGGGAGCGAAAGAAGGTCGCGCCACAAATTGTAGAACTAATAAAGAAAGCAGAATCATCATCACGCGAAGCGCCCTGAAATGGGCGCTTCCTTTATTGTGGGCAGGGAATGCCATTAATCATTCTCAAACAATTCTCAAATAAAACGCAGATAATTGACGCCTATAATGACCTCATCAACTGAAGAAAACCATCTGAAATTGATCAATCGAAGGGAGATTCATACAATGAGCGATTTGCAGCTGGAAGCCGTGAAGAGCAGAATGTGGGCCGAGGGACAGCTTTTGGAGAAGGGCGGAGAAGCGGGTGAACAGATTGCGGCGGGAACCGCGAAGGCATACAAGGCTGTGGAAAGCAGCGTGGTCGGCGGTTATAAGGCGATTGAAAACGCGGTGGTGGGCGGTTACAAGAAGATCGAGGACGCCTTTGTCGGCAAGTTCCTGACCAAAGAGGGCGAGAGCGTTGAAGACGCAAAGAAGCGCCTGGGCGGCAGGGCATAAGGGAGGAGAAAAGCAATGAAGAATATGAGCAGCAATACCAAATATCTGGTGACCGGCGCGGCGGGCTTCCTGGGCGGGACCATTTGCCGCCAGCTGATCGAGCGGGGCGACGCGGTGCGTGCCTTTGTGCTAAAAAACGATCCGGCGACGAAGTTCGTGCCCAAGGCCGCCGAGATCTGCGAGGGTGACCTGACCGACATGGAATCCCTGAGCCGCTTCTTCCAGGTGGACGAGGGTGTCAGCACCATCGTCATCCACTGCGCCAGCGTGGTGACGGTGAACCCCGACTTCAACCAGACCGTGATGAACGTGAACGTGGGCGGCACGATGAACATCATCGACCAGTGCCTTGCGCACCCAGAGTGCAAAAAGCTGGTGTATGTGAGCTCCACCGGCGCGATCCCGGAGCGCCCCAAAGGACAGCCCATCCGCGAGGTGGATCACTTTGACGACAGCGTGCTGCGCGACTGCTACAGCCAGTCCAAGGCGCTGGCCACCCAGGCGGTGCTGGACGCCGTGTACAATCGCGGCCTGAACGCCTGCGTGGTACATCCCAGCGGCATCATGGGCCCGGAGGACTTCGCTGTGGGCGAGACCACCTCCACCATGATCAAGATCATCAATGGCGAAATGCCCGCGGGCATCGACGGTAGCTTCAACCTGTGCGACGTGCGCGACCTGGCCGACGGCACCATCCGAGCCGCCGAGCGCGGTCGCAGCGGCGAGTGCTACATCCTGGGCAACCGCGAGGTGCGGTTCAAGGACTTCGCCCGGATGATCGCCGAGGAGGCGGGCACCAAGCCCATGCGCATGTTCCTGTCCCTGGGCATGGCGAACCTGATGGGCAAGATGATGGAAAGGCAGGCGAAGCGCAAGGGTACCAAGCCCCTGATGACCTCCTTCTCCGTGTACAACCTGGCCCGGAACAACTGCTTCGATTCCACTAAGGCCATGCGGGAGCTGGGATACCACACCCGCAGCTATCAGGAGACCATGCACGACGAGATCCAGTGGCTGATTGAGACCGGGAAGGTGAAAGCACCCGTCGCCAAGGCGACGGTCATGGAGCCTGTTCCCGCCCACGCCTGACGGAAGGAGAGAAGAGGATGAACGCCATCGAAATCCAGGGCCTGAAGAAATCCTTCCGAGGGCTGTACGCGCTGGACGGGCTGAACATGACCGTACCGGAGGGGCCATCTACGGCTTCATCGGCGAGAACAGCAGCGGCAAGTCCGCCACCGAGAAGATGATCTGCGGGCTGCTGGTGCCTGACGGCGGCAGCATCCGGCTGTTCGGCAAGGATTACAGGAACGACCAGGTGCGCTTCAAGATCGGCGTGCTGGTCGAAGCGCCGGGCTGCTTTCCAAACCTCAGCGTGTGGAACAACATGCAGATTCAGGCAGCAAACCTGGACATCCGAAATCCTGGGAAGGAGATCGCAAAGGTACTCAAGACCGTGCGCATGGAGGGCGCGGCGTCCAACAAGTTCAAGAACTGCTCGCTGGGCATGAAGCAGCGCATCGGCATCGCCATGGCCCTGCTATTCAGGACGCCTGTATGATCCTGTTTTCCATCAGGAGATTCAGAAAATCATCTTTGTCCATATTGGCAAGACAACCCCAAACCATGACCAGAGGACGATTTTTCTGACTGCTCCCATTGAAAAAAAGTACATTATGACGTATAATGGTAAGCGAAGACTAACGTGTACGATTCGCCCATCGCACAGCGGCATCAAAGATGGACGGCTGTGAGGTGGGCCTTCATTTCGAGCGACAGTTAGAATTTTCCAACAAAAGGCCGGCAACAAAGAACAGTATCGAAAGATGTCGAAACATGGCAGGCAGACAATGAGATCGCGCCGACGGGGGTTAAAACAGATCAAGTGTTTCTCCATTGAAATCCAAAGAGGCAGATTATGAAAAAGCTGAACATCGATACCAAAAAGCATATGGGTTATTCCAGGAGCGCCGAGCGAGGGATAAAAGCCCGGCTCAGTCAAAAATACAGCCCTGTAGAATGTGAGCGTCTGATGGAAAAGATCGATCGGAAATATGAAGAGTATCTCGTGGATCTTCCATACTGCGGCGGCAAACACAACCTGATGATCTGGCAGCTGTATGACGCGATTGCGGCCTTTGCTTATTTTGAAGTCCTGCCGGAAAAGGAAACACCGGAGGAGTTCACAAAAACCTGCACTGTGATCTTCGAGAAGGATAAGCAGCGCAAGCCGCTGCCGCGTCTTCTGACCGTGGACAGCAAGGGCTTTGTGCGGCTGATCCGTGCTGCGATTCGGCCCATTGCAAAGAATATGAACCGCAAGCTGGACAGCGGAGAGTGGCAGGATGACTGGCGCATGGTGGATGTTCCTTTTAAGTCCGGGGATGCTGTTCCTTCTGAAACCAGTGGTCGGCAGACTGCCAAAAGGTATTCGCATCATCGTTTCGGGGGGATGGACGAATCTGATCTCCGTGATCTACTACGCCGCTGTGCTGATCGCAGTGTCCATTTGAACGGTGAGGTTGTAGCGTGAGCCTTTTATATAGCATATTAAAGCCCATCGTCCGGAAGGTCGTGAAGGGCAGCTCGCTTCATCAGGAGGAGAGCTATGAGGAATTCAAGCAGGCCTCTTACGATGTGCAGAAGAAGTTTAAGTTTGCTCTGCCCAGGATCAATGGCTTTGAATTCCGGGAAGAGCCGCTGGACGGCTTCCACATCATCGTGGGGAAGGAAGCGGGTACGAATCCCGACAAGGCCGTCGTCTATTTCCCCGGCGGCGGTTCCCGGAAGTGGCAGCTTCCCTATAAAAGCTCCATGAAGAATTATATCCGCCAGACCGGGTCGGAATTGTGGATCCCTCTCTTTCCGCTGCTGCCGGACCATGACCTGATGGAGGAAACGGAGTTCACCATCCGGGTGCATGAGAAAATGCTGGAGAGATTCCGCCCGGAGAACATCGTGTGGCTGGGCTTTTCCGGCGGCGCGGACGTGCTGTTCCAGGCTGGGCGGCATATGGTGCAGAAGTACCCGGAGCTTCCGATGCCGGGGATGATGATCCCGGTGTCCTGCTCCGGGCTCCTCATGAGCGACGAGGCCAAGGAGCGGATGAAGGAGATCGACCCGCGCGACCCGCTGCTCCACTGGGACATGTTTGAAACGATGGTGAAGTATTACAATCCGAACGGCGATCTTCCGCGGTACATTCTGGGCAAGGCGGACGAGGACGATTATACCGGCTTCCCGAAGGTCATCATGTATTTCGCCGGGGACGAGGTGTTCGCCGGGATCGCTCCGGATTATGAAAAATCTTTCCTCCGCTGCGGGGTGAAGGACTACGAAATCAAAATCAGAGAGGGCATGTTCCATGCCTGGCCGGTGTTCACCTTCCTGCCGGAGGGGCGCGAGGGCGAGCGGGAGATCATCGCGGACATCAAAGGATTCTTCCAACGTAAGAACAGCGATGGATAAAAGAGTGTGCGCAGGATGAAGACCGTTATACGGTCAAAGTGATTCGAACACTGTATGACGTTCAAGTATTTGGAAGACGGACAGGGGGAGGACTGGCATGATCATACTTGAATACGGCGATCGGGACCGGCCGCACGTGCTTCTGATTCACGGCATGTGGATGTGTCATGAAAGCCTATACAATCGGGGGCATGATCATCTTCCCCAAACATACTGGAAGCATCAATCAGATGAAAGAAACACACCCACAGGTTAAGGACCGCTGAGATCTGACTCTTGAATGCATCCGGAGATACGACAAAGGAGAAGACAGTCCATTGTATCGGACTCTGGGGCAAGATAAAGATTTCTTTGATCTATTTGTAGATTTTAGGGGATATGTCGACTATTTCTTTCTTCAGGATTGTGTTTCTGACGACTACAGTGAAGTTGTGCGCTGGATTGGAAATAAATGGTTTGATGAGAACCCTCTGCCCAAATCGGAGGAGGAATACCTGAAATAGATCGATTTGCAAATGGAGTTCCTTCAAAAAAGAAATATGCGTATTGCAAACGCATATTCTGGAGAAATGACATGAATTCAGGTGTGAAATCCTATGAAAATCTACGTTGACGCAGATGCCTGTCCGGTGACGCGGATCATCGAACGTGTGGCAAAGGAGTATGCCATCCCTGTTGTGCTGCTGTGCGACACGAACCATGTGCTGTCCTCGGATTACAGCGAGATTCGGGTGATTGGCGCCGGGGCGGACGCGGTGGACATTGCGCTGATCAATCTATGTCAGCGGGGCGATATAGTCGTCACTCAGGACTACGGTGTGGCCGCCCTCGCCCTCGGGAAAGGTGCGAAGGCCATCCATCAGAGTGGGCGATGGTACACGGATGAGAATATTGACGGCCTGCTGATGGAGCGCCACATGGCGAAGGTTGCCCGCCGCATGAGTAAGAACCACCTGAAGGGCCCGGCGAAGCGCACCGAAGAGGACGATTGGCGGTTTGAAGAGAGTTTTAGACGGTTGATAGAAAGCAACCTGACAGGAAGAATCAACACATAAACCCATTGAAATCGGAGGATCAAATGATTCAATTCAGCAGGAATACTCAAGGGCATAAGTGCGATACCTCGGCATTTTCCCGGGCGAAGACGAAGGATGTTCGGCG
>JAFUCP010000032.1 GCA_017459565.1 Clostridia bacterium | reverse complement strand
TACGAGGTGCGCGTGGACAAGCCCGCCGCCCTGCGCGGGGCGGCCCGCCGGGGCGGGACGGCCGGGCGCGTTCAGCGATCCGAACCGGCTGCCTTCGCCCTCCGGCCTTTGCCTCACCGGCCTGTTGTTTTCAGTCAAAGAAATTCACGCTCCTTAGGTTCCGCTTCATCGCCTGGCGACAGATCGGGGGGGGATTGGCCTTACACCGCTTCCCCGGAATAGGACACCAGCGTGGCGTCATACACGCCGCTCACGCCGCGCAGCTTGTTCAGCAGGGCGTCGGGCTTGTCCACGCGCACCTCATAGGTCGCCTCGATACCGTTGGCGGAGACGGTCTTGCTCTTCAGCTGCACCACCTTCAGGCTGTTCACCACCTGGTTGGCCTGGCGCTCGGCGTCCTCGCCCATGCGCAGCACCAGCAGATAGCTGTTCAGGCCCTTGGTCTGAATGTGAACCAGCACCGTCAGAAGCAGGCCGATGCCCACCACCGCGCAGGCGGTGAGGAAGAACTGGCCCGCGCCCAGCAGGATGCCCATGGTCAGCGCCCAGAACATGTAAGCGGTATCCAGGGGGTCCTTCACGGCGGTGCGGAAGCGCACGATGGACAGCGCGCCCACCATGCCCATGGACAGCTGGATGGATTCGCGGATACACATGACCACCGGGCAGGTGATCAGCGTCATCATCACCAGCGTGAGGGTGAAGTTGTTGGAATACATCACGCCGCGGTAATTGCGCCGGTAGATCCAGGCGATGAACAGCCCCGCCGCCAGCGCAAGCACCAGCGAGAGCAGGATGGTCGGGAAGGACGCGGGGGTGATGGTCTGGGAGCTGAACAGATTGGAAAAGATGTTGTTCATGGGCTTGTCCTCCTGTGTAATCTGGCAGTATATATGAAGATAAAGCTATCCAAGGGGTTCGTAGCGGCGGCAGAGGATGTATTTGGACACGGCGCTGCGCTCCGCCTCCACGCCGGAAAGCAGCGCGTTGATGTATCCGGGCAGGTAATTGTTGAACTTGACCTCCAGGATCTCCACGTTGCGGTCATGGGGGCAGACGGTGGGCAGGTTCGGGTTGAACAGGTCCCGGCTGTACAGCCCGGAGCGCAGGTTCAGGTCAAAGGTGATGCGCACGTCCTCCGCCGGGTGCAGATAGGCCTCCCGGGCATAGTCCACAATCACCCTCGGGCGCAAAAGCCGCGTGCGCATCTGGGTGTACACATCCTGCAAAAGCGGATTTGTGGAGCGGTACAGCCCCGAGGGATTGCCCTCGATGAGCTGGTCGCACAGCCGCCGCGTGATCTGCACCGACGATTTCTGGATCAAATCCCCCAGCTTGCGCTTGCGCTCCAGGAAGATTTCCCTGTCCGAATAGCGGTAAATGCGTATGCGGTACTTGTCGCGGTGCATCACGCCCGCCTGCTTGTCGTAGAAGGCGGAATCCTCGATGTCGTCAAAGTACAGCGACCGTATGACATAGGGCCGGCCGTCCACGCAGTGACTGTCCATCAGCAGCGCCCCCCGCAGCCGCGCGCGCAGCGCCTCCAGCTCCGCAGGGTTGATGAAGTACTTCAATTCGTGCCGCGCCGGCAGTCCGTTTCTCTTTTGTTGCATATCGTAACTCCCCGTGGCGGTTGATGTTCGGCGCAGGCCCCTCTGCCGGGCCCGCCGGTTTACGGCTTCTTGATCTCATCGTAGGTCACGCCCACCTGGTTCATGACCTCGCCGAAGTAATGCTCCATCTGCTCCCTGGTGAGGGGCAGGTACTTGTTGTACTTGATGAACTGGAGCATACGGCCGGGCCGGGCCTGTCCGTAGCGCGTGAAGGCGCGGATGGCGGACTTCTGCTCGGATTCGGAGAAGTCCCAGCGGGCGTAATGCTCTGGCATCAGCGGCGCGATGGCGTTGTAGAATTCCTGGGCCATGGCGGTGACGCTGTCGGCGCTGAAGGTGGTGGCCATCTTCTGGCCCAGATGGGTCAGGAAGCGGTCCACGAAGGTGGCGTTTTTCATGCAGGCGATGAACAGCGTGTTGTCCGTGCGGTTGGCGTTGCCCATGCCGCCGGGGGTGAGCCAGCGCTGGGGGGAATTGGTGTCCACGGAGAAGCCCCAGTCCAGATCAAACAGCACCCAGCGCCACTTGCCGTCCGCCTTGGGGTTGCGGTATCGCTTCACGTTCAGCGTATCGGTATTGCCGGTGTACATCTCCACCGCCATGTATTCAATGTAATTCTGAATATCGATGGCGCTGTCCAGCACCTGATAGGCCTCGTCGGTGTTCATGTCGTGGGACTTCACATAGTCCAGCAGCTGCACCATGGTTTCGTTGGAGCCCTGCATGACGTTGGTGTTGGCCTTGACGAGGTCGATATCGTCCTCGTCGCCCTCCCAGCCCTCGAACTGGCAGATGTTGGATTTGCAAATGCGTTCGCGCAGGTTGTAGTGGCCCCAGTACTGCCCGTCTATGTACAAAACGCCGATCTCCGTCTCCTGGTAATCCACGCATCCGCCCTCCGCCAGCCGTTGCAGCAGCGCGTCGCGGAAGCGGGTCTTGTAGCCGTCCTCGCTGGAGGAGCGCAGCAGGAAGGACTGGTATTCGGTGTAGGGCCGCTTGGAGAAGATGGCCGCCTGGAAGCGGTTGGAGCCGTACTTGCTGCGGGCGATGACCTTGAAGGCCTTCTGCTTTTCGGCGCGGCTGTACTGGCCGTGCAGCTTGATGCCGCACTCCTGGGAGATCATGGTGCTGCCGTCGGGATTGAACACCTCCACGTGGGCCTCCCGCTCCCAGTCCATCCAGAAGTTCGCGCCCTTGTTCATGGAGCCGAAGGGATAGTCCGGCAGGGCGTTGGGGCCCTTGATCATGATGCCGGCCTCGTCGCTGGTCAGGTTGTAGGGGTCGCTGACCAGGGAGACCACATACACGCTGCCGCCGGCGTTGTTCACGTCGTAGAGATAGCTCTGGGTGTCCATGATGGACTCCAGATAGCCGTCGCCATAGACCCGCGTGCGCAATATCGTGGTCCCGGTGACGGTGATGGGCCCGGTATACAGCTGGCTGGCCTCCGTGGGATCGGTGTAATCCAGCGTGTAATACACGCGGCAGTTGGAGGGCGCGGTGAGCGTCACCGTCAGCGTATCCCCCGTGTGGTAAAGCCCGCCGAGTACCGAGTATTCGGGCCGGGGCGCGCGCCCGTAGTAGGCCGGACCCTGGTTGGAGGCGCCGGGAGTCACGGTGGTGAAGTACCTCAGGCCGCTCTGCCCGTCCGCGCGCCCATAGGAGATGTCCTCATACTGCATGGGCACGAACACCCGGTCGATGATTTCGCCGCCGGGCAGGGACAGCACCACGGAATAGCCGCCGTCGGCGGACAGGCTGAAATTGGTCTGTATGCGCTCGGCCGTGGAGGCGCCTGTTCCGTTGGCAAACACGCCCAGGTACTGCCCGGGCTGGATCAGGGTGCCGGAGGGGAACTGCCACTTTCTGGGCCGGCCCGCGTTGTCGGACAGGCCGAAGCCCGAAAGGTCCACCGCCTGGGCGGTGGGGTTGTAAAGCTCGATCCAGTCGTCGGACTTGGAGGAGGAGGCCAGCACCTCGGTGATCTGCACCCCCGCGGTGTTTCTCAGGTCGATGCCCGCCGCCGCCGCGTCCGCGCCCTGGGGCGTGTTGGGATAGCCCGGGGACGGGGAAAACTGCTTGCTCCAGCCGGTTTCCGTCAGCGACCAGCACTGGTCCGGCTCCATCAGCGGGGTCTTGACATAGCTCACCGTCACCCCGGCGGGGCTGGTCAGATAGACGCTCTCCCCGTCGCCGGAGATCTTAAAGCCCGCGTGCAGGTGCGCCGCATCGCTTTTGCGGTCCTCGCCGGAGCAGTGGACGGCCAGATAGCCGTCGGCGGGCAGGGTCACGGCGGGGAACTGCCATTTCGTCAGCTTGTCGGAGGCATCCGACAGGCTCCAGCCCTCCAGGTTCACCGGCGCGCCGGAGCGGTTGTGTATCTCCACATAATCGGGGCAGGCCCCGGTTTCATCGGCAAAGAAGGTGGCGTTGTCCGCCATGACCTCCGTCAGCTCCAGCTCTCCGGGCTGCACGTCGACCGCCCGGGCGGTTTCCTCGCTGCCGTCCCAGCGCTCGGCCCGGTTCGGGGCCCCGGGCGTGGGATAATCGCTCACGCTCCAGTTCCCCGCCGCGTCCCGGCAATAGCTCTGGTCCCGGGACAGGGCGGGCGTCTCCACCAGGTCCACCCCGTCGCCCCGCTTGTCCAGCAGCGCCACCACCTCGCCGGAGGCGGGCAGCCGGAAGGGCGCGTGATAGCCGTCGCTTTGCAGGGCCTGGCCGCTGCCGTCGGCGTACACCAGCACGAACGCGCCGCTCTCCAGCACGCCGCCGGGAAACGCGAACGCCTGGGCGGGCTTGGTCTGGCGCACCAGCGCGTAGCCCGTCAGATCGATGGCGTGGTCGGAGATGTTTTGCAGCTCGATCCAGTCCACAATGCCCGCTTCCCCCATCCGCGTGGAGGCGTTGGAGGTCATCACCTCGCTGATGCGCAGGCCCTCGCCGCCCGTCGCGGCCCTCGCCGTCAGGCCGGAAAGGGGCCCGCTCTGCAAAAGCCACGCCGCCAGCAGCGCCGCCGCGCCGATCAGCGCGATGACGCCGGGCAGCGTTCCCATGGAGCGCCGGGCCCGCCACAGCGATTTTTTATTCTTCTTTGAGGTTTGTCTTGCCACTCAGCAGCCTCCGTCAAGTCACCGGGAAATGCCGTTCAATCTATTATAATGCATCTATTTTATCATACATGACGATTATTATGATATGATGGCGACAATCCAACAAGCGCGTAAATATTTATATACCGGCGCGCAACAATCCGTCAGCGACGCCTGCGCCTGCGCTTTTTGCCGCCCAGCTGGGACGCCCGCCAGGCGTACCACGCGCCCGTGCCCACGGCGGCCATTCCCCCGGCCACCATCAGGATGGCAAAGGCCGCGGTGCTGCCGTCGGCGCGCTCGTTGG
>JAFUCP010000031.1 GCA_017459565.1 Clostridia bacterium | reverse complement strand
GTCGCGCCCAAGGATTCGCAGGCTTGCGGGCAGATCGATACGCGCAAGGGAAACGCACCCCCGGAATGCGCCGCCCCCGATCTTGACCAGTCCGTCCGGCAAAGCGACCTGCTCCAGGGATGAGCAGCCCGAGAACGCAGCGCCTTCGATGCGCACCGTATCGACCGGCAGCGCCATGCCCGTCAAACGAACGCAGCCATGGAAGGCGTGGTTGCCGATCGACGATGCTGAAATGCAGTTTCCTGTGGGCTTCGTTTGGGCGGCAGACAGTTCAACGCGCGTCAGAGACGCGCATCCCCGAAACGCGTGGGCTTCAACAACAATACGATGGTCGGGCAGGGCTACCGAGGTCAAACCGATGCAATTGCGAAATGCCCTGTCGCCGATCCTTTTCAAGCCTGTTGGCCAGCTGACGCGCGACAGGCTGGTGCATCCCAGAAATGCTTCGTCGCCGATTTCCGTCAGCCTGGCGGGCAGATCAGCCTGGATCAGGGCTGTGCACTCGGCAAAGGCCCGGTCGGAGATGATTTCCGGGCCATTGCCGAAGAGGATGCGCTTCAATCCCGTGCAGCGGCTGAATGCGCCGTTGTGCAGTTCCGCCAGATTGTCGGGCAGCGCGACGCTCTCAAGGAGCGAACAGTTGTTGAAGGCGCACCATTCAATGGTCTTCAAGCTGCTCGGAAAGCGGATACCGGCAAGCCTTATGCAGCCGTCAAAGGCGTTCGGGCCGATTTTCAACAGCCCGTCGGGCAGTTCAACCCGATCCAGCGCGGCGCTTCCGTGGAAGGCATAGGGGCCGATCTCCGTTATGCCAGGGGGGATGGAAAACGCGGGGCCCTTTGCCGGCGGGAAGCAGATCAGCGCGTGGCTTCCGTCAAACAGCACGCCGTCGAAGGAGTAATAATACCTGTTCTGCGGGGAAACCTCAATGGCCTCCAATGCCGCACAGCCCCGAAAGGCGTTGTCCTCCATCCGCCAAAGGCTTCCCGGCAGCACGACATTCGTCAGGGCGGTGCAGCAGATGAAAGCGCTTCCATCGATTCGCTCTAAGCCTTCAGGCAGTTCAATGCCTGTGAGGCCGGTGCAGCCGGCAAACGCCAACCTGCCGATTCGCCGCAGGCTGCCGGGCAATGTGATGCGGGTCAGCGTGGCGCAATCGTAAAAGGCTTCCCTGCCGATCGCACAGACGCCCTCGGGCACGACGACTTCTCCGCCCGAACCGTGATAGCGCTCGAGCACGTGGCTTTTGATCGTGAACAAATCGGGTTCCGCCATATCGATATCCTCCCGAAACAGGAACCTGGGGCGCAAGAAAGGGATACGTGCTTTTTCGATTGCTATTATGGCGCAACGCCATGCGAATGTCAACCGGGTATTGTGTACAACTTTGAAACGAGAAAGGGGGCCGTGCCATGCATTACGCTCTGTCGGACATTCACGGCGACAGCGCTGCCTTTGACGCGGTTCTGGCCCTGATCGATCTGCAGCCGGAGGATCAGTTGTATGTCATCGGCGATGTGATCGACCGCGGCCCGGACGGCATAGCCCTTCTCCAGCGTATCCGGGAAATGCCAAACGCTACCTTGCTCCTGGGCAACCACGAGTACATGATGATCAATGCGCTGCGTCATCCCGAGGACAATTGGGCAGCGTATCAGTGGTATAGAAACGGATGCGAGGAGACCCTCCAGCGGTTTTATGATCTCATCCCCCAGGCGCGGGAGGAATTGCTGCTGTATCTGGAATCTCTGCCGGCACAGTTGGAGCTGACCATCAATGCGCGAAAATACTGCCTCGTCCACGCGGCTCCGCTGGAGCTTTATGAAGCAGGCCGATGGAAGGATGAGAGGGAATTGGCCGTGTGGCAACGGATCCCCCTGGCGCCGCCACCCATCAGGGATCGGACGGTTCTCATAGGCCACACGCCCACGCGCCACGTGCAGCGTGCCGACTGGCCCACCATGAGAATCGCCCACGGCGACGGCGTGATCGACCTGGACTGCGGCTGTGTGTTCCCGGAATATGGCGGGCAGCTGGGCTGCCTCCGGCTGGAGGACGGCATGGAATTCTATTCCGCGGAAGGTCCCGTGACGGCAGGGGAAGCGGCAGAGTGGAAAGCACAATATGTCCAACCAATTTGAGGTGACGTGGCATGGCGGGCAATGCGGATTTTATCATTGAAAACGGGACGTTGAAAAAGTATACCGGTCCGGGCGGGCACGTTGTCATCCCGGAGGGCATGACGCGCATCGGGGCTCATGCGTTCTGCTATCGAGACGCGCTGACGGGGGTCGTGATCCCGGAGGGTGTGTGGGAGATTAGCGAGGCGGCCTTTCGCGGTTGCGCAGTGCTGACGGACGTGGAGATTCCCCATAGCGTCACGCGCATCGGAGGCGGCGCGTTCATGGAGTGCAAGGCGCTTAGGCGCCTGTCGATTCCGCCCGGTGTTCGCGAGATCGAGGACGAGACCTTCCGCGACTGTTTGGCGCTCAAGGAGATCGGGATCCCGGAGGGCGTGACGCGCTTCGGCGACGGCGCCTTCGAAGGCTGCGAGGCACTTGAGCGCATCGGGATCCCGGCGAGCGTGACCGACCTCGGCGACGATGTGTTTTACGGCTGTCGTCGCCTTTCCCAAATCGACGTTTCCGCTGGGAATGGCGCATACAAGAGCGTCGGAAGCATGGTGTTCAGCAGGGACGGCAATGCGCTGATCGTCTGCGCCGCCGTGAGCGGGGCCTTTGTCGTTCCACCCGAAGTGACTCGAATCGGTCGCAGGGCGTTTTCCGGCTGCAGGCAGATGACGGGCGTGACGATCCACGACGCCGTGACGGAGATCGGCGACGGCGCGTTCATGTTTTGCACGGCGCTGACAGAGATTGCGATTCCCGGCAGCGTGAAGCGGGTGGGGAAAATGGCGTTCTGGTATTGCGACAATCTGATGGGTGTCGCGCTGCGGCCGGGCGTGAGAGAGATCGACCACGAGGCTTTCTTCGGTTGCAAGCGCCTTGAAAGGGTGACGCTTCCGGAAAGCCTGACGCGCATCGGGGATCGCGCGTTCTGCGATTGCTGGGCGCTTGTGCGCGTTGCCGTTCCCGATGGCGTGGTGCGGATCGGTAGGCGGACATTCAGGGAATGCCGGTGTCTGACGGACGTTTCGCTGCCGGACAGCCTGACGGAGATTGATGACGAGGCGTTTCGGGGCTGCTACAGCCTTCCGGGAATCGCGATTCCGGCGGGAGTGGAGCGCATCAGCCGCGAGGCATTCGCTTGGTGTTACCGCATGAGGGCTGTCGCGCTTCCGCAGAAGCTGCAGCAGATTGGCCCCGAGGCCTTCTATGGCTGCGGGGCATTGCGGGAGCTTTCGCTGCCGGAAGGACTGACGCACATCGGGGAGGACGCCCTCTATGGCTGCGAGAGCCTGACGGAGCTCACTATACCCCGCGCTGTGAGAGCGATCGGTCGGGGTGCCTTTAACAACTGCAAAGGTCTGACGCAGACGACGATCACGGACAGTGTGGAAGATTTCAGGGTATTCTCCGGATGTGATCGTCTGGAGGCCTTTGTCGTTTCGCCTGCCTCCAGACGCTATAGCGCGGCGGACGGCGTGGTTTTCAGCCGGGACGGGCACCGCCTGATCGCCTATCCGCCCGGAAGGCGCCGCG
>JAFUCP010000197.1 GCA_017459565.1 Clostridia bacterium | reverse complement strand
GGAGGCATATTCGGTTTCGCCGGGCATCGGGGCCATTTCCACCTGCAGGCCGGTGAAGTTCTCCTTCACGCCGATGGTGATGGCGGCGTCGCTGAACTGAATCGAAGCCGGCGCGGCCGAGACCGTCACCACGCAGCTGGCAACGACCCCGTTATAGGCCACGGCGGTGATGACGGCCTGCCCCTTGCGCACGCCGCTGATGGCACCGGTGGCGGGATCCAGGGCCACGCACCCCGCGTCGGGAGACGAGGGATCGATATAATAGCTGATGGCGGCCTCGGTGGCCTTGCCGTTGGCGGCCAGCGCCGTGGCGCCTATGGACAGTGTCTGCCCCACGGCCAGGGAGAGGGGGGAGGCCGCGAAGGCGATGGAAACCGGCGCGGGAACGACCGTGACCTTGCACTTGGCGCTCTTGCCGTTGTGGGTTTTGACCGTGATGGTGGCGGCGCCCGGATTCACGGAGGTGATCAGGCCGTTGGCGTCCACGGTGACGACGGCGGGCTTGTTGCTGCTGAAGGTCACGCTGTTGGTGACGCCGCCCCTGGGCAGCGACCAGGTCAGCTGAGAGGTCATGCCGTCGGAGCCCATGGTCAGCTTCGAGACGTTGAGCGCCACCTTGCTGGGGGCCTTTGCCACGGTGACGAGGCAGCCCGCCTCCGCGCCGCCTTCAAAGGAAGCATATACGTGGGCGGAACCGACCTTGACGCCGGTGACCGCGCCGGTGGCGGCGTCGACCTTGACGTATTTGGGGTTTTCACTGCGCCAGGTGACGGCGGGCAGGATACTGCCGTCCGGGACGGCGACGGCCGCCAGCCCGATGAAGGTCTCCTTCTTGCCGATGGTGATGGCTTCGGCGTTCAGGCGGATGCCTGTCGCGGGAACCGCTGCCACTGCGGCGGCTTCCGTCGCCTGGGCCGCGTTGTCCGCAGCGGGCGCCATGACCGCGGCGTCGCCCGGCATTGCGGTCATTTCCGCGGGGACTTCGGGGGCAACGGGCTCGATGATTACGGGTGCGGCGGCGGGGACTTCGGGTTCCGTGGCGGCGGGCTCGACGGTCTCGGGCGCGGCAGCGGGGGCTTCGGGCTCCGCGGCGGCGGGCTCGACGGTCTCGGGCACGGCAACGGGGGTTTCGGGCTCCGCGGTGGCGGGCTCGACGGTCTCGGGCACGGCAACGGGGGTTTCGGGCTCCGCGGCAGCGGGTTCGACGATCTCAGGAACCGCTGCGGGCGCTTCGGGTTCCGTGGCGGCGGGTTCGACGGTCTCGGGCGCGGCAGCGGGAGCTTCGGGCTCCGCAGCGGCGGGCTCGACGGTCTCGGGCGCGGCTTCGTCGGACTGCCCGGCTTCGGCAAAGGCGCAGGCGACGAGGGCGAGGGGCAGCTCCAGGTTGTCCCCGTAGAGCGCGACGGGCTGGCCGGAGGCGGCGTCCATATAGGCGGCGTGTTCCGCGCTGTCAAGGGCGGCCAGGCAGGCTGGGTCCATGTAGCCAGTGAGCATGCCGCGCTCGGTGTACAGGGCCACCCGGGTCATGCTGTCCCGGGAGAGAATCAGCACCACACTGCCGCCGCTGACGGTGGCCAGCGCCTGCGCGGCGTCAGGCCCGACAAAGACGGCGCTGTCGGTTTGAACGCGGGCGTAAGGCGAAGCGGCGCTCTCCGGCGCGGGCGCTTCATCGACCGGCTCCATGGCCGCGGGTGCGTCCGCTTCCGGCGCGGCCTCCATCCCTTCGACGGTCAGGCCCGTGTCTCCCGCGGTTTCCGCGGGCGTGACCTCCGCTTCCACCGCCGCGCTCAGGGCTTCGGGAGACTCCGCCAGGGTGGGAGAGGCTATGGATGTGCCGAACAGGGCCAAAATCAGGGCCAGACTAAAACATCGCTTCATAAAACAAGCTTCCTCCATATTATATGCGTTGGAACACGCGCAAAGGGCGAAATTGACTGTAAGGGTATCCTGTTATCCCAATCTGGATTTATTTTACCATGAAACCCAATGAATAGTCAAGTTTTCGTAATATTCCGGCATGGCTTTTCCGTGGCAAACACGTGCTTTTTGGGGAAAGATTGCGTGAAACAGGGGGCGCGCGGGAGCGGATTCATAAATAAACAGTGTCCGCGAGAGGGGGGTAATATGCATTTCCTGAGGCGCAAATTTGCAAAAAAGCGCGGGAAATGTCCGCCTTGGACGGAATTGTGTGGACAAATCGCAGAGATTGAACGTGCATAGTGCAAAAATATCGCATTTTAGGGTTGCAATCGGCGCATAAAAAATGTATAATAGCCCTATCAAAAAAGGGAGGTTTTTTCCTATGAAAAAGGTATTGGCAATCGTTCTGGCAATGATGCTGGTCCTCGGCGCGGCCGCCATGGCCGAAACCGTGAAGATTGGCGTATATGAGCCCGCCTCCGGCGACAGCGGCGCCGGCGGAAAGCAGGAAATGCTGGGCATGCAGTACGCGAACAAGGAGACCCCCACCGTGGAAATCGGTGGAACGACCTATGATGTCGAGCTGGTCTATGCCGACAACGGCTCCTCCACCGACAAGGCTCCCTCCGCCGCGCAGAACCTGGTTTCCGCGGGCGTGAGCGTTGTGCTGGGCTCCTACGGCTCCGGCGTGTCCATCGCCGGCTCCCAGTATTTCGCGGACGCGAACATCCCCGCCATCGGCGTCACCTGCACCAACCCGCAGGTCACCGCGGGCAACAGCCACTATTTCCGCATCTGCTTCCTGGATCCCTTCCAGGGCACCGTCCTGGCCAACTACGCCGCCAAGGAGCTGGGCGCGTCCACCGCGTACTGCCTGGGCGAGCTGGGCAACGACTATGACCAGGGCCTGCTGACCTACTTCAAGCAGGCTTTCGAGGGCCTGGGCGGCACCGCGATTGTGGAGAGCTTCCCCACCGGCACCGCGGACTTCACCTCTTACCTGACCAACGCCACCGCCTATGGCGCGCAGGTGTTCTTCTGCCCCGTGTCCATCGCCTACTCCACCCAGATCGTGCAGCAGGCGGCCAGCCAGGGCGCGACCTTCCCGATCCTGGGCTCTGACACCCTGGACAGCAACGTCGTGGCCGAGGCCGCGAAGGGCACCAACGTGCAGGTCATCATCACCACCTTCTATCAGGAGGGCGCTACCCCCGAGTTCGACGAGGGCTTCAAGGCCTGGCTGAACGAGGATTCCGAGGCCATGACCAACAACGGCGGCAACGACATGATCTCCGCCGTGTCCGCCATGGGCTATGACGCCTACTACACCGCGCTGGAGGCCCTGAAGGCCGCCGGCACCACCGATTCCAAGGCCGTCATGGAAGCACTGCCCGGCGTGACCCTGACCGGCGTGTCCGGCGCGATTGCCTTCGACGATACCGGCGACGCCATCCGCGACGCTGCCTTCATCAAGAAGATCAACAACGAGACCGGCGAATGGGAGTTCGTGACCGAGCAGACCGTCGAATAACCGAAGGCTCTGAACCGAAGCCTGATGCGGCGCGGGCAAGATATTACCCGCGCCGCGTTTTCATTTATCGGTAACCCGGAATTACCAAGCGAAGGAGCGTTTCCCACATGTGGAACACCGTATTTCCCTACATCCTCTCCGGCATATCGGTGGGCGGCCAATATGCGCTGATCGCCATCGGCTATACGATGGTGTACGGCATACTCAGGCTCATCAACTTCGCCCACGGCGATGTGTTCATGGTATCGGGCATCATCATGGTGTACATGGCGGCCAGCGGCGCCCCGCTGTGGCTGTGCATCCCGCTGGTGCTGATCCTCACGGCCCTGATCGGCTTTGTCATTGAGCGCGTGGCCTATAAGCCGTTGCGCACCGCGCCCAGGATGAGCGCCATGATTTCCGCCATCGGCGTCAGCTATACGCTGCAAAACCTGGTGCTGTACATCACCGGCGGCCTGAACCAGATCTATCCCACCATTCCCTGGATCTCCGATTCCGTGACCCTGTTCGGCGCGACCACCAAGGTGGTCACCGTCGTCACCCCGATTCTGACGCTGATCCTGGTGGTGGCGCTGGTGCTGCTGATCAACCACACCAAGATCGGCATGGCCATGCGCGCGGTCTCCCGGGACTTTGAAACCAGCCAGCTCATGGGCATCAAGATCAATTCCGTCATATCCACCACCTTCGTCATCGGCACGTTCCTGGCGGGCGTGGCCTCGCTTCTGTATTTCACCAACTATACCACCGTCATTCAGACCTCCGGCGCCATGCCGGGGCTTAAGGCCTTCGTGGCGGCGGTGTTCGGGGGCATCGGCTCCATTCCCGGCGCGGTGATCGGCGCTTTCATCATCGGCATTGCGGAAAACATCATCAAGGGCCTGGACATCATACTGTTCAAGGCGGGCATCATCCCCGGCCCCATGGGGCTGGCGACCTTCTCCGATGCCTTCACCTTCGCCCTCCTGATCATCATATTGGCCGTCAAGCCCACGGGCCTGTTCGGCGAAAAGACTACGGACAAGGTGTGAGGTGAGCGGAATGGAAAGAAACATCAATCGCAAAAGAATCGATTCCGCCACGATCATTTCGGCGGCCATCGTACTGTGCCTCTACATTGCCGTGTTCATCGCGGAGCAGATTTTGCCCTCCACCTCGATGCTGTTCACGGTGCTGAAAAAGGGCGCGACCTATGCGCTGGTGGCCGTGTCCATGAACCTGTGCAACGGCTTTACGGGCATCTTCAGCCTGGGCCAGGCGGGCTTCATGCTCATCGGCGCGTATGTTTACGGCATATTCACCATACCGGTCATCTCCCGCGCGGACGTGTATCAGTACTATAGCGGCGGCCTGGTGCAGTTTACACTGCCGGTGTTTGTGGCCATGCTGCTGGCGGGCCTGGCGGCGGCGTTCTTCGCCTTTTTGATCGGCCTGCCGGTGCTGCGGCTCAAGAGCGACTATCTGGCTATCGCCACGCTGGGCTTCGCGGAGATCATCCGCGCCCTGTTCCAGTGGGACAAGCTGGGCCCGGTCACCAACGGCTCCAACATGCTCAGACTGTTCCCCACGTTCAACGATTTCAACATCCGCGGCGCGGACGGACAGGTGACCGTCTACCTCTCCACGCTGGTGCCGCTGCTGATATCGGGCGTGTGCATCGGCGCGATCATCCTGTTGATCAACTCCACCTTCGGCCGCGCACTGAAGGCCATACGGGACGACGAGATCGCCGCGGAGGCCATGGGTGTGCGCCTGGCCAGCCACAAGCGCCTGGCCTTCTGCATCTCCTCCTTCTTTGCGGGGGTGGGCGGCGCGATGCTGGCCATGTACCAGACCACCGTGCAGGCCAAGTCCTTCACCACGGCCATGACCTATGAGATCCTGCTGATCGTGGTCATAGGCGGCATTGGCTCCGTGACGGGCAGCTGCATTTCCTCGTTCCTGTTCGTGGCCGCCAGCGAGTGGTGGCTGCGCTTCCTGGACCAGAAGCAGATGATCGGCAATTTCGAGGTGCCACTGCTGCGCAACGGCTTCCGGCTGGTGGTGTTCTCCATCATCATCATGATCGTCGTGCTGTTCTTCCGCAGGGGCATCATGGGCACGCGGGAGCTTCCCGACATCATACGCGGCTGGCAAAGGAAGAAGAAGGGAGGCGCGTCGAAGTGAGCGAAAACGTGCTTCATATCGACCATCTGACCATGCGCTTTGGCGGCGTCGTGGCCGTCAACGACCTGTCGATGGATATCAACAGGGGCGAGATCGTGGCGCTGATCGGGCCCAACGGCGCGGGCAAGACCACGGCCTTCAACATGGTCACCGGCGTGTATACCCCCACCGAGGGCAAGGTCGTCCTGGCGGGCCAGGATGTGACCGGCAAGCGCCCGGACGAGATCACCAAGCTGGGCGTGGCCCGCACCTTCCAGAACATCCGGCTGTTTTCCAGCATGACGGTGTTTGAAAACGTGCTGACGGCCAAGCACCTGCGCCGCACCAGCAATTTCCTGACGGCCACCTTCCGAATGAACATGGCCGAGGAGAGGCGGATGCGCGCGGAAACGGAGAAGCTGCTCAGAGAGGTCGATCTTTACGACCTGAAGGACGAGATGGCCACCTCCCTGCCCTACGGCAAGCAGAGGCTGCTGGAAATCGCCCGGGCGCTGGCCACGGAGCCGAAGCTGCTGCTGCTGGACGAGCCCGCGGCGGGCATGAACCCCCAGGAGACCGACGATTTGGGCGCGTTCATCAAGCAGATCAAGGACAAGTTCGATCTCACGGTGTTTTTGATCGAGCATCACATGAACCTGGTCATGGGCATTTCCGACCGCATCTATGTCATCGATTTCGGCAAGCAGATCGCCGAGGGCACGCCCGCCCAGGTGCAGGACAACCCCGCCGTCATCGCGGCGTATCTGGGCGTGGACGAGGACGAAGGCCAGCTTTCGCAGGCGGATGAGGAGGTGCGGGGATGAGCGGCCAGGCAAGTATGCTCAAGGTGAAGGACCTGAAGGTCAACTACGGCGGCATCGAAGCCCTCAAGGGCATCAGCTTTGACGTGGAGCAGGGCCAGATCGTCACGCTGATCGGCGCCAACGGCGCGGGCAAGTCCACCACGCTGCGGGCCATCTCCGGGCTGGTCAAGACCGCCTCCGGCGCGATCAACTTCCTGGGCCGGGATATCATCCCCTTCAACGCCCAGCAGGTGGTGGCCGAGGGCATCGCCATGGTGCCGGAGGGACGCCGCGTGTTCGACAACCTGACGGTGAAGGAAAACCTCAAGATCGGCGCCTACCTGCGCAAGGACAAGGAAGAGATTGAGGCGGGCATTGAGGATATCTACCAGCGCTTCCCCCGCCTGAAGGAGCGCGAATGGCAGCTGGCGGGCACGCTCTCCGGCGGCGAGCAGCAGATGCTGGCCGTTGGCCGCGCCATGATGGCCAGGCCCAAGCTGCTGATGATGGATGAGCCCTCCCTGGGTCTTGCGCCGCTGGTGGTGAAGGACATATTCTCCATCATCCGCGAACTCAAGAGCGAGGGCATCACGATCCTGCTGATCGAGCAGAATGCCAACGCAGCCCTGCGCTGCGCGGACCAGGCCTATGTGCTGGAGACCGGGCGCATCACCATGTCCGGCACCGGCGAGGCGCTGCTGGCCGACCAGCGGGTGCGCGACGCATACCTGGGCTCGACGGCGAGGTAACGTCTGTTTTTGCAAAGAGAATAAAGGCATCCGTCAAAGCGCCGGAAAACGGTTCTCAGGCCGGCTTGTCGGGCTATCCGGGCGTTCGGCACTTTGATGTCCAATTGCACGCGATGCCGTGTGACAGGGGAGCTTGCTCCCCTGTCTGCATCGACAAGTCATAATTTCCCGAAAGGAAGGTCTCCATGCCCCGCGAACTGACCAGGACCCAACTCATCGAGCGCAGCATCCAGAAAAAGTACCGCAAGGAGCTTTGGACGCCCTTCATCCTGGCGGTGAAGCGCTATGAACTGATTCAGGCCGGGGACAGGATCGCGGTGTGCGTCTCCGGGGGCAAGGATTCCATGCTGCTGGCAAAGCTGATGCAGCTGCTCGCGCGCGTCAGCGACGTGCCCTTCCAGGTCCGCTTTCTGGTGATGGACCCCGGCTACAGCCCGGCCAACCGGCGCAGGATCGAGGAGAACGCGGCGCTGTTGGATATCCCCGTGGAAATTTTCGAAACGGATATCTTCGGCGTGGCCAATTCCGTGGAGAAAAACCCCTGCTATCTGTGCGCGCGGATGCGCCGGGGCCATCTGTACAGCAGAGCCAAGGCGCTGGGCTGCAACAAGATCGCGTTGGGACACCACTTCAACGACGTGATCGAAACCACGGTGATGGCCATGCTCTACGGCGCGCAGCTGCAGGGCATGATGCCCAAGGTCCACAGCGCAAACTTC
>JAFUCP010000196.1 GCA_017459565.1 Clostridia bacterium | reverse complement strand
GTTTATTGTTCATAGCCTTCGACCTCCACGATTGGAAGGGTAAACCAAAATCTCGCGCCGTGGGGCTCAATGTTTTCCACGCCGATCTCGCCCCCGTGGGCCTGCACGATGCTCTTGCACAGCGCCAGCCCCAGTCCGATGCCCCGGCGGCTGTCCGGAGAGCGCTTCACGCCGGTGTAAAACATGTCGAACACCCGGTCCTCGTCGCCGGGCAGCACGCCCTGGCCGTCGTCCTCCACCCAAATCATCGCCCTGTCATCCTCACGCCGGACACCGACGATGATCCTCGCCCCTTCCGGCGTATACTTCACCGCGTTATTCAGAAGATTCACCAGCACCTGCACGATCAGCCCCGCGTCCATCCGCGCCAGCAGCATCTCCTCCGGCAGGTCCGTCGTGATCTGCTTATGAGCGGCGTCCCGGTCGATGTGCCGCAGGGCTTCCTCCACGGTGTCCGCCACCAATTCCGTCTGCGGGTTCAGCTTCATGGTGCCGTTTTCCGTGCGGGTGATGGTCAGCAGGTTCTCCACCAGGCCGTTCAGCCAGATGGCGTCGTCATGGATGGAGGTGTACAGCCGCTTGAGGCTCGCCTCGCTCAGCTGTCCCTGGTTCTCCATCAGGATGGCCGCGTTGCCGGAGATGCTGGTCAGGGGCGTGCGCAGGTCGTGGGAGATGGAGCGCAGCAGGTTGGCCCGCAGCGATTCCTGGCGGGCGTTTTCCTCCATGCGCTGCTTCTCGCGGGTCATGTGGTCCTTCGCCACCGCCATGGCGCATTCGTCCAGTATGGAGATCATCAGGTTTTTGCGGTACTCGTCGATGGGAGGGCTGTTGTCCGCCCGTATGCCGATGACCGCCCAGACGCGGCCCTCGCTGCGCACGGCCATGTACAGGCACTTTGCCTCCGGGAACATTCGGGTCGTGCGGCCCGCGTGCTTGGCGTTTTGACGTACCCAGGCCGCAGCAGGGCGCTCCGCCTCCAGATCGATCCCCTCGAACCCGCCGTCCTGCTCGATGGCGCAGAGCGCGGGTGTATCGAGATCCGAATCATAGCACAGCACGCTGTGCTCCAGCAGCCGACAGAGCTGCCGCTGGACGACCTCCAGGATCGCCCGCCTGTCGTCCGCCTTTTGCAGCAGCTGGCTGGTGGACAGCAGCACCTCGGTCTGGTAGGCCTTGTTCGCCGTCTGGATGGACTGGACCTTGATGCGGCTGGTCAGAGAACTGGACAGAAGCGCCGCGGTGAACATTACCGCGAAGGTGGCAAGGTAATCCGGGCTGGAACGCAGCGAATAGAAGGGCTCGGTGAAGAAGAAGTTGAACACCAATACCGAGAGGAGTGAGGACAGCAGGCTGTAAACGTAGCCCGTGGTCGTGAGCGCCACGCCCATCACGCCCAGGATATAGATCAATACAACATTGGTGATGGCCAGGCCGATGCTTGAGAACGAAAAGCCCACGCCGGTGCAGGCGGCCAGGATCAGCGCGGTCTTCGCCAAATCCCCGAAGGAGAAGCGCTCCCTGCCCAGGAAGCGAAACAGCCGGGAGGGATTCGCGTTCGCGGTCAGGCGGTTGGGCATGATGATGATTTCCACATTCGGGGCCAGCTCGTTGAGCCGGGCCATCAGCGTGTCCCGCGTGCGCCGCCCGGGGCTCTTGCCCAACACGATCTTGGTGATGCCGCTGACGCGGGCGTATTCCGCGATGGCCGTGGCAGGGTCGTTGCCATAGATGGTCGTCAGCATGGCGCCGTGCTTCTCCGCCAGGCTCAGGTGGTCATGCACCGCCCGGGCCTGCGCCTCGTCGCGCAGCTCCACATCCTCCACGTAGACGGCGATCAGCTCCGCGCCCATGGCGTCCGAGAGCGCCGCCGCCCGGCGAATGACATCCGCGTTGGTGGGGGAGGCCGAGACGCACACCAATATCCGCTCCTGTTCTGACATGCACCCACCTCCCCGCTTGCTGTTATTCTGTGTATTATAACACATATCGCATAAAAGGGAAGATAAAATAATCGGCAGCGCATTAAAATGGCATAAAGAAGGATATCGCTTTATGCCATCTTAATGCCGTAAGCGAAGCTTTAACGGCGCGTTCATGGCCGGGATGGTACAATGTGTTCCATAAAACACGGGAGGTACAGTATGAAAAACATATTGCTGATCGGCCTTGGCCGGTTCGGACGCCACATGGCCCAGAAGCTGCACGACCTGAACCACCAGGTGCTGGCCATCGACAAGGACGAGCGCCGGGTGCAGGACGCCATGGCCTACGTCACCAACGCCGAGATCGGCGACG
>JAFUCP010000195.1 GCA_017459565.1 Clostridia bacterium | reverse complement strand
CCGGGTTTATTTCCTTCCCCCGACATCCGGCTTCCTTCGGATTCCGCCTCGCGTCGGACACCCTTGCCTTCGGCTAACGCTCCCTACTGCCAAGCGCGTAGCGGACTTCCACCGCCAAGTTGTTGCCCATGCAGGGCGCACAAAGCAACGGCCGGGGCGCGTCCGCCCCGGCCGTTGGCCCTGTCCGCGCTGTTTTGCGGCGCGGGAGCCATATGGAACCGATGAATGTTGAACCGCTTCAAATATTGCGAAAATATGACATACTGTATCCCGCCGTCAGATATCCCCGCCGACCTCGAAGTCGTCCATACCGTCGTCGAGCCCGTCGCCCTCACCGGGAATGTCCTCATCCTCCTCCACCGGCTCCGGCGCGGGGATGAATTCGCTGGTCCAGGCCGCTTCGGGCAGACCCTCGATCATGCCGATCAGGTTGACGATGGTGCCGTCCTGGCCATAGGGCACGTTGACGGTGAAGTCATAGCTTTCGGTATCTCCGCCCTTTTCCCGCTGGACCTCGATGCTGAAGCTGAGCCCTCCGCCCGTGAAGGAGGCCATGCCGCGCTCCTTGGCGGACAGCTTGGCCACCTGTTCGCCGTTCACGAACACGTTGATGCGGCGCACGGCGTCGTAGGTGGTGCCCTCGTATTCCAGCTTTTTGTTATCGAAGTAGAGGGTATGGCCCCTGCCGATAAACATCATGCAGGCGGCGACGGCCAGCAGCAGCGCCACCGTGCCGACGCGGAAAAGCAATCTGCGCGTCTTCATCGCCCTTCCTCCTCCCGCTGCGCGGCCTCCAGCTGGGCGCCCATGCCCGCCTTGGCCCTGCGCTTCTTGGTTTCATACATCACCAGCGCCACGGTGATGACGCCGTAGGACACGAACACGCGGAAGTATTCGCCGATGACCTCGTTGCCGGTGATCACCGCGCCAGCCCTGGGAGCGAGTATGAACATGGTGTGGAACAGGATCACGCCCAGGAACACATTGCCGATGGAGGCGCGGTCCACGCTGGCGCCGCCCACCAGCAGCGCGGCGATGCAGAACATGCCGATCTGGCTGTGGGAGGAATAGGTGGCCATGTCGCCCATGTTTTGCAGGTAGATGACCATGCCCAGGCCCGCCAGCACCGTGGAGATCACGATGGAGATGATGCGCGTGCGCTCCACGTCAATGCCCGAGGCCCGGGCCACCTCCATGTCCTGGCCCACGGCGCGCATATCCTGGCCCAGCTTGGTGCGCCGGAACCACACGATGATCAGGCACATGGCCGCGATGATCAGCAGGGTCATCACCGGGATCTTTACGCCCGCGATGTTCACCGCCAGCACGTTGTCCAGGCTCTTGCGGATGCGGGTCAGGTCCACCGAGGCGCGCACGCCGTAGCCCCGGGGCAGCTTGATGTTGTTGTGGATGATGGGGATGATGGAGCCCATCATGTACAGCACCACCAGCTGGTACACGCCGTTCATGAAGAAGGAGATGATATAGCTGGTGATCATCTCGCGGCCCTTGGCGGCGTTGAGCAGCTTGCCGCACACCAGGCCCAGCACCGCGGAAATCGGTATGGACATGATCATAGCCAGCACGATGCCGGGGATGCCCCATATCTGCCAGTCGGAGGTGAAGATCAGCGCGATCTCCGCCGCCATCGCCCCCAGGGTCATGCCGAAGTTCAGGCCCATGCCCGCCATAATGGGAATCAGCAGGCTCAGGATCAAAAAGGCGTTGCGGCTCAGCCGGGTCACGATCTCGTTCAGCAGAAACGTAGTGGAAAAGCCGGACATGGGCAGGCAGATCACGATGATGAGGATAAACATGATGGGCACGGCGTTGTTGCCCAAAAAGCCCAGCAGCTTGCGCGAGGCCGGTTTGTTGTTGGTGTTCATCGTGTCGCCTCCGTCCTGCGGGTCAGCGCGTAGAGGATCATGCCGTTGGACACGACCACGCGCAGCACCTCGGAAATATCCAGATTGATCAGGCCGTTCATCACGGTGGGGGTCATGGTCACCATGCCCTGGAAGAGGATGGTGCCGATGATCACGTTGGTGATGGAGGCCTTGTTGGCCGTCGCGCCGCCGATCAGTATGGCGGACACGGCGGGCAGCGCCATGTTGAAGGGCGCGTTGTACAGCTGCACGAAGCCGAAGCCTTGCTCATACACCAGGATGCCCACGGCGGCCAGCCACGTACTCATCACCACGGACAGCATACGGATCCTGTCCACATTGATGCCCGCGGCCCGGGCGAAGGTGGGATTGGAGCCCACGGCGGTCATGGCCGTGCCGGTCTTGGTGTGCAAAAACGCCCAGATCATAACCGCCAGCAGCGCGAAGAACAGCAGCGCGCCGGTGGGAATCACCAGCCTGCCCAGATCGATGCGCAGGAAGTTGGAAAGCACGCCGCCATAATACTTGTCCACGGGGAACGTGGTGCGCAGGCCGGTGCCCTCAAAGCCCCAGGCCATGTCCGGCTTTTTATAGGGCAGCACCAGCCACATCATGCAGAAGAAGGACACCACGGAAAAGCCCACATAGGTGGCGATCATCATTTCGCCGCCCTTGATCTTGTTCAAAAGCCAGCCGTAGGCCACGCCGAAGATCAGCGCGAAGGGCGTGGCGATTACAATGGCCATCACAAAGCTCAACGGCCCGGCAAAGCCCCACTCGATGGACAGCGTGGCCCCCAGCAGGCCCGCGATGATGCCCACCGGCAAGCCAAAGTTCAGTCCGCAGCCGGAGTGTACCATGGGCACCATGGCCAGCACCAGCACCGCGTTCCAGCTGAAGCGGTTCAGAACATTGGTGATCTGGCCCCAGAAGTTCACGCCCGTGAACGGCGCGACGATGAACATCAGCAGCAAAAACGCGGCGATGATCAGCCGGGGCAGGCCGAAGTTCTTCAGCGTGTGCCGCACCCGGTCCGCAAGGGTGCGCTCATTTTCCCTGACATATTCGCTCATTGCGCTCTTCCTCCCTTAAACCACGCTGCTGACCATCAGCGCGCCGAATTCTTCGCTGGAACAGGACGCCGGCAGTATGCCCGCGATGCGCCCGCCGGAGACGATGGCGATCCTGTCGCAAATCTGCCGCAGCTCCTCCAGCTCCGAGGAAATCATCACGATGGTGATGCCCTTTTCGCGGTTGAATTTCTCCAGCGCCTCCAGCACCAGCGCCTTCGCGCCCACGTCGATGCCCCGGGTGGGCTCGGAGACGAACAGGAACTTCGGCTCCAGGGCAAAGGCCTTGGCCAGGCACACCTTCTGCTGGTTGCCGCCGGAAAGCTCCTTCGCCTTCTGCTTGCTGCTGGTGCATTTGATTTGAAGCTCGTCGATGTACTTGGCCGTGACCTCGCGGATGGCCCTGTCGTCGCGCCACTTCACCGCGCCGCCCAGCTTGCTCTTGAGGAACCTGCCGTGGATCTGCATGGCCGGGAAGGCGATGTTCCACTCCAGCGACTCATCCAAAAGCAGCCCCACGCCGCGCCGGTCCTCGGACACGAAGGCCAGCTGGCTGTCCAGGCACTTGCGGGGCTGGTTCAGCGGAATCTGCGCGCCGTCAAATGTGACACTGCCGCCGGCGGGGTACAGGCCCATCACGCCGTTGGGGATGCCCAGCTTGCCCTGCCCGGCCAGGCCGCCGATGCCCAGGATCTCGCCCCTGCGCACGTCCAAGTTGACGTTGCGCACGATCTCGCCGGGCATGTCCACCCACAGCTTGCGGATGGACATGACGACCTCGCCCCCCACGGCCTGGCGCTGGTCCTCGGCCATGCCTTCCACGTTGCGGCCCACCATCCAGCGGGTGATTTCGGTGACGTTGGTCTCCGCGGCGGGCACATCCTTCACCAGCACGCCGTCGCGCATGACCGCCACCTTGTCGCACACGTTCAGGATCTCCTGGAGCCGGTGGGTGATGAAGATCACCGCGATGCCCCGCTTCGACATGCCCCGTATGGAGTCCAGCAGCGCCTCGGCCTCCTGCTCCGTCAGCACGGCGGTGGGCTCGTCCAGGATCAGCAGCCTCAACTGCTCCTTGGAAAGCTCCCGGGCGATTTCGGTGAACTGCTTGTGGCCCACGGGCATGTCGGAAATCTGCATACTGCCCTCGATGCGCACGCCCATCTTTTCGATGGCCTCCTCCGACAGGCGCTTCATCTCCCTGCGGTCCAGGGTATTGAGCCGATCGCCGAACACCTCGGACACAGCGCTCTTCTTCTGGGGCTCGCGATTGAGCAATATGTTGTCAGTGGCGGTGAAGCCCGGGATCAGCGAGAATTCCTGATGCACCATGCCGATGCCCGCCTCCAGCGCGTCGAAGGGCGAATTGAAGCTCACCTTCTGCCCGTTCAGCAGCACATCGCCGCCGTAGCCGCCGGTATCGCGGATCTCGGTCATGCCGAACAGTATCTTCATCAGCGTGGATTTGCCCGCGCCGTTTTCGCCCACCAGGCCCAGCACCTCCCCCGCCTTAAGGGTCAGGTTGATGTCCTCAAGAACCTGGTTTCCGAAAAAGTCCTTTTTGATGTTTTTAAGCTCCAGCAATGGCGCCTGATTGCTCATGATTGTCTCGACCACCTTCGTGATTGTTGCCGCGGCGCAGCCGCGCGCGATCTGCTTTCACAGACGCGACGATGCGCCGCCCGCCCAAAACGCAATGCTCGTATCCGGCGGGCGGCGCATCGCCGCCCCTACAGGGAATTGACATTTTTCATAGGCAAATTTCAAAGCGCAGGGGGGAGAAGCGCTTCCTCCCCCCTGGCGGCCGTCAAACCGGCTTACTTCACGGTGAAGTACTTCTCGGGAACCTCCACATCGGCATTGCCCATGTAGTGGCCGGGATTGCCCATGATGTAGGTATCCTGATAGATCAGCATGTAGTTTTCGGTCTTGACGCCGGTGTTGGCATCGGTGTAGTAGGAGCCGTTCCACTCGGCGCCGGGGCTGTACACGGCCAGCGCGTCGGAGATATCGTCGATCTCGGTCAGCTCGCTGTTGCCGTCGATCACGTTCATGGCGTGTTCGGCCAGGCCGGCGGTCAGGGTGTAGGTGTAGGAATAGGCCCAGGTGCCGAAGCGGCCCGCGCCGCCGCGCTCCACGATGGCGTCCTCGACGGACTTGAGCAGGTAGTCATAATTGCTCATGTCGTCGTCGGAGAACTCGATGCCCAGGGCGTCCGGATAGCCCATCAGCGGGGAGGGCAGGTCGGCCTCGATGAAGTAGCCGCCCTTTTCCAGCAGCGTCTGCAGCAGGGGCGCGGTGTGGGCGTCGTTGGTGCAGAAATAGGCGGAATTTTCGCCGTACTTCTCGATCCATTCGGGCGCCTTCTCCAGGATCTGCGCCTGCGCGCCGGTGATGC
Organism: Clostridia bacterium; assembly: GCA_017459565.1. Taxonomy (GTDB): domain Bacteria; phylum Bacillota; class Clostridia; order Christensenellales; family Aristaeellaceae; genus UBA2862. The sequence goes on along the minus strand of JAFUCP010000195.1, from coordinate 7,245 downwards.
CCACGTCGCTGAGCGGGTCAGCGGCGGTTTCGGACACGACGTTCACGCCCAGCTCCTTGCCGGCCTCCACCATGATGGCGTAGCGGCGGGACAGGGACTCGATGCCCATGTGGCGGGGGAAGGAGATGTGGACGAAGGTATCGCAGCCCAGCTCCTTGGCGGTCTTGATGATCAGATAGCCGCGGGCCACGAAGTCGTTCATCACGACCACGTCCGCCGCGTCGCAGATCAGGGAAGGATCCTCCTGGCTCTCGCCCGCGAGGCAGATGATGTCGTCGCGGCGCTCCTTGACCTGGCGGAAGGCCTCGGCCACGCCGGGAACGGCCTGGCACACCACGATGGCCTTGACGTCGGGATCATCGGCGAACTGCACGATGGACTGGATGGTGGTTTCCTTTTCCTCGGTGAAGTTGTCGGGATAGGTGGCGGTGACGATGGTATCCTCGCCGTACTTGTTCACAAGCATCATGGCGGCGCCGCGCTCGTCAACGGACTGGGACATGGTGCCGGTCACGACGGCGACCTTGTAGCCCTTGGCTTCCTCCGCGGACGCGGCGACGACCATGGACAGGATCATCATAGCGGCCAGCAGAACGCAAAGCAGTTTCTTCATGGGGTTTCCTCCTTCTTATATCTGCGCCGTGCCGCCCGGCTTCTGCGCCGGGTACAGTTTAACGCAGTAATACATTTCTATTATAAAATCTATTGAAGGAAGTGTCAAGGAAAATTGCAGATTTATTCGATTCTTCACCTTAAAGTCGTGTAAATTCTATAATTTGAATCAAGCGCGGGGACAGGTTTGCAAATTCGCGGCGCGGCGGGGCCCGCGTAAGTTTTCCGACAGCCTCCGCCTTTACTGTTTTTTCCCATATTTGTTGCGTCCATACATTATTTTCAGGCTCTTTTCCCGCATCCCATTTGCATTTTGCCTCGCCTGTGCTATAATTGGCGCAGGTACTTTTCATTCCCAAGGAGGGTGCGCCCATGAAAGTCGTACTTCAGAACCTGACCAAGAAATTCCCCAGCCGAAACAAGAAGTCCGGCGACGAGGTGATCGCCGTCAACAACTTTAACTTTGAAATCCCCGACGGCAAGCTGATCGGCCTGCTGGGTCCCTCCGGCTGCGGCAAAAGCACGGCGCTGAACCTGATCAGCGGCCTGATTGAGCCCACCAGCGGCAAAATCTTCTTCGGCGACGACGACGTGACCCACCTGCCGCCCGAGAACCGCGGCGTGGGCCTGGTGTTTCAGAGCTACGCCCTCTATCCCCACCTGACGGTGAAGCAGAACATCATGTTCCCGCTGCAAAACCTGAAGGGCAGCGAGCGCCCCTCCCGGGAGGAGATGGAAAGGCGGGTGCTGGAGGCCGCGCGGCTGGTGCAGATCGAAGCGCTGATGGATCGCAAGCCCGGCGAAATGTCCGGCGGCCAGCAGCAGCGCGTGGCCATCGCCCGGGCCGTGGTGAAGATGCCGAAGGTGCTGCTGCTGGACGAGCCCCTCTCCAACCTGGACGCCAGGCTGCGCCTGCAAACCCGGGAGGAGATCCGGCGCATCCAGCGGGATACGGGCATCACCACGGTGTTCGTCACCCACGACCAGGAGGAGGCCATGTCCATCTCCGATATGATCGTGGTCATGAAGGACGGCGTGGTGCAGCAGATCGGCAGGCCCCAGGACGTGTATGACAGCCCCGTGAACCTGTTCGTTTCCAAGTTCCTGGGCACGCCGCCCATCAACGTGTTCGAGGGCAAAGTCGGCGGCGGGCGGCTGCACATCGGCGGCGAGGCCGTGCTGGACGTGCCCGGCGCGCCGGACGGCAGCGTCTTTGTCGGCATCCGCCCGGAGGGCTTCGTGCTGGACGAAAACGGCCCCTTTACCTGCCAGTTGACCGGGGTGGAGGTCATGGGCCGGGATATCAGCGTGGTCTGCCGGCACGCCGCCAACGCCCAGACCGCCGCCATACGCGCCATCATCAGCGCGGAGAACCGCCCGAAGGACAGCGCGAAGGACGTGCGCTTTGCCCTCAAGCCCTACAAGGTGTTCCTGTTCGGGCGCGACAGCGAAGAGCGGATCGAATTTCAGACTCCGAAGCGCTGAAGAGGTGAATTGACATGGCAAACAAGGCAAACAACCTCAAGGGCTGGCTCTATCTGCTGCCCGCCATACTGTTCCTGGGGTTCTTCATGGTCTATCCGCTGGTGGACGTGTTCATCTACTCCTTCGAGGAGGGCTACAACTCCGCCTCGCAGACCTTTTTCGGCGTGGGGCTGTACAACTATTCCTATGTGCTGCACGACCCCTACTTCCTCCAGGCGCTGAAGAACACCTTCATACTGGTCGTCATCACGGTGCCGCTCTCCACGGTGATCGCGCTGCTCATCTCCGTGGGACTCAACAGCATCACGCCCCTTAAAAAGCTGTATCAGACCGTGTACTTTCTGCCCTACGTGACCAATACGCTGGCGGTGGGCCTGGTGTTCATGATCCTGTTCAAAAAGACGGCCTACACCGACGGCCTGGCCAACCTGATCCTGGCCTGGTTCGGCAAGGGCCCGGTGGACTTCATCGACGGGCCCTACTGGGCCAAGATGTTCGTGCTGTGCTTCTATACGATCTGGGCGGTCATGCCCTTCAAGGTGCTGATCCTCACCAGCGCGCTGGCCAGCGTGAACCAGGACTATTACAACGCCGCCAAGGTGGACGGCACCTCCCCCTTCCGCGTCTTTCGGAAGATCACGCTGCCCATGATCAGCCCCATGATCTTTTATCTGGTCATCACCGGCTTCATCGGGGCCTTCAAGGCTTACAGCGACGCCGTGGCCCTGTTCGGCACCAACCTGAACGCCGCGGAGATGAACACCATCGTGGGCTATGTATATGACATGCTCTACGGCGACAGCGGCGGCTATCCCTCCTATGCCTCGGCGGCGGCCATACTGCTGTTTGCCGTGGTGTTCACCATCACGCTGATCAACCTTTCCATCAGCAAAAAGAACGTGCATTACTGAGGAGGCGCGACGAATGGCAAATTCCAACGACTTTGACCGCATCGGCCGCGCCTCGCGCAGCCGCAGGGCGCTGGTGCGCGCGATTACCTATTTCCTGCTGACCTTCTGGGCGCTGATGGTGCTGTTTCCCTATTATTGGATGCTCCTGACCTCCGTCAAGAGCTACAGCGCCTACAATTCGGAATACGTGCCCACCTTCTTCACCCTCTCCCCCACCTTCGAAAACTATGCCAGCGCCTTTTCAGAGGTGCCCCTGGCGCGCTACTTCATGAATTCCATACTGTTCACCGTCGTCACCACGGCGCTGATGATGCTGGTGATCGTGCCCGCGGCCTTCGCCTTCGCGCGGCTGGAGTTCAGGGGCAAGAACCTGGTGTTTTCGCTGTTCCTGGCGCTGATGATGATTCCCAACGAGCTGGTGATCATCACCAACTACCAGACCATCACGGGCTGGGGCCTGCGCAACAGCTTCGCGGGACTGATCCTGCCCAGCGTGACCAGCGTGTTTTACATCTATCTGCTGCGCGAAAACTTCGCCCAGATCCCCGACGAGCTGTACAACGCCGCCAAGGTGGACGGCACCACCGACCTCAAGTACCTCACCCGGGTGATGATGCCCATTTGCAAGCCCACGATCATCACCATCGTGATCCTGAAGGTCATCGAGTGCTGGAACAGCTATGTGTGGCCCAGGCTGGTGACGGACGACCCCGCCTACTTCCTGGTGTCCAACGGCATCCAGGAGATCCGCGAAAACGGCTTCGGCCGCGAAAACATCCCCGCCATGATGGCGGCGGTGGTGGTCATCAGCGTGCCGCTGATCGCGCTGTTTCTGATCTTTCGCAACAAGGTCATGGCCGGCGTTTCGAGGGGAGGGATCAAGGGATGAATACCAGGAATGAAGAATTTGGGACGCCCAAAAGGCTTCCCCTTTGGGGAAGCCGGCTGGCCGCAGGCCAGACTGATGAGATCGGTTGCCGCCCGTCAAATCGCAGTCTCAAGGCGGCCTCATCCGGCGCTTCGCGCCACCTTCCCCGTTGGGGAAGGCTTTGGGTCCTCGCCCTCCTGCTGCTGATCATAGCCCTCGCCCTCGTCGGCTGCCACGGCAGCAAGGGCCGCGCGGGCTTTGAGGTGCCCGAAGCCTTCGATACCTCCCGGCAGTTTGAAATCACCTTCTGGGCCAAGAACGACACCAACAAAACCCAGACCGATATCTACAAGAAAGCCATCGCCGACTTTGAGACCCTCTACCCCAACATCACGGTGAGCATGAAGCTGTATACCGACTACGGCCGTATCTACAACGACGTGATCACCAACATCTCCACCAACACCACGCCCAACGTATGCATCACCTACCCGGACCACATCGCCACCTATCTGACCGGCGACAACGTGGTGGTACCGCTGAACGCGCTGTTTGACGACGAAAAATACGGCTTGGACGGCAGCGAGCTGCGCTTCGACGGCCCCTCGAAGGACGAGCTGATCCCCCAGTTCCTTCAGGAATGTGCCTTCGCCGGGGGCACCTACGCCCTGCCCTACATGCGCTCCACCGAGGCGCTGTACATCAACAAGACCTATGTGGAGGCGCTGGGCTATGAGCTGCCCGACGTGCTGACCTGGGATTTTGTGTGGGAGGTCTCCGAGGCCGCCATGCGGAAGGACGCGGACGGCGTGTTCACGGTGAACGGCCAGAAGGTGATGATCCCCTTCATCTACAAGAGTACCGACAACATGATGATCCAGATGCTCCGGCAGCTGGACGCGCCCTACTCCACCGAGGCGGGCGAGATCCTGATTTTGAACGACACCACCCGGGGCCTGCTTGAGCAGATCGCGGGCCACGCCAAATCCGGCGCGTTTTCCACCTTCAAGATCTCCAGCTATCCCGCCAACTTCCTGAACGCGGGCCAGTGCATCTTCGCCGTGGACTCCACCGCCGGGGCCACCTGGATGGGCTCCGAGGCGCCGCTGCTGGACATCAGCGAGGACGCCCTGGTGCAGTTTGAAACCGCCGTGCGCATAGTGCCCCAGTTCGACCCCGAAAACCCGAAGATGATCTCCCAGGGGCCCAGCGTGTGCGTGTTCAACAAGACCGATCCCCAGGAGGTGCTGGCCAGCTGGCTGTTTACCCAGTATCTTTTGACCAACGACGTGCAGATCGCCTATTCCCAGACGGAAGGCTATGTGCCCGTCACCTCCAAGGCCCAGGATTCCCCCGAATACCAGGCCTATCTGAACAGCGACGCCGGCGACGCGCTGCACTACCCGGTGAAGCTCAAGGCCGCGAAGCTGCTGCTGGACAACACGGGCAATACCTTCACCACGCCGGTGTTCAACGGCTCCGCCTCGCTGCGCGACGCCGCGGGCTCGCTGATCGAGAGCGTCACCAAGTCGGTGCGCCGCAAGCAGACCGTGGATGACGCCTATTTCGACAAGCTGTACGACGACACCGCCTCCCTGTACCGGCTGAACCAGTCCTCCGGGCGCAGCGGCATGACCTCCGGCGGGGACCTCGGCCCCCTGCCCTCGGGCTCCAGGGCGCTGCTCATCGGCCTGGTATGCGTATGGGTGATGCTGGGCGCGTATGCCATCGCCGAAGCGGTGAGGAAAAAAAGTAAATGACGGCTTGCTCCACAATTCCAAATTTCCTGTTAAAACACTCCCCGTTTCATTGATTAATCGGCAATTTGGAGTATAATAATGATGTCCTTTGGGCCGGTCGGACGAGATGGCCCGGCCGTCACCACAATTAAGGAGGAAGAAACAATGAAGAAGCTTCTGTCTGCTGTTCTGGCGCTTGTGCTGGCGCTGTGCGCGTTTGCCGTGGCCGAGGGTTCCATGAGCTATGCCGACTACGATGCCGCCGAGCTTGAAACCGAAGTGACCATTACCGCCTATGTGCAGGCCCATCAGTCCTGGTGGGACGGCAAGGTGACCATTTACGCCGCCGACCAGGATGGCGCGTATTTCCTGTATGAGACGCCCTGCTCCGAAGAGGACGCCGAAAAGCTGGTTCCCGGCACGAAGTTCACCGCCACCGGCTTCAAGGGCGAGTGGTCCGGCGAAATCGAGCTGATCGACATCTCCAACTTCGAGATCATCGACGACGGCGACAGCTACATCGCCGAGCCCGTGGACGTGACCGACCTGCTGGGCAAGGACGAGCTGGCCGAGAAGATGAACCAGCGGGTTTCCTTCAAGGGCATGACCGTGGAACCCTCCACCATCGAGGGCGACGAGACCGAATACGCCTTCCTGTACAATTGGGACGGCTCCGGCGAGGACGGCAACGACCTGTACTTCAACGTCTCCAAGGACGGCCAGACCTACAACTTCACTGTTGAGTCCTACCTGTGCGGCGCGGGCACCGACGTGTACGAGGCCGTGAAGGCCCTGAACGTGGGCGACGTGATCGACCTGGAGGGCTTCCTGTACTGGTACAACGGCGCCAATCCCCACATCACTGCGGTTTCCGCCGCCGAATAACCACCGGCATCCAAAAGCCGCCGTTCCCCCGCCGGGGCGGCGGCTTTTTCCTTTAGCGCCACCGATTTGTCATTTCCCGGGGATGGGCACGGCCCCGCAAAGCTGATATAATGCAATCGACCATCAAAGACGGGCGGGTGATGCTATGAGGCGCAGATGTGTTGCAGCGCTGCTGACGGCGCTGCTGATATGGCTGACAGTCTGCGGCGCGCTTTCGGAAGCGGCGGAAGCGGCGCGGAACGCGGAGGAACCGGCGGACTGGACCGTGCTTTTATACCTGTGCGGTTCGGATTTGGAATCCAGGCACGGCTTTGCCACCATGGTACTGGAGGAAATCGCGAATACAAAGTGGGGCCGCACCCTTCCCGCTGACCGTCAGATGTCCGGCGGGAAGGCCGAAGGCGGCGAATTGCAATCGCCGGGAAGGGTCGACCTGCTCATCGAAACCGGCGGGTGCAGCCAGTGGCACACGGCCCGTTCAGAAACCCTGGATCTGGAAATCGACGCCGGAAGCCTGCAACGCTGGCGGTTCGGGGGCAATTCAGAGGGCTTGACGCCGGATTTTTCCCTGGAGCAGACCCTGCCCAGCGCCAGCATGAGCGATCCGGAAACGCTTTCGGATTTCATCCGCTGGGGCGTAAAGACCTGTCCGGCCAAGCGCTATGCGCTGGTGCTGTGGGACCATGGCGGCGGCGGCAAGACGGGCCTGTTTCTGGACGAGCTGTTCGACAACGATATCATGTAT
>JAFUCP010000194.1 GCA_017459565.1 Clostridia bacterium | reverse complement strand
CCTGGGCAAGTCCAGCCAGATCGTCGATTTCTCCATCGACCTGTGGGTGCGCGGCATCCATCTGGTGAACGGCTTCGTCAAGAAGTCCAGCGCCAAGACCAGCAAGCATGTGCCCGCAGTCGTCAAGATCACCTTCCCCGCCACCGCTCTTCTGACGCCGAACGTGGATCTAACCTCCATGACGCCCTATGATTTCTATATCAACAGCATCGACGGCAAGCTGAAGTACAGGCTGTAATCCAATCCTTTGCGACGGACGAACGCCCAGCGCGGTTGTCCGTCGCTTTATCGCTGTATTTCACCTGTGTTTTGTAAATTAACCTTCCACGCTTGACAAGGCCGTCCCGCGCCCGTTATAATGGTTTTGCATGGATGGAAAGCAGTAAGCGGTCTATCGCGCGTCCAAAGAGAGCTGCCCGTGCGGGGCTTCCCGCCATCGGCTGAAAGGCAGCGTCGCGCCCCGCCGAACTCGTTCCGGAGCGCCTTCCCCATCGGAAGCGGCGGCCGCCGTTATCGGCATTGAGTGGATTCCCGCCGGGAATCAATGAGAGTGGTACCGCGAAGGATGATCGTCCTCCGTCTCTTGCTTGAGATGGAAGGCGTTTTTTTATTTCCCCGTTGAGATTATAAATGTACGAGGTGCATAACATGAAGAACATTCCCGTCTACTCCCCGTCCGACATTGAAAAGAAGTGGCAAGGGCATTGGGACGACACCCACGCCTTCGAGGCCGAGGCCTCCCATGCCAAACCCAAGTTCTACGGTCTGGTGGAATTCCCCTATCCCTCCGGCGCGGGGATGCATGTGGGCCACATCAAGGCCTATTCCGGGCTTGAAATCATCGCCCGCAAGCGCCGCATGGAGGGCTACAACGTGCTGTTCCCCATGGGCTTTGACTCCTTTGGCCTGCCGGCGGAAAACTACGCCATCAAGACCAACACCCATCCCCATGTGATCACCACCCGCAACGTGGAGCATTTCAAGGACCAGATGAAGCAAATCGGCTTCTCCTTTGACTGGAGCCGGGAAATCTCCACCTCCCTGCCGGATTACTACAAGTGGACCCAGTGGATCTTCCTGAAGCTGTTTGAGCATGGGCTGGTGTTCCGCGCCAAGACGCTGGTCAACTACTGCCCCCACTGCAAGGTGGTGCTGTCCAACGAGGACAGCCAGGGCGGCAAGTGCGACGTGTGCCACAGCGATGTGGTGCAGCTGCCCAAGGACGTGTGGTACCTGCGCATCACCCAGTATGCCGACAAGTTGCTGGAGGGCCTGGAGACGGTGGACTATCCCGAAAGCATCAAGCAGCAGCAGGTCACATGGATCGGGCGCTCCACCGGTGCGTTTGTGGATTTTACCCTCGACGGCATCCCCGAGCAGCTGGAAATCTACACCACCCGGCCCGACACGCTGTTCGGCGTCACCTTTATGGTCATGGCGCCGGAGCATCCCCTGCTGGACAAGTACAGCGATCGCATCGCCAACTGGGACGAGGTCACGGCCTATCGGGAGGAGTGTGCCCGCAAGACCGAATTTGAGCGCACCCAGCTGGTGAAGGACAAGACCGGCGTGAGGCTTTCCGGACTGGAAGCCGTCAACCCCGTCAACGGCAAGAAGATTCCCATCTTCATCGCGGACTATGTGATGATGGGCTACGGCACCGGCGCAATCATGGCCGTGCCCGCCCACGACCAGCGTGACTGGGAGTTTGCAAAGAAGTTCGGCATCGATATCATCGAGGTCATCCAGGGCGGCGATATCGCCCAGGAGGCCTATACCGGCAACGGCCCGATGGTCAATTCCGACTTCCTGAACGCCTATGACAACAAGAAGGATTCCATCGCCGCCATGCTGGAATACCTGGGCGAAAAGGGCATTGGACGCAAGGGCATCCAGTACAAGATGAAGGACTGGGCCTTCAACCGCCAGCGCTATTGGGGCGAGCCGATCCCGCTGATCCACTGCCCGAAGTGCGGCACCGTGGGCGTGCCATATGACCAGCTGCCGCTGACGCTGCCGGACGTGGAAAACTTTGAGCCCGGCACGGATGGACAGTCTCCGCTGGCCCGCATCGAAAGCTTTGTCAACTGCGCCTGCCCCAAGTGCGGCGGACCCGCCAGGCGCGAAACCGACACCATGCCCCAGTGGGCCGGTTCCTCCTGGTATTTCCTGCGCTTTGTCGATCCTCACAACGACCAGGCCTTCGCCTCCATGGATGAGATGAAATACTGGATGCCCGTAGACTGGTACAACGGCGGCATGGAGCATGTCACCCGCCATCTGCTGTACAGCCGCTTCTGGCATCGCTTCCTGTACGATATCGGCGAAGTCAACACCCCCGAGCCCTATGCCAAGCGCAGCTATCAGGGCCTGATATTGGGCTCCGACGGCGAAAAGATGTCCAAGTCCAAGGGCAACGTGGTGGACCCGCTGGACGTGGTCGGGCAGTATGGCGCGGACACGCTGCGCCTGTACGTGATGTTCATGGGCGATTACACTGCCGCGGCCCCCTGGAACGACGACTCCGTGAAGGGTTGCCGCCGCTTCCTGGATCGCGTGTGGCGGCTGATGGAAATGCTCAACGACGAGCCGGGCATCTCCAAGGATATGGCCTACGACGTTCACAGCTGCATCAAAAAGGTGGGCGACGACTATGAAAAGATGAAGTTCAACACCGCCATCGCCGCCATGATGACCCTGGTCAACGCGCTGTTTGCCAAAGGCAGCGTCACCCGGGGTGAGCTGCTAGCGCTCATCAAGCTGCTGAACCCCGTCGCGCCCCACATCACCGAGGAAATCAACCAGCTGTGCCATCTGTCGGACGGCGAATTGATGTACGCCGAGTGGCCGAAGTATGACGAGGCCGCGCTGGTGAAGGACACCGTCGAGGTCGCCTTGCAGGTCAACGGCAAGCTGCGCGACCGCATGGATGTGCCCGCTGATTTGACCCGCGACAACGCCCAGGCGTACTTCATGGCGCTGGACGAGGTCAAAAAGCTGATCGGCGACAAGGCCGTCCGTAAGTTCGTGTTCGTGCCCGGCAGGCTGGTCAACATCGTGATCGGCTGATCAGGCGCAAAAAAAGCCCCCTCCAAAGGGGCTTTTTTCATGCGCTTATTTCTCCAGCAGCGCCTTCAGCGCGCCCTCCGGCTCTACCCCGGAATATCTTCTGATCAATTCAAACATCTCCCGCCGCTGTTTTTCGCTGTAGATGGCGGCGTTCATGTGATAGCGCCGGTTGTCCTTGGTGATGATCGCCACCTCATGCACCGGGAACAGCTTGTTCTTCTCCGTGCTTTGGCCGCGGTCAATGCGCTCATAGCCCAAATCCTCCACGTAGCCGTAGCGGGTGATGCTGTCCAGCTTGACGGTCTTGTCGATGAATTTAAGGTCCACATCCCCCTGGCGATAGATGAACATGGCCCGGTTCTCACCCTGCTTGGGACGAATGTTCGCGGGCCAGGCCATCCGCAGGGTCTTGCCGTCTATGGCCACCTGGGTGCGCACATACATCCAGGCATAGCACAGCGCCAGCGCGAAGATGATGTAGGCGAAAAAGGACAGGCCGGTCATGGCGTCGTTAAGGCCCTTGATCTGGCGGATCGTCGTCGTCACCGCGTCGGCGCAGGACAGCAACACAAGCACATACAGCACGATGTAGCCCGCGCAATAGGGACGAAAGCGCTTCATTGTTCATTTCCTCCATATAAAACCATTGGATTGATTATAGCCCAAACGCGGCGAAAAGGCAAGCACCGTCGCGGCTTTGCCGTCTCACTTTCCCCGCTTCCCGTTTCGGTACTGCCGAGGCGGGCAGCCCATAAAGCGCCGGAAGGCCGATGAAAAATGCTCTATGGAGGAATAGCCCAGCCGTTCGCTGATCTCGGTGATGGAAAGCCGGGTGTCGGCCAACAGCTGACAGGCGGAGGCCATGCGCGCCTCGGTCAGCTTCTGTGAAAAGGTCTTGCCGAAATTCTTTATCAGCAGGCGCTGGGTCTGGCGCACGCTCATGTTCAGAAGGCTCGCAAGGTCCTGAAGCGTCAGCGTCTGATAGCGATAGAAAAAGGCGTCCTCTATGATGGGCATGAAGCCGGCCCGGGTCAGTGCCGGAATCGGAGCGGGCGCCGACGCCCGCAGGGAGGCGTCATCCTGGCTGTACATGCGGGCCAGCTGTATGATGATTTGCATCAGCAGCGCCCGCGTCATCTCCCGCGCCCCCGGCCCCGGGCCGCGACATTCGCCGATCAGCGCCTCCAGCAGCGGGTGGATGCGACCCTCGTCCCGACCCATCCAAAAATGGGTTGCGACAAAGCGGTCAAAGGGCGACGGCGGCGCGGCGTTGAGCGCCTCGCAGTTCAGATACAGGCAGTATTCGGTGATGGGGTCGCTGGGGTCGGAGCGCTGGGCATGGGTGACGCCCGGACCCGTGATATACAGCGTATCCGGCTCCACCCGGCGTGTCAGGGCGTCGATGGTTACGTCCCCCCGCCCGCTTTGGGTGTAATGGATCTCATAGCTGATATTGGAGTGCTGGTGCGCCGCGATGATCGGCGGCAGCCGCTCGATGCGCACATGCACCGGCGCGATGAACAGCGCTCCCAGCTCAAAGCTATAGGAAAATTCGTAGGTTTCCATGCAGGAGCCTCCCGGTTGGTTCTGGTTTATTATACTCTTTTTTTGTGCTTAGCGGACATATATCTGCGTCAAAACGACATATTTAACACAATTTAGTCAGTTTTATCTCTAATCACTCCGTAAAAACAGTGTTATACTTGTTACAAACGAATAAAACACTTCGCAAGGAGGCACTCAACATGGATAAGAAGATTCTCGGCGCAATCCTGCCCGGCAACAGCACGGTGGAACTCAAGGAGTTTGACATGCCCAAGCCCGGCCACGGCCAGGTGCTGGTCAAGACCAAGGCATCCACCATCTGCGGCTCCGATATCCGCTGTATCTACCGCGCCCATGTGGGCAAGGGCCCCGAGGGCTACCAGCCCGGCATGATCGCGGGCCACGAGCCCTGTGGCATCATCGTGGAAGAAGGCGAGGGTCTCAAGCGCTTCAAGAAGGGCGACCGCGTGATCGTGTACCACATCTCCGGCTGCGGCGTCTGCTACGATTGCCGCAGGGGCTATTACATCTCATGCAAGAGCCCCTATCGCGCGGCCTACGGCTGGCAGCGCAACGGCGGCATGTCTCCCTATATGCTGTGCGACGAAAAGGATTTGATCGCCCTGCCCGACGAGCTGAGCTATGAGGACGGCGCGCAGGTGGCCTGCGGCTTCGGAACCTGCTATGAGGCGCTCATGAAGATCGGCGTTTCAGGCAACGACCGTGTTCTGGTCACCGGCCTCGGCCCGGTGGGTCTGGCCACGCTGATGCTGGCCAAAGCCATGGGCTGCGACAAGACCATCGGCTGCGATATCAACGAAGAGCGCATGAAGCTGGCCAAGGACCTGGGCCTGGCGGACTATGTGTTCAATTCCGCCAATGTGGAGGAATGTGAAAAGGCCATCATGGAGGTGACCGAGGGCTACGGCTGCGAGCGCAGCATCGACTGCTCCGCCAACAACGCCGCCCGCGCCATGGCAATCCGCTGCACCCGCGAATGGGGCAAGATGGCCATGGTCGGCGAGGGCAACGACGTGACCTTCAATCCCTCCCCGGATATCATGCACGGCCAGAAGAGCATCTATGGCAGCTGGGTCACCTCCCTGTGGCGCATGGAGGAGCTGGTGGAGCATTTGGTGCGCTGGGGCATCCATCCCGACAAGCTGATCACCCACCGCTTTGAGCTGAAGGACGTGGCCGAGGCCTACCGCCTGATGGCCTCCGGCCAGTGCGGCAAGGTTGCCGTCGTCTATCCCGACTGACAGTTTACCTCATACCGGGCCGGCGAACACCGGTCCGGTAAAAATATGAGCATTTTTATATTGTTTTTTTCGCCCATTTGGTATATAATGAAGCTGTGATTTGGATATAATAATGGTTTTTTGACGTTTCGATAACATTTAATGGAGGTCGTAACGATGATCGATCCCAAGAGCGTACCTTCCTTCAGACTCAATGACGGCGGCGAGATCCCCTGCATCGGCATGGGCACCTTCGGCTCCGACCGCGTGACGCCCGACGAGGTGGCCGGGGCCGTGGCCGGAGGCATCCGCGCGGGCTACAGGTTGTTCGACTGCGCCGCCTGCTACGGCAACGAGGATAAAATCGGCGAGGTGTTCCGCGCTGCCCTTGACGAGGGCGTGGTAAAGCGCGAAGAGCTTTTTGTCATGTCCAAGGTCTGGAACGACATGCACCGGAATGTGGCCGCCTCCTGCAAAAAGAGCATCGCAGATTTGCAGTGTGATTATCTGGACATGCTGTTTATCCACTGGCCCTTCCCCAACTACCACGCTCCTTTCTGCGACGTGGATTCCCGCAACCCCGATTCCAAGCCCTTCTCCGTGGCCGAATTTGTGGACACCTATCGGCAGATCGAAGAGCTGGTGGACCAGGGGCTTGTGAAGCACATCGGCATTTCGAACCTGACCATTCCGAAGCTGAACGCCGTGCTGGACAAGCTGCGCATCAAGCCCGCTGCCTGCGAATCGGAGCTGCACCCCTGCTTTCAGCAGCAGGAGCTGTTTGACTATCTGATCGAAAAGGACATACTGCCCATCGGCTACATGCCCTTAGGCTCCCCCCGCCGCCCGGAGCGGGACATTCTGCCCGAGGATCTGGCGGACATGCAGATGCCGGAGCTGGTGGAAATCGCCAGGGCGCACCATTGCCACCCGGCCATCATCTGCCTGAAATGGGCGCTGCAGCGCGGCCAGCTGCCCATCCCCTTCTCCGTACACAATTACGAGGCCAATCTGGCCGCCGCCGTCACGGAAAAGCTGACGGACGCGGAGATGGCGACCATCGCCACGCTGGAGCGGGGCAACCGTCTGGTCAAGGGTCAGGTGTTCCTGTGGCCCGGCGCCAACGACTGGCACGACCTGTGGGATGAGGACGGCGTGATCGTCAGCTGTACGGACTGCTGATCGCGCGGCGTCGCCGCTCATTCCAGGTCTTAGAAATGGAGGAAATGTCGTGGGAGAAGTCATATTGACCATGAAGGGCATCGACAAGTCGTTCCCCGGTGTCCATGCGCTGGATCACGTAGACCTCGAGGTCCGAAGGGGCGAGGTCCACGCGCTGATGGGTGAAAACGGCGCGGGCAAGTCCACGCTGATGAAGGTTTTGACGGGCATCTACACCCGCGATTCCGGCACCATCATCTATGAGGGACAGGACGTGACGTTCCACAACCCCAAGGAGGCCCAGGAGGCCGGCATCGTCATTGTTCACCAGGAGCTGAACATGATGAACCACCTGACCGTCGCCCAAAACATATTCATCGGGCGGGAATTCATGAAGGGCAGCCTGATCGACGATCAGAAGATGAACGAGGAGGCCCGCAAGCTGTTTAACCAGCTGGGCATCGATATCAATCCCGCTGAGAAGATGGGCAACCTGACCGTCGGCAAGCAGCAGATGTGCGAAATCGCCAAGGCGATCTCCCACGAGGCGAAGGTCATCATATTCGACGAGCCCTCCGCCGCGCTGACCGAGAGCGAGATCGAAGAGCTGTTCAAGATCATCCGCGACCTGCGTGACAAGCAGCTGGGCATCGTGTACATCTCCCATCGCATGGATGAGATCAAGGTCATCACCGACCGCGTCACCGTCATGCGCGACGGCGGCTATGTGGGCACGCTGATCACGGCGGACTGCACAAAGGACGACATCATCAACATGATGGTGGGCCGCGTGATTTATGAGGACCCCAAGACCCACTCCATGGTCGCGCCCGACGCACCCGTGGTGCTGAAGGTGGAGCACTTGAACGCGGGCAAGATGGTTCGGGACGTGTCCTTTGAGCTGCGCAAGGGCGAGATTCTGGGCTTCTCCGGGCTGATGGGCGCGGGGCGCACAGAGACGGCCCGGGCGCTGTTTGGCGCGGACCCCAAGGAATCCGGCGATATCTATGTCAACGGCAGTAAGGTGGAGATCCACTCCCCCGAGGACGCCGTCAAGTGCGGCATCGGCTATCTGTCCGAGGACCGCAAGCGCTATGGCATCGTCGTGGGCAAGACCGTGGCGGAGAACTCCACCATGGCTTCCCTGAAGGACTTCTTAAAGGGCATCTTCATTGACAGGAAAAAGGAAAACGAGGCCACCAACAAGTACATCGACCGGCTCAAGACCAAGACGCCCAGCGTAGACCAGTTGGTGGTCAACCTCTCCGGCGGCAACCAGCAGAAGGTGGTCATCGCCAAGTGGCTGGTGAAAAACTGCGACATACTGATCTTCGACGAGCCCACCCGCGGCATCGACGTCGGCGCGAAGAGCGAAATTTACCACCTGATGAATGAGCTGGCCGCCGAGGGCAAGAGCATCATCATGATCTCCTCCGAAATGACGGAGATATTGCGCATGTCCGACCGCATCGTGGTGATGTGCGAGGGCCGCAAGACCGCAGAAATCGATATTGCCGAGGCGACGCAGGAGAAGATCATGCACGCCGCCACGCTCAGGTGACAGGAGGGGGACGCATGGAGAATTTCAAGAACCTGCCAATCATCAAAAAACTGGGGCTTAACCGCATCATACTGGTGGGCGTGCTGATTCTGATGTATTTGCTGTTCTCCCTGGGCAGCGGGCGCTGGCTGGGCAGCGGCGACATCATGAACGCCCTGAACATGGTGGACTACCTGGGCTTTTTGGCCCTGGGCGTCACCTTCGTCATCGCCACCGGCGGCATCGACTTTTCCATCGGCCCGGTGATGGTCTGCGCGGGCCTGATCGCAGGCCGCCTGCTAGTCACCTTCGGCTGGCCGCTGTGGCTGGCGCTGATCATGTGCGTGGTCGTGGGTGCGGTCTTCGGCGTGTTCAACGGCATCCTGGTGGCCTACATGGGCCTGCCCTCCTTCATATCGTCCATGGCCTCCATGATGCTGGCCAAGGGCGTGGGCTCGGTGTTCACCCATGTGCAGAACTCAAACTGGCCCGCCAGCGGCGAGGTCAACAGCTGGTACAAATACCTTGTCAACTACAACGGCTTCCCCACCGGCCTCATCTTTCTGCTGGTGATCGCCATACTCTGCTCCATCATCATGAACAAGACCAAGATCGGCCGCTATATCCTCTGCATCGGCTCCAACCGCGAGGCTGTGCGCCTCTCCGGCGTGGATACCCGCAGGTGGGAGGCGCTGGCCTATGTGCTGTGCGGCACGCTGGCGGGCATCGCGGCCATCACCTATGTGGGCGTCATCACCCAGGTGCAGCCGGGCCTGGGCGACGAGTTCAACAACAATGCCATCGCGGCCTGCGTGATGGGCGGCACCTCCATGGCGGGCGGCATCGCTTCCATGGGCGGCACCGTCATCGGCGTGCTGATCATCTCCCTGCTGCGCGTGGGCATACAGGCCATGGGCTTCAGGCCGGACTACCAGTACATCATCACCGGCATCATCGTGGCACTGGCCGTGTTCGCGGACATTCGCTCCAGCCGTCGCAAGAAGTAAGGAGGCGCAATCATGCAGATACAGGGAAATGAGAAAAAGGGCTTTGCCAACAACCCCATCGTCAAAGCCATCGGCCTGCAGCGCATCGTGGTTGTGCTTGCCGTCATACTGGAGGCAGTGCTGTTCAGCATCCTCAGCCCCGCTTTCCGGCAGTATTCTACTTTTGTCAGCATACTGGACAATTCCTACTACATCAGCTTCATGGCCATCGGCGTCACCTTCTGCCTGATCTCCGGCGGCAACGACCTGTCCGTGGGCGCGGGCATGATCTGCTATGCCCTGGCCGGCGGCTATCTGGTGCAGCAAATGGGCTGGCCCGTGTGGGCCGGCATGTTGGTCACCATAGCCATGGGGCTCTGCTTCGGCGTCCTCAACGGCGCGATGGTCGCCATCATGAACCTGCCCCCCTTCATCGCCACGCTGTGTACCATGCTGATCACCCGCGGCCTGGGCTCCAT
>JAFUCP010000193.1 GCA_017459565.1 Clostridia bacterium | reverse complement strand
GCCTGTCGGCAGCGTATGAGCGAGCTGGAAATCATACTGAAGAAGCTGTATGAGGACAATGTATTCGGGAAGATTTCCGACGGGCGATTCGCCGTCATGTCATCGGATTACGAAGCGGAAGCCAAGCGCCTGAAGGACAGGTACAACGAGCTTCAAGGCTTGCTGGATGCCTATGGAAAGCAGAGCCGCGACGCGAGGGAATTTGCCCGCCTGGTGGAGCAGTACACTGACATCACGGAACTGACCGAGGAGCTCCTTCATACCTTGATTGATCGGGTGGTCGTGCATGAGAAGGAAGCCGTGAACGGCGAGATCATCATGAGGGTGGACATCTACTACCGCTTCATCGGCAGGGTCGGAGACACGGAAGGCAAAGACCTGAGAGCGGCGCACGTCCGAAGGAACAACAAAATGCTGGTGGAGGCAGGCGTTATACCGGCTGAAACGGCAAAAGCCATTTGATTCACACATGGTGCGCAATAAACATAACACCCCGGTCATCATCAAATATCCCTTCTGGCAAATGATGGCGGAAAACCCGGAGGCAGTCTATGCCTGCGTGAACTTCAGCGAGGCCTATTGCCCGAAGGCGCTTGAGCGGCAGAGCATTTGCCTCCACGGCGATATCGGCGATGTACTGCGGGAAATCATGGAATAAAGCACAGGACCGCTCCCGGTGAAACGAGTGCGGCCCCGTCAGAACGCTGGCAAAGCCGCACATGCAAAAATCCCTGCCGAACAAGGACGTGGCAGGGATTTTTGTGTGCGGCGTTGGCATCGCCTGCAAAATGCGGTTATTTACGGCTGGGTAAACTCCATTTCTGCGGGGTTGTCGCCTTGCCTTGAGTTTTTTCAACGGTCTGTAGCGCTATGCGCTGATTTGCGGCGGGTGGCGCGGTACGACCCGGTCCTGCGGGCATAGCCATCGATGGATGGGTCCGCAGGCTTTATTGGAATTGTACATGATCAGGAAAACGGAACGTCTTCCAGATTGGCGACATCCGCAGGAAGGCGTCGACAATCATTCTGCCTGGATGATGCCGTCCAGCACGGCGCGGACGTTCTTCAATCCCTCAACCTGGCGGCGCTCGGCGCCCACCCAGATATCCCCTTCAAATTCAAGACGGAACATGGTGCCGTCTGCAAACGTGAAGGTGAGAATATCTGTGTAATCATCAACGGCCATGTCGGTCCTTTCGCCGACGGTCAATGCCTTGATGGCGTCCACCAGCGCGGCGATCACAGCCGCGTCCCTGGTTTCGCCGTGGGCGCTTTCCTCCCACATGCGCTCATACGTCACCTGGACGGGCGTCTGCACGGGGGTCCATACGCTATGGGCCTTGTCCATCGCATCCTGGATCACCTTGCGCGCGCTTTCAATCTCCGCCTGCGTGTGGCCGCTGGGGTTTACGACCGTGTTCCAGGCGCGGCTGATATCCTCGCCGGCGCCGGCGATCCAGGCTTCGACGGCGGGCCGGTTCTGTTCCACCCATTCCGGGATGCCCGACTGCTTGTACCAGCTCTCCACCGTCGGCGAGCCCTGCACCCATTGTGAAATGTTCTGTCCGGCCTGGTTGGCCCATTGGGTGACGTCCTTACTGGCCTGGTCGGCCCACTGGGAAATGTCCTTGCCGGCCTGATCGGCCCATTGGGTAATCCCTCCGCTGCTGACCCAGTCGGACACGTTGTTCACGGCGTTCTCGGCCGTGCTGACGAAGGAATTCCAGGCGTTGGACAGGCCGGAAAAGAAATCCTCGGCGCGGGCGGTCTCCGCCATGCAGGTCGAAAACAGAGCCAGACAGATGGCGATAAGCAGCAGCGTTTTTTTCATGTTGAACAGCTCCTTTCAAGCATTTGCCCCGGATGCCGCCCTCCAAACCCCTTTGTCGCCGGGCGCGGCCTGGCGGAGCGCGGTGCTTCGACGAGGCTATCTTACCATAATCCTTCGGAAAAGACAAGCGCGGACATGGGAAAAGCGGGCGATATTGCGAAAATGGGATGGACGAATGGGCCACGCGCGTGCTATAATCCGTTTATCCATGCAAGGGTGCTTCGACAAGGCGCCGGAGGACCCTTGCGCAAGCGGCGCCATTCAGAAACACACAGTGGGGGTATGAACATGGAAAGGCTTTTTGACACGCATATCGTCCGTGGGCACAGGGCATGTGAACCCGTATGGACGTTGACGACGCTGGACGAGGGGGGACTGGACGGGCCGGAAAAGGTGATCGTGCCCGGCGTCTGGGAATCGCATCCTGCCCTGCGTCGCTATCGGGGCCGGGGCGTCTACCGCCAGCGCGTGACCCTCGGCGGGAACATCCGCCTGTGGCTGGGCGGCGCGGGCTTTCAGACGCGGGTGTATCTGGACGATGTGCTGATCGCGGAGCATTACGGCGCTTACACCGGCTTCGAAGCCCTGGCGACGGGCGTGGCGCAGGGAGAGCATGTCCTCAGTGTGGAGGTGGACAACCGCTTCGGGGAAAGCTCTGCGCTGCACGTGCCCAACGACTACTATGCCTATGGCGGCATCAACCGTCCGGTGATGCTGGAGACACTGAGCGACGTCTACATCGTCCAGTGCCACTATACGCCCCGGCGCGGGAAGGACGGCTGGACGGTGGATGTGGAGGCCGTGCTGCGCAATATCTGCGCCGAGGCGCGGGAGGGCGAGCTGTCGGCGACGGTGGCGGGCCATACCGCGTGCAGGGAAGTGCGGTTGAAGGCCGGGGAGACGGTGTCGTTTGCGTTGTCTGTTTGCTGCGGCGACGCGCGGAGCTGGTCGCCGGATGAACCCGTCCTTCACATCGCCAGCGCCCTGTTGACCCTGAACGGAGCCCCTGCGGACGACCTCATCGACCGCGTTGGACTCCGTGAAATCCGCCTGGAGGGCAGGCAGATTTTGCTCAACGGCGCACCCCTGCGCGTCAAGGGCTTTAACCGCCACGAGGAATGGGGCGGCTTTGGGCTGTCCGTCCCTGTGGAGGCCATGATGCAGGACTTGCAGCTGATGCGCGATATGGGCGCGAACTGCGTGCGCACCAGCCATTATCCCAACGACCCGCGCTTTTTGGACCTGTGCGATGAGCTGGGGATGTTGGTTTGGGAGGAATCCCATGCCCGCGGCTTTGACGAGGCGGGTATGCGGCACCCGCTGTTTATGGAGCAGCTGTGCCTGTCCACCCGGGAGATGGTGGCGCAGCACTACAACCATCCCTGCGTCTTCCTGTGGGGCTGCCTGAACGAGTGCGCCGATGATACCGAATACGGCGCGGCCTGCTACCGGGAGATATTCGGCCTGCTGCGCGAAATGGACGCTTCCCGGCCCGTCACCGCGGCGTTGCTGGAGCGCCCGGGCGGCACGGTCTACGGGGATATGGACGTGGTGGGCATCAACATCTATCCCAGGTGGTACCACGATACGCCCGTGGCGCAGGCCCTGGCGGTCAAGCTGCGGGAGATCGATGAGAACGGCGGCGCGGGCAAGCCGGTGATCGTCAGCGAAATCGGCGCGGGCGCGGTCTATGGCTTCCACGATCCCCTGGGCATGGCCAAGTGGTCCGAAGAGCGCCAGTGCGCCATCCTGAAGGAGCAGATATCCGCCGTGCTGGCCCACCCGGACATCGCCGGCGTCTTTATCTGGCAATTTGCCGACGTTCGGGTGGACGAGTCATGGGCCGACAAGCGCCCCAACACGCGCAACAACAAGGGTGTGGTGGATGCGTTTCGACGGCCCAAGATGGCTTATCAAACGGTCAAGGAGCTGTATGGCGCAAAATGACGGGCAGGCGCGGCTATTCACGCCTGTGCCGCGCCTCGCGCTCCCTGCGCTCGGCGGCGACCTCCTGCGCCGTCTTGACCCGCTGGCGCACCGCGCCGCGGTAGCCCTCGTTGGTGGGAATCAGGTTCCCCGCCGCGAAGCGGGCCTTCGCGGCGGCGATGGCCTCGCCGTACTGCGGCAACCATGCCTCCTGGGCGATGAGCATTTCGTCTACCATCTGCCAGATCTCCGGCGGATTGCACACCGCGCCGGTGAGGGGATCCATCAGCGCAGCCTGCTTGAGCAGCTCCGCGTCGCCTGAAACGGCGGCCTCCACGGCCAGTCGCTGCACCCAGGCGGACTGGCTGCACACCGCCGCGCATCCCAGGGGCAGCTCGCCCACCCGGGGCACGGAGATGCCGCTGCCGTCCACATAGCAGGGCACCTCCACCACGCACTCGTCCGGCAGGTTGGCGATGGCGCCGCGGTTCATCACGTTGAAGTGGCCGCGGTAGACGCGCCCCGTCTCCAGCGCCTCGATGATGTAGCTGCCGTGTTCGCTGCTGCGCTCGCCGTTTTCGTAATCCATGGGCGGCTCGGCCATCAGGCGGGGGAACTCGGTTTCGAACCAGTTGCGGTTCTCCCGGGTTTCGCGCAAATAGCCGCCGGTTTCGCCGTTGATCCAGCTGGACAGGTCGATCCAGCGCTCAATCTCCCCGGGACGCTTTCGGTACCAGGCCACGTACTCGGAAAGGTGCCCGTTGGACTCCGTGGAATAATAGCCAAAGCGCCGCAGTACATCGATGCGCACCTTTTCGGTGTTCCTGTAAACCTCATGCGCCTCAAAGGCCTCCAGCAGCCTGCCGATCATCTCCTCGCCGCGGTGCTTTACGGAGATGTACCAGGTCTGGTGGTTGAGGCCTGCGCAGGTCACGTCCAGCTCGCTGCGGTCCTTGAGCCCCAGCACCTCCGCAATCTGCATTTCGCCGTGGATTTCGCCGTGGCACAGCCCCAGCGTGCGCACGCCGCCGTACTTGATGCAGGCCCAGGTGAGCATGGCCATGGGGTTTGAGTAGTTGAGCAGCAGGGCGTTGGGCTCCGCCACCTCGCGGATATCCTTGCAGAAGTCCAGCACGGCGGCGATGCCCCGCTGGCCGTACATGATGCCGCCGATGCACAGCGTATCGCCCACGCACTGGTCCACGCCGTATTTCAGCGGAATATCAATGTCGGTTTCGAAGGCCTCCAGACCGCCGATGCGCACGCAGTTGACGATGTAGCGCGCGCCCCGGAGCGCCTCACGGCGGTCGGTGGTGGCGAAGATTTTCGTGGGGATGCCGTTGGCCTCCAGGTCCCGCTGGCACAGCTGCGTCACCATGTCCAGGTTTTGCCGGCTGATATCCGTAAAGGCCACCTCGATGCCCCGCAGCGCCGGGACGTGCATGATGTCGGTGAACAACGTCCGGGCGAACGTGAGGCTGCCCGCGCCGATGATCGTGAGCTTGAATGACATGTCGATGCGCTCCTTTTTCTTCTCAATGCAGGGAATGAGCCCTGACTTAATGACAGTATAACACAGATCAACCCCGCTGGCAACTGCCATTGCGGGGTTGAAGCGCTAAATCGGGCCCGGATGCCAACAGGTCAGACGAAAGCGCTGGAAGCGCAGCGCGCCGGTCAGCGGCTCCTCAAAACGAGACCTCATCGTTTTCCTCCCTGCTCTGCGGGGGCTGCCAAAGCAGGTCCTTCTGCCGCACGGCGCAGATGACGCCCTTGGGAAGAACGTGCTTCACCCTGGCAACGGCGCGGCTGCCGATGCGGTCGTACAGCCGGCCGGCGCTGAAGCACTCGCCCAGCACGGTGAAGGTGCTGTTGGCGACGTAGCCAATCTTGCCGAGACCCTCCATCTCCACGCGGATGGCTTCGCGGTCATGGGCGTTGTCGGGCTCCTTGATCAGGCGGAGCTTCACGTCCTTTTTCAGAAAATCATTTCCGAGATAGTGCTGGGTGCCGGTGACGGTGATGTAGATCTTGTCGCTCATTTGAAAACCTCCTTTGGTCGATGGTTGAAAAGCTTTTTTCCTTTCCCTGAAGACAGTCTAACAAAGGAAGTGTCCAAAAATCTCCACTTTATAAGCGGAAGGGCGCTCCGGGTGTCTGCAAGTACAAAAAAAGTCCCTCGATTTTGCGAAGGGACCTGCTTTCGCGTCTATGAAAGCAAAACCGGCCGGCGCACAGCGCGCCGGCCGGGGTGGTGAAGGGGGATGCGCTTACGCGCCGTATTTCACCAGTGCCTCCACGATATCGGGGTAATACCAGCTGCTCTTGGAGCGATTCAGCAGAGCGAACAGCTCTCCGTTTCCGGAGACGGCGCCGTTGTCCCACCAGCAGCAGGAGATGCCCCTGGCCCTGGCGGCGAAGGTGTAATACGCCGCGTAATCCACCCGGGCCTGGAGGTTGCCGCCCTTGTCCCGCGCGCCGAATTCGCCGATGACCACGGGCACGCCGTTGGCGATGTACTTGCGATAGAGGTCGTTGAGGAAGCTGCCGATTTCGCTGGTCTGGGGGCCGGTGGCGGTTTTGAAGCTGTCGACGCCGCCCTCTTCAAGGGCGAAGCTGTAGGGCGTATAGGCGTGGATAGAGAGGATGATGCGGTCCTTGGCTGTATCGATGGGCAGCGCGAACAGCTTGCTCAGCGCGCCCCTGGGGGAAGCCGTGTAGCCCGGGACCATCAGATAGCGCTCGGCGTTGTTGCCGCCGGAGGCGCGCACGGTGTCCACGAACACCTGGTTCAACCGGTTGATGCAGTCCGCCGCCTCGCGGCAGTTTTCATTGTTCTCATCCAGCCACCATTCCCAGTCGGTGCCCTTTTGCCGCGGCTCGTTCATGGCTTCGAAGATCAGCTTTTCACCATATTCGCCGAAGCGCTCCGAAAGCTGCTCCCAGATGCGGCGGATATACCGCTCGGAGGTCTCGTAACAGGCCTCGGAGGGATAGTAGTAGTCCGCGCCCTCGTCGTGATGGATGTTCAGGATCACCGTCATGTCCCGATCGATGATCCAGTCCACCACCTGCTGCACGCGGTCCAGCCAGGGCTGGCTGATGTTGAAATCGGCATCCACGTGGTTGTGCCAGGACACCGGTACCCGCACAGTGGAAAAGCCGGCCTCATGGACGGCCTCGATCATGTCCTCGGTGGTCTTGACGCCGCACCAGTAGGATTCGATGCTCATTTCGTCGCCGACATTGCCGTCGCGCCAGGCGTCAAAGGTGTTGCCGAGGTTCCAGCCCACGCCCATCTGCCGGACAAAGGCCATCGCGTCGCTTTCCGGGATCTCAAAGGCAGGGGGATTTTCCAGCATGGGCACGGCGACGTCGCCTCCTTCCGCCGCTTCCGCCTGCGTGACGGGCAGCGCCAGCATGAGCGCCAGCGCGCAGAGCAGCGCAATGATTCTCTTGTTCATATTCTTCCCTCCGAATACTGCCTGAATGTACCGCGAGCCGCGGTGAGGACCACCGCGGCTCGCAGGAATGGGACGGGTCGATTACTTGCCGTTGAAGGTATCGATCAGGCCCTGCCAGACGGGCGTCTTGGCCTCCAGCAGCTCGGCGGGAGTGCTGCCGCCCAGGTTCCACAGATAATCCTGACCCTCGACGTCGTTGATGGAGCCGATGTACAGGCAGACGTCGGAAGCGGAGTGTTCCGGCTCACGCAGCATGGCGTAGGTCTCGTCCACGGCGCGGTCGTCGGTGAAGTTGTACTTGTTGCCGATCCAGGCGTCCTCATCGTCATAGCCGGGGGTCGCGGCGGACCACAGCTGATAGATGTAGGCCAGCTTGTTCACGGTGTCGTCATCATAAACGTTGGGGATGACGGTGATGTTGTCGGAGATGATGTGATAGTAGGTGTCGCCCTTCGGGCCCACGGGGAAGGCCACGCAGCCCCACTCGTCGGCCATGTCGGCCATCTCGGAGTTGTCGTTGAAGCCGCCGTAGGTCTGATACATGTAGAAGCCGCAGAAGCCCTGCTTCCAAGCCTCCTTGTAGTAATCCCAGGAGCCGTCCTCGGGCTGCTGATAGCCGTAGGTGTTCCAAATGTCCTTGGCCCAGGCCAGGGCTTCCAGGGTGTTGTCGCTGCCGGCGGTGATGATCATGTTGCCGTCATCGTCAAAGCCGAAGAAGCTGCCGCCGTTGTTGAACACGGCCACGCGGTACATATCCACGTTGGAGCCGGTCATGCCGTAGATGTCCAGAACGCCGTCGTTGTCGGTGTCCTTGTTGATCTGCTTGAGCATGCCCTCGAAGGCTTCCCAGGTCCAGGTGCCGTCGGCCTGCATGTCATAAATGCTCTCCCAATCGATGCCGGCTTCCTCAAGCACGCGCTTGTTGAAGTACAGGCACTGACGGGGCTCGGAATGGCCGGTGGCCACGCCGTAGACGTTGCCGTTTACGGTCATGAAGTTCACGTCGCCGGCATTCCACTGCTCATCGCTCAGGTCGATCAGGTCGCGGCCGTTCCAGGTCGCCAGCAGATCGTTCGCCATGGGGCCGCCCACGAAATCCGGGGGAAGGATGTAAAGGCACAGGGTGTCGTCCGGAGCGGTGCAGAAGTTGGTCAGCTCGGTGACATTGCTGCCCCAGTCGCCCTTGGCGATCTGGTGAATCTCGCAGTTGTAGGTTTCCATGATCCAGTCGCGGTAGTCGTACTGGGCCTGCTCCTCCTCGGTGGGCTCGGCCTTGCGGTCGTCACTGGCGGTCCAGTAGTCGTAGATGTAGATCGTCTTGCCTTCGAAATCGATGCCGTCGACGACCTCGGGGTACTCCGCTTCCTCCGCCAGCGCGGCGATGCCGGCCAGCAGCATCATCGCGGCCAGGATCAGAGCCAACAGTTTCTTCATGTTCCATACCTCCTGATTTGTTGTTTATCGCTACACGCCCGAAGGCGCACAGTTTCAAAGTGACGAATCGAAAACGTTTACGTTAATTCCATTATACCACATTCGCGCCAAAAGACAATAGTGCATTTTGCTTTTTCGCGTTCTCATTCCTTGCTGCCGGTCATCACGATGCTCTGCACGAAGGTCTTTTGCGTGAAGATATACAGAACGATCAGCGGCACGCAGCACACCAGCACGCCGATGGAGATCAGCTGCTGCTGGCGCCCCGCCGGCACGATCACGGGCACGTCGGCGTTGCTGGAGAAGTACCGGCTCATGCGGGAGACGATGGTGGACAGCTGGGTGGAGTAGATGGACATGCTGGACAGGAAGTTGCGGGTATAAAACAAATCCGTCCACTGCCACACGAAGGAGAACAGGAAGCAGCTCAAAATCACGGGCACGGCGTCGGGCAGCATGATGCGCACAAAGGTGTGCAGCGTGTTGCAGCCGTCCATGTAGGCCGCCTCCTCCAGGGACTTGGGCACGCTCCGGAAGTACTGGCGCAGCATGTAGATGTACAGGCCGTCCTTCAGGCCCATGCAGGTGGCGCTCATCAGCGCGTAGGGCAGGAAGGAGCCGTGCAGGCTGACGGTCTTTCCCGTGAAGCGCTTGAACAGCCCGAGGATATCAAAGTTGGCGAAGTTCATGTACAGCGCCGTGGCGATGGTCTGCGGCGGAATGACGATCAGCGCCACCACGCAGGCGAACCAGAACTTCTTCAGTGGGAAATCATACCGGGCGAAGCCGTAGGCCACCAGCGTGCAGGATATCACCTGCAACAGCGACACGGTGAACGATGTCCACAGCGTGTTGAGCATGGAGCGGGGGAAATCCGTCAGCTCAAATACGATGCGGTAGTTGTCCAGCGTGGGGTTTCTCGGCAGCAGCACCACCGTGGAATCGTACAGGTCCCGCTCCGCCATCAGGCTGGTGCCCAGACGGGTCAAAAGCGGCTGTATGATCATGAAGCACAGCCCGAACAGCAGAAGCCCCCGCACGATGGAAACGGTCCACTTCTTGGCCGAGTTCCGCAGCAGCGCGCCGCCGCTGGCCCGGTTGAGCTGGAAATAACCCATGTGATCCGCGTCGTGCGTCCGCTTATTCTTCATAATAGTGTACCCCCCTGGAGATGATCAGTGAACTGATGCCGATGAACAGCAGCGCCACGCCGAAGTAGATCCAGCTCATGGCGGCGCTTTCCCCGAAGCGGAACTGACTGTACATGACCTCGTTGATGCGCTCCATCACCCGGTTGTCGTTCTTCATGAAGAAGTCGATGATGGTATAGATGCAGTTGACCAACAGCAGCGGGCTGACCATGGGGAAGGTGATCTTCCAAAAGGCCTCCCAGCCGGTGCAGCCCTCCACGTCCGCCGCCTCGTACAGCGAGGGCGATATGGCCGCGAAGCCGGTCAGGAATACGATGATCTGTATGCCGCTGGCCATGACGATGTCATAGATCGAATCGATCATCTGGAACAGGATATTGAACAGGCCGCTGCCCACGCCGGACACGCTGAGCAGATCCTGCAGCGCGGCGGACAGGTTCACGCCCGAGGCGTTGGCCACCTCCTGGGAAATGCCCTGCATCATGTTGTAAAACTCGTTCTGGGATTCGATGCCGGGCAGCACGCCGGAGGAGAGGATGACGGGCAGGAAGAATATGGCGCGGGCCAGCGTGCGCCCCTTGAACTTCTGGTTCAAAAGCACCGCCACCACGAAGCTCAGCGACAGCGTGGCCAGCACGTTGATGGCCATGCGCCCGATTTCCTGCACCAGGTACTGGTTGAAATAGGGGTCGACCTTCAGCGCGTAATTGTAATTGCCGAAGCCTATGAAGGACTGTGTATAGCCTTCGCCGGCCTTCAGCTGTACGCTGCTTAAGCTCATGGACAGCGACTGGAACAGCGGCCGGACCATGAACACGAGGAAGCCCAGTATAAAGGGCAGTATGAACATCACGCCGATCCTGGCCTTGCGGGAGCGCATGGAGCGGAAGGTCGCGTTCCCGGGAATGAAGGTCAACAGGCTGTCCCGGAGGCTCCATTTTCCGGGCTTTGGCGCGGTGAGTTTATGCACTGCCATCAACGATCCCCTCCCGTTACGCGATAGCTGCGGGCCGGGACGGTGACGCCCTGAGCGTTGTAGTCCTGCCCGGTATAGTTGACGAATACCTGCCTGCCGTCCTCGTAGCGCGTCGCCGTTATGCCCGGCGCGAGCTGCTCATGGCCCACGATGGCGGCGCGGTTCAGGCCCTCCATGTCCTTCTGATAGGCGGCGGCGATTTCCGATACCGTGTCCGCCCAGGCGCTCCAGGAGGCGCCGAAGTAGCCCGAATACAGGGAATCCTGAAGCTCCTGGGGGGAATTTGCCATGAAGGTGAAGTTCAGCCCCGCGCCGTATTCCGCGCAACGGAGCAGCTGGGTCTGCCAGTCCTCGGCCAGGTTGATGGATTTGCCGGTGTAGTCCACCGCGCCGTGAATGGCAATCTGGTAGAAGGGCACGCTCTGGTCGATGATGGAATACTCGTTGCCGGTGAAGTCCATGTCCGTAATGACGTCGACATAGGGCAGCGTGTAATCATAGCCCTGCTTGAGCATCACGCGCTGACCGGCATCCCGGGCCCTGATGAGCGTGTCCAGGTTCATTTGCAGCACCTGCTGGCGAGTGGTGGTGTTCTTGGGGTTGTAATTGCCGCTGAGCATGGTGCCGATATCCCGGAAGGCCACGCCCTGCGCGCCGGCGTCTGAGAGCGCGTCGATCAGCGTGGCGGCGCGGTCGGCGGCGTAGGACGGCTCCACCAGGTAGTAGGGATCGTAGAAGTCGTCCTGCTGATAGAAGATCGGAGAATAGGGATAGAGCTTCACCTGCTCCATCGTGGTGAAGCGCGCCGCGTCCCTGAAGGGCAGGAAGCCGTCGAAAAGGCCGCTGCGGTAGGCAAAGCTGCTGATGCCGTCAAAGTACAGGGGCACGTCCTTTTGGGCTGCCGAGGCGATCAGCCGCTTCATGCCCGCCTGGCCGCCCAGCTGGTTCAGCACATTTACCCGGGTGAGGACCTTCTGGCTCACGCCGCCGTTGCACCAGCCGGAGAAGCGCACGTTCAGGTTTTCGATGCCCGTGTCCAGCAGGCCGTCGATGATGGCGTCCGCCTCGTCGAAGGTGGTCGCCGGGATGACGGAATCCACCGGCATACCGAACTTGACCTTTTTCTTGTCGAAGGCACCCAGCAGCTCCACGGAAACGGGCACGGTTTCGGAGGCCTGCGCCTGGGCAAACGCCCCGCCGCTTTGACGCAGGTATTCGCCGTAGGCCGCCGCCATGTCCGCGTAGCTGTCGCTGTCAATGAAGCGGTAGCGCTGCACGATGGTGTCCTGGGGCATCTCCTTTTCAAACATGTAAACCAGCCGCGCCGTCTTGGCGGAGACGTTGTAGCGGTCGCTGTGCAGCACGTTGTATTTGGCACACACCCAGTTGTAGCTGTTGTAGCGCATACTGATGTCCGCCTGCACGCCGCCGTAGGCGGGCGCGCCCTCCATGATGCAGATGAAGGAGCCGCCGTCCCTTGTCATGCCGAACACGGGGAAGGCGTTTTCCGTCTCGCTGACGGCCTCGGTGCGTTCGGTGCCGTAATCCCAGCCGTACATGTTGGCGTAGTAGCTGTTCTGGTTGAGCTTGCCGTTGTTGTAATTGATCAGCGCGCCGCCGCCCTCGGGGATCAGCATGAAGCCCTCGTCGTCCACGCCGGCCGCGCCGAACATGGGCAGCACGGTGATAAAGGTGATGGGATAATCCTCCCGGTAGCGGATTTCGCTGTAGGGGACCTCCACCAGCAGATCGCCGTCTTCGAGGCGGTAATTCACCGTGATGTTGAATACGGGGCCAGAATTTTCGCTGCTGCCGGCCACCAGCTGCTGGTCGATCTCATAGTCCTCCTGGGAATAGCCCACGGATTCGAAGAAGGCCGCGGTCTTGGCCTTGTTGTTTTCGGAGGTGTCGCTCTTGAGGACGTAAAGCTCCTGCTCCTCCAGGGAGGGGTACATGGCCAGAAGCTCGTCCCGGTTGTCCAGCGTGGCCACCTTGTCGGGCTTGTAGAGCGTATAGACGCCCTTGACCTTCTTGGCGTCCTTCTTGCTCATGGCATCGGTGAAGGCGGTGAAGCGCTCCACGGTGATGGCGCTGGGCATCAGATAGATCTTTTCGATCTTGCCCACGGCGTAACGCACGCTCACGGTATTATCATCGGGCTTGCTGACGCTGTAGGTGCCGTTTTTGATGGAGTAGGCGTAGTTGTTGAAGTCGATGACGCCGCTGGAGGAGGAATAGGTCACTACCAGGGTCGATTGCAGCGTATCCTTGTTGGTGGAGACGGCCACGCTGTCCTGCTGCGCGCCTTCGGGGTTGGACAGCCATGTGCGGCCCGAAGCCTTTTCGGTGAGCTTGAAGGTCGTGGTCTGCGCGTCGAGTTCAAACAGCAGCGCGTCGTTTTCCAGGGTCAGCGTCTGCGCGCCGTCCTCGTAGTATACGATGGAGGGCGCCTCGACGGCCTGTGCCGCCTGGGGCGCGTACAGGGGAATACCCACGAAGATCACCAGCGCCGCCACCGCTGCCGCGGCGATCAGCCAGGGAAGCAGGCGAAGAATCAGAGGGCGTTTTTTCAGCATCTTCTCCACCTCCCTAATACAGCCTGAATACGACCTCGCGGTAGAGGGACACAAAGTATCCCACCGCGTCGCTCAGCAGGCTGAAGAATACCAGAACCAGGAACAGTATGACCATGGCCCCGAAGATCGTGGCGATCAGGAAAACGACGGTCTTGCCCGCGCTGTAATCGTGTACCTCCATCAGGCCCACGAAAGCCAGCCCCAGGCACCAGATGACCGAGATGCTCGCCAGCACGGTATAGTAGGCGTACTCGTCAAAGGAGATCAGGTGGCTGAGCAGCACCAGGGGCAGTTGTATGAGGATGTAGGGCACCAGCGCGTAGCACATGGCCATGTAGATATCCTTGAAGCGTCCCTTGCCGTCAAACAGCGTGGACAGGCTCCAGTTGGATATGCACAGCACCAGAAAGGGCAGAAGCAGCGAGGCGCACTGCTCATAGATATTGATGTACTGCACCGGCGCGCTGATGAACTGGAAGTTCGTCAGCATCAGCCGCAGCACATATGTGAGCAGAAACAGCCCGAGAAAGGTATTCGCCGCCGCGAGGGAGCCCCTCTTTTCGTGGCTCAGATCCCAGAATCCGTCGAAGGGATGGAAGATGACATAGGTGCCATACCTGAGCGTTGCGAAATAGCGCTTCCAGCCCTGGGCCGGGACAGCCGCGCTACGACTTGAAACCGGCAGCCTTTCTGCGTTCATCCGCCTGCACCTCCATTTTAATCCTCTTGAACCGCTGCACCACCAGCGGCACGATCAAAAGCGCCGCGATGGCCAGCGCGATCCATATGATATGCTTTTCCGCCGCCTCCTTGCGGTAATAGCGGTAAGCCCTGCCGTAGTTGGTCCTGTCATGGGCCATCTTGAAATACGCCATGGCGTCCGCGTACTTTTCCTCGCGCAGCAGCGCCCGGCCGATGCCGATGAAGGCGGGGTCGTAGTTGGCGTTCAGCTTCATCACCTCGCGCCAGGTGTCCGCGGAGGTTTCGTACTGGCCGCGCAGATACTCGTCGTTGGCGCGGTAGATCAGATTGCCGTAGTCCGTGGGGGAGAACAGCGTGATGGCGCACTCATCGTCGTCCAGCACCAGCAGGTCCGTGCCCATGTGTTCGATGGAGACCGCGGACATGAACGCCCCCACCCGGTTGCCCTTGGTGCCGAAGGCCCAGAGCAGGATGCCCTGGGAATCGTAGCCGAACAGGCGCCCGCGGGTGCGGTCCACGGCCACGTAGATGTCGTTGTCCAGCACGGTGATATCCTTGAACTTGGAGGGACCGTAGTCCAGCGTGCCCTCAACCCACTGCAAATCGCCGATGGGCGGGTGCTTGCCGTTTTTGATCAGTATGTCGTTGCCGATGCCGTTCAGGCGGCGGATGGGCTTGGCCACGTCGCTCATCAGGTCGTACTCGCTGAAGACGGTGTTCGTGGCGTATATGAAGCCGTCGGAATCGATGCAAATGTTTTCGTATTCGGTGGGCACGAAGGAAACCTGCTGGGCGCGCTGCTCCCGGGTGGAGAGGAACGCCTTCCAGATGTAGTCCCACAGATCATATTTGACCTGGTTGGCCCCGATGAAGCCGGTGAAGGTGCCGTCCGCCTCATACTTGACCAGGCCCTTGTTCACGTTGGTGGAAAGCACATATACGCGGCCGGCGACATCCACCACCAGCTTGCTGGGCAAAAAGCTCAGGCTCTGCTCAAAGGTCGAGTCGCTGGGCTTGGTGTAATCGCGGACGAAACGCAGGTTCTTGTCCGCCATCACCACGCGATTGTGATTGGTGTCGGCCACATAGAGGTTTCCGTCCTGGTCCACGAACACATCGCTGGGCGTGTCAAAGCCCGCGGGCTCCGTTCCCTGAATGGCATCGATGATCCGCTCCAGCTCAAAGCCGCCGTTCCTGCGCACAAGCTGGAGGATGCGGTTGTTGCCGGTATCGCACACATACAGCCTGTCGCCCTGCACAAACAGGCTCTGGGGCTTGCGCATGGGCGTCTCAAGGCCCAGCGTGGTGCTGTAGATTACCTGCTCGGCGCGATAGGCGTTCGGGGATTCCCTGAGTTCTCCCCAGTAATCGTAATTGTAGGTGTAAACCTCTGAAAAGCCGTCGTCCGCCGCCAGGGCCGTCGCTGACAGCGCCAGATACAGCCCCAGACAGAGCGCCAGGATTTTCGACGTGATTCTCATGGTTCGCTTCCCCCCTGTCAAGGCTGTCAGTCCTTCAGGCCCGAACTGGCCATGGTCTCCAGAATCTGGTTCTGAGAGGCGATGAATATGGCGATGGGCACCAGCATCACGATGACCGTGACCGCCGCTGCCTGGCCGGTGCGCGCAATGCCGCCCGCCTGAATCTGTTGCAGGGCGTATACGAGCGTCTTTTTGGATTCGGAATAGATGACCGTGGCGCCGTTGGCGTTCCACAGGCCCTGCACGGAGAATATGATCATCGTCAGCCAGGCGGGCTTGACCACGGGCATGATGATGGTCCAGAAGATCCTGAATTCGCCCGCGCCGTCGATGTGCGCCGCCTCGATCAGCGCCGTGGGGATGCCCTCCATGAACTGCTTCATAAGAAACAGCCCGATGGGCGCGGCGAACGCCGGCAGTATGACCGCCCAGTGGGTATCGATCATGCGCAGGCGGCTCATGATGATGTAGTTGGGGATGCCCGTGACGTAGCCGGAGAACATCAGCGCCGTAACGACGATGCTGAAAAACGCCTTGCTGCCGGGGAAGTCATACTTCGCCAGCACGAAGGCCGCCATGGAGGCGACCACCAGGTGACCGGCGGTGCCCAGGAAGGTGATCAGCACGGTGTTGACCAGGTACCTGGAGAAGGGCACCCAGCTCTGTCCCATGGTCACGAACAGGTCGCTGTAGTTGTCAAGCGTGACGTGGGAGGGGAACACTCTGGGCGGGAATCGGAACAGCTCGTCCAGGGGCTTGAGGGACGAGGCTACGGAGAAAACCAGCGGGAACACCATGGCCACGGCCACGATCGTCAAAAGCACATACACGCCGATATCGCCCCAGATGCTGCGGTTGGGCCTGCGGCGCTTGGGGTCGATCAGCCGTATGAGGGCATAGCACAAAAAGATGGCGAGAGCGGCGATGGCCAGCGCCCGGCCCACCTTGTAGAACACCAGATAGGCCGCGTCGCCGGGGAGCGCCTCCTGGGCCAGCGTGCCCTCCTCTACCTGGAGCGCCAGGCTGTCCAGCAGGTTCAGGCGCAGGCCTGTGAACACGATCACCGCGGCCAGCAGCGCGGATACGATCAGCGCGACCACCGCGAAGCGGCCCTTGCTCATCTTCGCCGGCTGTTCGATGATCACCGCGGCGTCCGCGGGCATGATGGACTTGTTGCCGTATTTCGCGCTCATGTGCCCACCTTCCTCAGCATGGATTGAATGGCCTTGTTGCAGA
The DNA here is from genome assembly GCA_017459565.1 of Clostridia bacterium. GTDB lineage: Bacteria > Bacillota > Clostridia > Christensenellales > Aristaeellaceae > UBA2862. Next base: position 4,040 of record JAFUCP010000193.1, on the reverse strand, counting down.
GTATCATCACCAGGAACAGCACGGTTGCAATGGATGAGGCGTAGCCCATCTCAAAGCGGGAGAAGCCGTAGTCGAACAGGTGCGTGACGATGGTGCGGGCGGCGTAGTCCGTGCTGGGATAGCCGGCCAGCGCCCGGGGCACGTCGCACACGTTGAAGGCCTGGGTAATGGACATCACCGCGCCGAAGAGCAGCATGGGCTTCATGCTGGGCAAGGTGATGTAGTAAAGCTCCTGCCAGCGGTTGCGGATGCCGTCCACGTAGCCGGCCTCATACATCTTCTTGTCCACGCCCTGTAGGCCCGCGACGAAGGAGAGGAAGCCCGTGCCCATGCTCATCCAGAGGATGACCACGATCAGGACTGGCATGATCGTCTTGGGGTCCGTCAGCCACAGCACGGGGGCGTCGATGAAGCCGAACTGCATCAAGAACGAGTTCAGATAGCCGTACACGTCGCCGCGGAAGATGTATAAAAAGATCACGAAGGCGTTGGCGGCGATGGACGGCGCGTAGAACACCACCACGGCCAGCGTGCGCAGCCAGCGGGGCAGCTCGTTGATGAACCACGCGAACAGGAACGAGAGGATGTAGCCGATGGGCCCCGTGATGACCGCGATGACGAAGGTGTTCTTCACCGCCGTCAAAAACACCTGGTCCTGCAAAATCAGGTTGATGTAATTCTGCAGCCCGATGAACTTGGGGGGCTCCAGGATATTATAATAGGTAAAGCTGTAGTAGATCGATGTGATGATGGGCAGAATATAGAACGCGAAGAACAGAATCGCGTAGGGCAGCAGGAAAAGATAGCACACCTTCATGCGCTTTGCCTTTTCGACGCCATAGCGGAAATTGTCCTGCTTCAGCTTTACATATTTTCCGAGCGTGGATTTCAATGCGCTTCGCTCCCTTCCGTGTATCGGCTGCGTGGCGGGGTTATGTCAGTCCAGCGGCAGGCCGAATTCCTGGCGCTTGACGCGGATCTCATCGTTGATGGTCTTGGCGTAGGTCATCAGCGTCTCGCGGGCGTCCTCCTTGGAGATGATCACGCGCCGGATGGCGTTGGTGATGTGTCTGGTGGTGGAATAGCCGCCGGCGATCTCCTTGAAGCCCACCGTCTGGGCCATCTGCGCCTGCAGCACCTTCAGCTGGTCGGCGCTCCAGGCCAGCTGGGCCAGCGCCTCGCGGTTGGCTGTAGCGTAGCGGGCGGAGGAGCCCAGTATGCTTTCGATTTCGCGTCCGAAGCGCACCTGGGAATCGGTGCTGACCCACCACTTCATGAACTCCCAGGCGTTGTGCTTGATGCGCTCGTCGTCGGTGGCGATCATCATGCAGCACAGGCCCTGGGCGTGGACGGAGCGGTCCAGCTTGTCGCCGTTCATGGTGCCGGGGAACAGCGTGAAGTCCCACAGGCCGCGAATCTCCGGCGCGGAGACGACCAGGGTGTTGTACACGCTGTAGGACGCCACGCCCATCGGCATTTCGCCGGAGCGGAAGCGGCTGACAAAGTCGAACACGGTGGGCAGGCCGTAATCGTTGTACAGGGAGGTGTATTGCTTGAAGGCGGCGACGCCGCTTTCGTTGTCGATCAGCGTGCGCTTGGCCTCGTCGTCGTAAATCGCGCCCCCGTGCTGGTACACCAGGGAATTGAACACGGACATATCCACATTGGCGATATCGGGGTAGGGGATGCCCACGGACAGGTTGTTGCCCTGGATGGTGGGCAGCTGGGCGATCAGCTCCGCCCAGGTCTGCGGCGGCGTCAACCCCAGCTCCTCCATGATGTCCTTTCTGTAGAACAGCACGGAAAACTCCTGGGTCTCGGGCAGGGCGAAGATGCCGTCGTTATAGGTGACGGGGGTAAAGGCGCTGTCGTAGAAGGGCTTGGCGACCTCGTCGAAGTCCTCAAACTGGGTCAGATCCTCCACGGCGTTTCGCATAGCGTAGTTCACCGGGAACCAGGAGCCCAGCGACAGCACCACGTCCGGCCCGTTGCCCGCCACGACGGCGGTGAGCAGCGTGTCCGCCAGCACCAGCTTGACGTTGACCCGTATGCCGGTGGCCGGGGTGAAGGTATCGTCCACCATGGTCTTCAGGACGGTGCTTTGGTCGCGGCCGGTGACGATCCAGACCTCGATCAGGTCCTCCGCGCCTTCCGCGCCCTCCTCGTATTTGTCGCCTAAGGCGTTGTAGTCCACAAAGTAGGAGGCGACGCAGGAGCGGATCTCATGGATCGCCTTCTGGAAGAAGCCGTCGTTCACCGCGGGCAGCCTGGCCTGCGCGCCGCTGATGACGAGCATGTCGATATCCAGCTTCGTCTCCGACATATTCTGCATGGCGGTGCCGAGGCTGGTGATGTTATCCTTGAAATTGGCAAATTGCTGGGTGATGCGCTCGTTGTAGTTGACGAATTGCTCCAGCTGCACGGCCAGGGTCTGGGCCACGGCCACGCGGTCGCTCTTCTGGCCGGTGATGGCCACTGTGTCGTCCACCAGCTTGTACAGACGCTTGCTCTCCAGGTCCATGGCCTGGATGGCCTCGGGATAGATCTTCTCCAGGTTGTAGTCCCTGAAGCGGTCCGGGTTGACGCCGGTCAGCACCAGAATCTTGCGGTAGATCAGGTTCAGACGGTAGATGCTGTCCTCCAGCTGGCGCAGGATGGGCCCCATGTCGCCCAGCGTCGCCTCCAGGCGAACGGTGTGCCTGCCCGCGGCGAGATAGAATTGATAGGGAACGCCCTCGGCGTCCGAAAGGGTTTGCATTTGCCAGCTGGTGCTGTAATTAAAGGCGATATCAGCCATTTCGTCAAAGGGCATCTCGCCGTCGATGTAGAGCGTGCGGCTTGAAACCGAACCGCGCTGATAGGCCTGCCGGGCCTTGACGGAGATGGTGTACCAGCCGTCCTCGGGCACCTCAAATTCCCATTCGATCCACTGGCCTGACTTGTTCCAGGGATCGCCGCCGATGTAGTTGAGAATGGTGTTGGTCACGCTGTAGGGCTCGGTGGCGGGTGAGGAGCGGTCGTACCGGGCGTACAGGGAGGGCGACGAGCGCAGCTGCGCGGTTTCGCCCTGCAGAATGGTCTGCCAGCTGTCCGCAGTCTGGGAAGAACTGATTTGGGGCTGGGTGGCGCGATACGCCTCATAGGTTACGGCCTGCTTCACGGGGACCAGCTCGATGCCCCTGAGCAGCATCGGCTCGTTCACGGCGCGCAGCGCCAGGGTGTTCTCGCCTGCCTCGAAGTAAAAGCGGTAGGGTTCCACCTCGTAGCCCATGTCGTCGCGGCAATAGCTCTGCTGCCAATCGAAGCGCTCCACCTGGGTGGGGCGCACATCGTTGCCCTGATTGTCCTTGCGCACGGGGCCGGCGTCCGTCCACAGCCGGGAGAAGGTCAGCGTTCCCGCGCCGTCAAAGGGCAGTTCGCCGTTGATGTACAGCGCGCGCTCCATGTCCACGCCCCGGGAGGGGACGGTCTTGTAATCCAGCAGCACGTTGTAGAAGCCCGCGGAGGCCACGTCCACCTTCCAGGCGACGGTGGAGCCGTCGGGGGTATAGACGCAGTCGCTGCCGTCCTCCCTCTGAAGCTCTCCCTCGCCCTCGAAGGACGCGATATCCACCGCAACGCGCGCGCTGCCCGTGCCCGCGCCTTCGTGCGCAAGCAGATAGGCCTCGTAGGTGTTGCTTCGCCCGATGCCCGTGACCTCCGCGGTCAGGTCGGCATCGGCATATTTGGCTTCAAAGCTGGAGCTGCCCCCGCTGAGCAGCACGATCAGCGCGATCGCGACGGCAAGACAGCCCAAAATGATCAGCGCGCGGCGCAATTTACTGAACATCTGTCCACCCCTTACGACAGCCTGCCCGTAAAACCCCGTCGGCCAGGCTGTCCCTTACAGAAGTACATGAGAGTAGCATATGTTAACATTATATTGAAATCTGGGCATTTTGTCAAGGACGGGAACAAGATTTATTCATATTTTACTCACAATTTGTTTGGGCGGCGTGAAAAAGCGCCGACCCGCAAATCAGGTCGGCGCTCAGGCGTGG
>JAFUCP010000192.1 GCA_017459565.1 Clostridia bacterium | reverse complement strand
CCGGCGCTTGTTTTCCCGCACGCGGGATGCTATAATCCATTTGAATCACCGAAGGCGAGCCGCCACAGAGCGGATCAAAGGAGTATGAAGATGAGCGAATTGAGAGACGCCCGGGGCCTGACCGAAGCGGAGGCCATCGCCCGCTACCGGGAGAAAAACTATCCCAAGCCCGCGCTCACGGCGGATATCGCCGTGTTCGCCAGGGGAGATGACGGCCTCAAGCTGCTGATGATCCGGCGGGGCGGCCACCCCTTCCTGGGCTGCTGGGCCCTGCCCGGCGGCTTTGCCGACGAGGGCGAGACCATTGAGCAGACCGCCGCCCGGGAGCTGGCGGAGGAAACCGGCCTGAAGGGGCTGGCTGTGTCGCTGGTGGGCGTCTACAGCGCGCCGGGGCGGGACCCCCGGGGCTGGACGGTATCCGCGGCGTATGCCGTGTGCGTGGCGCAGGGCACGCTTGAGGCCGTGGCCGGGGACGACGCGGCGGATGCCCGCTGGCTGGACGTGGCCCCGGGCGCGGACGGCGCGGCGGCGGTTCAGCTGCCCGGCGGTGGCAGGATCGCCTTCGACCACGCCCAAATCATAAAGGACGCCTATGCAATGCTGTTTGGCGCATGAGCGCCGTTTCTCAATGCGGCAATTAGTTGTTGCAAACCTTTGGAAAAGGTGCTATACTATATAGGGCGGTGATCCCCTTTCCACCTTCCCCCGCCGTGGGGAGCGGAAAGCGCTCACCCCGAAATGACAATTGAATAAAGGGTATTCACAGGTGCCTGATCGTCCGCATACTGAAATTTGCAGGCGCGCATGAATAAGGCGCAACGCGCCGACTGGCGGCGTGGTCACCGGCGCAGCCGGATGGCTGACCCGCCGCGCACCTGCGACGCGCCAGAGGCGCGGCGCAGGCGAATCAGGAGAATAGGGAACGGAGTGCGAATCTCCGACAGGACCGCTGCTGTATGGCGGAGCCGAGAGCCATGTCCATTGACCCACAGGGGTTGAGAAGGGGCTTGGGGCGATGAAGCCGAGTCAGAAGACCTGCCTGTGAAAATGATGATCGAGGGCCGGCTCATCCCGGGCCGCCCGCTTCTTCGGACTAAAGAACGATATGTTCCCCAACGCGACGAACGCCTGGCCCGTCGGCCGTCGCTTCGGCGCGCTTGGCTGCGCTGCGCGCCGCCGTCCCCGGCATGGGACGCGGCCCCGAATCCGCAACAGGACACTTCGGCACGATCCGAAGCGGCCTGTTTTTATTTTCCCCCAACCCCATGAGAAGGAGATGGAATTGCGTATGGATGACAAGCGCGTGCGGGCGATCGACGAGATCGTCTTTGAACAAACCGACCCGCCCACGGTGCTGAAGCGCGGCAGCCTCTATTCGGTGGAGGCGGTGCTGGAGGGCGGCGTAATCCTCTACACCGGCGACGAGCGCTTCATGATCGACCTGGGCACCTTTGAAGAGGGCTTTGAGGCCGCGCTGTGACGCCCCGCGGCACGGCGACCACAGGCACAGCACCCGCTCAAGCGCGGATACTGCAATACAAAACGCGGCCAAGCGCCGCAAAACACAAGGAGGAGTTTTACTATGGCACGCTTTACTCTGCCCCGGGACATCTACTTCGGCAAGGGCGCCCTGGAGAACCTGAAGGGCCTGAAGGGCAAGAAGGCCATCATCTGCGTGGGCGGCGGCTCCATGAAGCGCTTTGGCTTCCTGGACCGCGCGAAGCAGTACCTTGAAGAGGCCGGCATGGAGGTCGCCCTGTTCGAGGGCATCGAGAGCGATCCCTCCGTGGATACCGTCATGAAGGGCGCAGCCGTCATGCAGGACTTCGGCCCCGACTGGATCGTGGCCATCGGCGGCGGCAGCCCCATCGACGCGGCCAAGGCCATGTGGATCAAGTATGAGTATCCCGAGTGTACCTTTGAGGACATGTGCAAGGTGTTCGGCATCCCCGAGCTGCGCCGCAAGGCCCACTTCTGCGCGGTTTCCAGCACCAGCGGCACAGCCACCGAGGTGACCGCGTTCTCCATCATCACGGACTACGAAAAGGGCATCAAGTATCCCATCGCGGACTTTGAGATCACCCCGGACGTGGCCATCGTGGATCCCGAGCTGGCCGAGACCATGCCCAAGAAGCTGGTGGCCCACACCGGCATGGACGCCATGACCCACGCCATCGAGGCCTATGTGTCCACCGCCAACAGCGATTACACCGACCCGCTGGCCATCCACGCCATCGAGATG
>JAFUCP010000191.1 GCA_017459565.1 Clostridia bacterium | reverse complement strand
TCCCTCTCCAGCAGGCCCGTCATCGGTACCAATATTTGTCGCGCCATCGGCGCCTGGTTCACTCTCCCATTCCACTCACCCCTCGTTTCAATTTATCAACAACAGAATTTTACCATATGCAAACACAAATGTCAATTATTTATGGAATTAATTCCATTTATAATGTACCTCCTTGACATATGATTTCCATAGCTGGAGGTGCATATGATTTATTCTGTCGTCTGCGAACACATACGGGAGCTGCGTATTCAGCGGCATATGACGCAGACCGAGCTGGCCAACATGCTCGGCGTATCCAAGTCTGTCATCAGCGCCTATGAAAACGGCATCCACCTTCCGCCTTATGACATACTGGTCCACATTTCCGGCATCTTCGGCGTGTCATGCGACTATCTTCTGGGGGTGGCAGGCACGCCGTCCATCTCAACCGAGGGCCTGACCGATTTGCAGATCCAGGCGCTACTGCGAATCGCGGACGAATTGCGGCAGATAAACAGCGCAGGCCCAAACCATTGAGCAATGCGAAAAAAAGGAGCCGCACCGCTTTCCGATCCCTGCAAAGGCCCCATGGTCGGCCTTTCTTCCCCGTATTGTGTATTGTAATATCCTTAACACTATATTATCAGGTATGGTGTCCAAAAGTCCTCCCTCGGAGGTCGGTTCATAATTTCTTAACAATTCTATATTTCTTTGACCGAAATTTCAGCTTGACAAACCGCCCGATTGGCTGTATAATATCTTACGTTGTCAAGGCGACGACAATTGAATATCTGGGTGTAGCGCAGTTTGGTAGCGTGCTTGAATGGGGTTCAAGAGGCCGGAGGTTCGAATCCTCTCACCCAGACCACCAAATGGAAGCCCGTCGTTATGGTGAAAAGCCACAAACGGCGGGCTTCTTCTTTGTTTTCTTTGTGGCGGCCTTGCTGTGTTTTCGGCTTTTTGTCAATAATAATGATAGCCCACCGCCGTCCCGGCACAGGACAGCGGGCTTTTTGCCCGTTTTGCCTTTTAAGCGCACGGTGGGCAGCGCATATTTTGACGGACGTGCCCCGACATTCCCCATTCCCCCATTGACGAAAAGCCTCAATTGTCCTATAATATAAATATTACAAACGTTTCCAATTCTTAATGCAAAGGAAGCATCCGAAATGGCTGGCACGATCGCGCGGTTTTCAAAGGAACACCCGGAATTTCCCCTGGTGGAATTTCTCGATCATTCGGCGTTTGACGATCTGATTTCCATTGACCTTGCAAAGGACACCTATCAATTCATATTCAACGTGGCCCAAAAATACTTGTCCCCATCCATGGAGGGCGCCTACAGCGCCTTTCACACCTATGTGGGCACGCGCATGGTACATCCTGAGGACCGACAGCTGTATCTGGACATGATGGATCCGAAGGCGCTGCCCATTCACATGGAATCCGCCGACGGCGTGCTGGATTTTGAGTTCCGCGTCAAAAACGCCCTCGGCGACTGGCACTGGTGCGAGCAATACGTCGTCAGCGGCACGGCCCGGGGCGTGCCGGAGGGGCTGGCTTACTGCTATATCTTCGATGTGCAGAGCCGGAAGGACCGCGAGGAGGGCAAGACCCGGGTTTCCTATGGCCGGGATATGCCGCTGGACCAGCTCACCGGGCTGCCCCGGGAAAAGGACTTTTACGTCCAGGCGGAAAACATGCTCTCCAATGCGGACACCCAGTGGCTGCTCATCGCCATCGATTTGCAGCACTTCAAGCTGTTCAACGAATGGTATGGGCGTGAGCTGGGCGACCATGTGCTTGCGGACGTGGGCCAGGAGCTGGTGCGAACCGCCGCCCTGTATAACGGCGTAGCCGGCTATATCGGCGGCGATGATTTCGCGCTGCTGGTGCCCGCGGAGCAGTTCAGCGTCGATCAGCTCTATGAAAAGCTGCAAAACATCATCAAGGGCCACGGCGTTTCCGTCGGCTTTCTGCCCGCCATCGGGGCCTGCCGCTCCAACGGCTCGGCATCCGTTTACACGCTGCACGACGAGGCATCCCTGGCCTGTCAGGAGGCCAAGAAGGATTACCGCAACCGGGTGATCTTCTATTCCACCTCCCTGGTTGAGCAGACGGCAGAGGACTACAAGACCCTTTCCGCCTTCAAGGACGCCCTGGCCAACGGGGAAATCACCTTCTTTTTGCAGCCCCAGTGCCGGGCGGTCAACGGCCAGATCGTGGGCGCGGAGGCGCTGGCGCGGTGGATCAAGCCGGACGGGAGCATGATTCCCCCGTTCCAATTCATCCCCACCCTGGAGCGCTACGGCTTCATCCCGGACCTGGACCGGTACATCTGGGAGGCCGTCTGCCGGTGGAGCCGTGCCTCGCTGGACAGGGGCAATCCTCTGATCCCCGTTTCCGTCAATATCAGCCCCGTGGATATTTTCACCCTGGACGTGCCCAGGTATTTCGATGATCTGATTTCAAAGTACAGCCTGCCCAAAGCCGCCGTCAAGGTGGAGATCACCGAGTCCGCCTACGGAGAGGATTCCGAAAAGGTGCGCGCCACCGTGCAACGTTTCCGCGAGATGGGCTTCATGGTACTGATGGACGACTTCGGCAGCGGCTTTTCGTCGCTGAACATGCTGCGCGAACTCAACGTGGACATGATCAAGCTGGACGCCTACTTCCTGCGCATGGACGAGGCCACGGAGAAAAAAGGGATGCACATTCTGGAATCCGTGGTCAACATGGCCAAGACTATGTCCATGCCCATCATCGTCGAGGGTGTGGAGACGACGGAGCAGTGCGCCTATCTCATGAGTCTGGGCTGCCGATACATCCAGGGCTATTACTTCTACAAGCCCATGCCGAAGGAGGACTTTGAGGCGCTGATCGCGGACCCCGCGAAGATCGATTCCCAGGGCTTCACCTTCAAGTTCAACGAGGAATTCCACATCCGGGAATTCCTGAACGACGATGTGTATTCCGATTCCATGCTCAACCAGATCATCGGACCGGCGGCCATTTACGCCTGGCACGGCGACGAGGTGGATATCGTGCGCTTTAACCAGCAATTCTACCAGGCCATCCACCTTCCGGACCTCACCGAGCGGCTGAACAACATCCATCGGTTCATACCCAAGAACGAAAGCGCGCTGCTGACGGGCGTCCTCCAGCGGGCCTGTGACGACCGGCTGAACGGCGCCAGCGAGGTCCTCAGCTTCAACAGGACGGACGGGAGCCGTTCCCGCTTTCTCATCCACTTCTATTTTCTGAACAGCGACGGCGAGAACCGGCGCTTTTACGGGGCGGCCCGGGATATCACCGGCATCGCCCACCTCCAGCAGCAGATGCAGCTGCTGTCCCGCTTCGTTTCCAGAACCGTGCTGTTTCTCGTCGCCCATCAGGACAACTACATGTTCGAGGTCGTGGCCCACGGTCTGGAGAAGGCGACGGGGCTCAGCCGCCAGGCCATGGAGGAGGAGCTGAACACGGGCCGCTTCTACAAGCGCCTGATTCCGAAAAACGAAAGCGTACTGTGGAAGATCGCACTGAAGTGCGTCGAGCTGAAGCAAAGCGCCTCCCGGCAGTTCAGGATGACCGGCGCGGACGGCTCCATCCTGGACCTGGTGGTGGACGCGGACTATGTGGACGATCCCATGAGCGACGTCAAGTGCATCCTGTCCATGCGCAGGGAGAGCGCCGCCCCGAGCGCGGCGAAATGATTCGCCCGATCCCCTTCTGAAAGGATTAGTGCCTATGAATCTTGCGGGTATCCTGTTTTTTCTCGCCTCCTTTGCCGTCTTTGCGGCAGGCATCGCGCGCTTCATCGTCGCCCGCCACACCCAGAAGCTCACCCAGCGGCTGTTGACGCTCACCGTCGCCGTCATCATCGCCATACTGCTCGCGCGGTTCGGTCTGTCCCTCTGCGGGGTGAACCGGCTGTCCCCCTCGCTGCTGGTGGAGATCATGCAGGCCTTCAGCCTGGATGCCGATTACGGGCTGCTGGACGAGCTGTACCCGGCCATGGGCGGAGGGTTTCCTGCGCTGGTGCTGCTCATCTATCTGGCCCTGCTGTACAGCACCGCGCCCATCGTGGGCGGGGCCATCGTCTACGACGTGCTGGCGGGCGTTTCCCCGTCGATCCGACTGTGGTTCCGGCGGCGCAGACCCGCTTACGTTTTCTCCGAAATCAACGAGGCCTCCGTCACCCTGGCCGAAAACATCGCGGCCCGCCACACCGCGAAGGACCCTGCCGTCATCGTGTTCTCCGACGGCGAGGACGCGCCGGACGACCTGCTCATGCGCATAAGCGATATGGGCGGCATCCGGCTGTCCCAGGACGTGCGCCAGGGCAGCTATCGCCACGCCAGGAAATGCTCCCTGTTTTTGATGCACATGCGCGGGCAGGACGACTTTGATGAAGAAAAGAACCTGACGGATCTGTACGCCATCCTCCGTGGGGAGGACGGCTTTTTCTGGAACCAGGAGAGCGGCGCCGACGTGTTCTTCTTCTCCAACGACCCCGAAATGATCGAGTGCGTGCGGGATATCAAGACCCGTTACGACAAGGACAGCCGGGGCGGCAGCGTCTCCATCAACGTCATACGCCCCCACGCCCAGGCCGCCTGCGCCCAGCTCAAGCGCGCGCCGCTGTACCGTCCCCTGGGCGGCTATGCCCCCGGCAAGCGGCTGCGCGTCGCCATCTTCGGGGACAGCCCCTTCGCCCGGGAGATGTTCAAGACCGTGTTCTGGTGCGGACAGCTGGCGGGAATCGAGCTGGGCATCAGCGTGGTGTGCCCCTCGGACGGCGAGGGCGACGTCCACGGGTATGAAGCCTGGCTGAACCGCCTGAGCCCGGAGATCATTGAAAGCTGCACCTGGCCCGGAAACGGCGCGGACCCAAAGTGCCTGAGGCTGTCGGCCCAAAACAGCGGAAAGCAGGTCTGGGCGCAGCCCTACTGCGCGCTCTCCTTTATCGACCAGGACCCCGCGCGCGCGAACCTGCGCGAACTGATGACCGCCGAACGGGGCTGCCTGTACGGCTGCCCGGATACCTACCGTCTCTGCGACTGCGATTACTTCATCGTCATGGGCGGCGACGACCGGGAAAACCTGGCGCTGGCGGCAGGCATCCGCGGCGCGCTCATCTACGGCGCCGCGACCCGGCGCCGCCCGGACAAGGCCGCGCCCCTGCTGTCCGTCGAGATCCGCAGCGCGGAGCTTCAGCAGCTGCTGAACGACCGCTTCCGGAATTCCGGCGGCAGCGGCCGGGACTGCGCGCCGGAAATCGTGTCCTTCGGCAGCTACAGGGAGCGCTACAGCTGGGAGAACATCTTCCTCGACGAGGCCTTTCTGGCCGCCGATGAAGCCGCGGCCGCCCCGGAGGATGGACACGGCTTTGCCGATATCAACCTGTCCAGCGACAGCATTTACGATACCTGGTCCGAGGTGGGCCGCTGCTTCCACCTGTCCTACAAGCGCTATTGCGTAACCCCGGCGGACCTTTCCGGCGCAGCCGCCCGCGAGGCGCTCGTCAGCCGGCTGACCTGGCTGGAGCATCGGCGCTGGAACGCCTTTTTGAGGATGCAGGGCTTCACGCGACCCTTCGCCGATATCGACGATGTGGTTTCCGCCCTGCGCGACGGCGCGCCGCCCAGGAGCTACGCCTACAAGAACGTGTCCGGCAGGCTGCATCCCTGCCTGGTGGAATGTGCCGACGTGGACACCCGCGCGGCGGAGCGGCTGGGCGACTGCGTGGCGGGGATGCCCGAAAGCCTGGATGGGCTGGACGCCCTGGATGTCATCTCCATGGCCCGCACGCGCATCGAGGGCCGCGTGCGGGATATCAAGTGCTACGACCGCGATGTTTCGGAAGCGCTGCTGAACAGCATGAAGTGAGGATGTACGCGGCATGATCGTCATGAAAAGGCAGAATCTTCCCGTGACCGCCTGCCGCCTGGGCGACGGCACTGCGCTGGAGAGGCGGCTCATCGCCTCCGGCGCGCTGCGCGATCTCGGCGGCGGTCGCTACGAGGTGTTCTCCCGGGAGGCGCAAAACGGCGCGGGAGAGCTGGCCCGGGCCGGCTGCTTCGTCAAGCTGGACGGCGAGGGCTTTCCCTATCCCAACTCCGCGGAATATTTTTTGAGCAACCACGACGCCACGGCGGACGGCTATGTGCAGCGCGCCAGGCCCCTGGAGGCCTGGCGCGAGGGCCAGCCCGTGAGCGGCGCGGTTCGCTTTTTGCTGGACAGCGGCAGGCTGCGCATCGACCGGCAGGACCCCCTGCGGCGGTATTCCGCCCGGCTCTGGGGCACGGTGCTGTCCGCGGACCGCAACGCCGTGATCGTGTTTTACGAGGTCAGGCGCGGCCCGGCGGGAACCATCGAGGACGCGCAGTTCGGCCTTGTGGCCGGGGACGAATTTCAAAAGACCTATGACATCATTAAGCCGTGAGCTGCGCAAGGAGACGGGCCTATGAATGAATACATCGCCTTTATCAGCTATCGCCACATGCCGCTGGACACCGCCGTGGCCCGGCGGCTGCACCGGCTGATCGAACGCTATCGCGTTCCGGCAAAGCTGGCCGCCGGAAGGCAGAATCGCCGCCTGGGGCGGGTGTTTCGGGACCAGGACGAGCTGCCGGTCTCCAGCGACCTGTCCGCCAGCATCCGCGAAGCGCTGGACCACACCCGGTTTTTGATTGTCGTCTGCACGCCGGATACCCCGAAATCCGTATGGGTGCAGCGGGAAATCAGCTATTTTCTGGAGCATCACAGCCGCGACAATGTGCTGGTGGTGCTGGCCGCCGGTCGCCCGGAGGAGTCCTTCGCGGACCAGCTGGTCCACATCTACGACGCGGACGGCAACCTGATCGGGGATACCGAGCCCCTGGCGGCGAACATCGCCGGCGGCGGCACCCATCAGGTGCTGCGCAGGCTGGACAGCGAAAAGCTGCGCCTGTTCGCCGCGCTCATCGGCTGCTCCTACGATTCCCTGTACCAGCGGGAGCGGCGCTACCGCTTCCGGCAGCTGGCCGTCGCCTCCACGGTGCTGCTTCTGGCGGCTTCGACGTTCATCGGTATGCTGCTGGTCAAAAACCGCCAGATCACCGCTCGGAACCAACAGCTCATCGAGCAAAAGCAGCGCATACAGCTCAGCGAATCGACGCTCCTGACGAAAAACGCCGAGGAGGCCCTGGCCACCGGAAACGACGCCGGGGCGATTCGCAGCGCCCTGAGCGCGCTGCCGGACGGCCCCGAGGATGACCGCCCCTTCTACGCCCCCGCGGAGCGCGCGCTGCTGTCGGCGCTGCATGTGTTTGAGTTCAGCTCCCTGCCCGTCACCCTGGTGGCGGAGACGGAGGTTTCCATCGCCTCCCCCGTGGGCGACTTTGCCGTGGATGAAGCGGGCGAGGCGCTGTATGTCGCGGACGAATATGGCGGCGTCACGGCCTTTGATCCCTTATCCGGCGCACAGCTGTGGCGCACGTCCAAGGGCGCGTCCCTCGACAGCGTCTACGCGAAGAGCAACACCCGCCTGCTGACTGCCCAGGGCGGCCTCATCCAGGTCTGCGGCTCCGCCGTCGCCCGGCTGGACCAGGTCACGGGCGAGGAGCAGTGGCAGTATTCGCCCGTGGAGTCGACCCTGGATGTCTTTGTATCGTCCCTGGACGGACAGCATCTGGCGCTGGTCTGTGATGAACTCGTGGTCGATGAGGACTCCTGGGGGTACTGCAAGGAGTACCGCATCGACGCACTGGACGCGCAGAGCGGAAAAAAGATATGCACCGTGCCGCTGGCCACCGTGGATGAAGACCGTACCGTCGGCTTCAGGACGCCCGTCTACAAGACGGCCCACGGCGAGCTTCAGGCCGGCCTGTTCACAAACGGCGGGAAGCGCTTTATCTCAACCTATGATGACGGCGGCACCCTTGTTGTCTACGAGGCGGACCTGGAGGCGCAGACCTGCCGGACGCTGGCGTCCTGGCCGATGGACAGCTATCAGGAGCCGGTGATCGGCATGTGCGCGGACCCCTCCGAAAAAAGCCTGTATCTGTTCCAGCGCTGCAAGGGCAGCAATGTCGCGGCCACCTGCGTCAAATTTGACCTTGAAAGCGGCAAGGAGCTGTGGCGCGCGCAGACGCCCGACGAGGGCAGCTATTGCTTCAACGACAGCCAGATCGAATGTTGCCTGCTGATGGCGCCCAGCAAGCTGCTGTTCAGCGCAAAGGACCGGCTCTACGCCCTGGACATGGAAACGGGCGAAACCGTCGCCTCCGTAAAGCTCCAGGCCTCGATGGCCCACATGTTTTCCATCGACGGGGAGCTGCTGTTCGGCTTCGTGCTGAACGACGGCTATTATGCCGTGGGCTGGCTGAACGACAACGGCTTTTTCGATTCCCGGTCCTTGTTCAACTATTCCTTCCGTCTTGGCGAACTGAACCTGGCCTCCTCCTTTGGACTGGGCTTCATCCGCCCCGTAATAGAGGAAGGCAAGCTGACCCGCTTCGAAGCCGGGGATTACCGGCAGGGCTTCGGCTATATTGTGCTGGTTCCCCAGGACGACGACCACAGCCTGCGCGTCAAGCGCGCGCTGGGCGCGGACAGCATCGAAGGTCAGCTGACGCTGCCCTTCCCCCAGGAGGACGCCTATCTGGAGAGCAACGATTTGCCGGCGGTGCTGTTTGTGAAGGGCGGCGCGCTGCTCAATGCCCGGCATTACGGCGAAAACGGCACCGTGCGCCACTGCGCGCGGCTGGACACGCAGACCCACGAAATCGTGTCGCAGACGGACTATCTCTACAGCGAGCTGGCCAAAAGCCTGCTCCTTTCCGACGGCTCCGGGCTGATCTGGATGGAATACGACGGCGCGATGCATCTGATCGACTTTGAAAGCGGCGCGGACACCGTGCTGGCCGAAAGGCAGGAAATGACGCTTGAGCCCACCGAGGACCACATCCTCATCCTCTCCGTCTCAAGCAGCCACGCGGATTACCTGACGGGCGACGGACGTCTTCTGACGGCCTGGTGCGACGGCAAGGCGCTGCGCTGGTGGCTCGACGGCGAAGAACAGTCCTCCGTTTCCCTGCCCGAGGCGGCGAACTGGTACGTTTTGACCTCCGCGGGGATCGTAAACCAGGTGCTGGCAGGCGGCAACGGCCTGATCGTGCTGAGCGATTACGGCAAAAACACCGCGGATCAGGGCATGGAGAACTTTATCGCCTACGATACCCGCACGGGCGAATGGCTCGCCGTCGCGGACGAGGCCCACGGCAGCGCCGCGCGCATGATGGCTGTCGGGCGGGAAAGGCCGCTGATCGCCGTTCTGGACGCGGACAGGAGCCTGCGCGTTTACGACCTGGCCCAGGGCGCGCTCACAGCGCTGCTGCCCATCGATATGCCCATCGAATACGTCGAGCAGCTCCAGTTCGCCTTTGGCGACCGTTACCTGATGCTGCACATGGAGGACGGGCAGCTGGCGCTGTTCGACCTCGAGACGGGCGAGGCCGTGTTCCACGGGCTCCTGGAGATGGACTACACCGCCGATACCGTCATTTACCAGGACAGCGCCGCCCAACGCGCCTATTTCATCGACCGCAGTTCGAGAAAGTGCCTGGTGGTAAACATGCGCCAGTGGGAGCTGCTGGCCCAGCTGGAGGACATCTGCGGCTTTGACTCCGAAAGGGACGAGCTGTACACCTTCAGCTACGGCGACGGCTTGCAGATCCGCCACATCCCGGACCTGGATGCGCTGATCCAGTCGGGCAGGCAGCTGGTAAATGCCGACGCCGACCCATTCATGGACGGCCCGTAAATCTTTTTTCAAAAGTGCCCGTAAATCTTTTTTCGAAAGAGACTTGAAAACACAGCTCCTTTCCAATATGATAAGGAAAGGAACTGTTTGTTTGCGCAATCGGCACAGCAAATCGGAGGTCATTCATGAAAAAGATCAAAAACATCGTTCTCGGCGGCATCCAGCAGAAGGTTTTCAACCTGGTGCTGTTCGTGATCCTGCTGATGATGGCGGCCTATACGGTGGTCATCATCCACCAGGCCGGCAGGATCGGCAGCCTGGTCGCAGACACCAACGAAAGGCAGAAGCAGTCCATTTCGGAAATCTCGCACCAGACCATGGACGCCGTGATCAGCCAGAGCATGGGCCAAAGTACCCTGATGGAGGCCTATATCGCCAACGATCTGTTTGAGGATCTGGCGGACACGGTCAACATGCTGGGCGACTACGCGGGCAACATTTTCCACAGCCCCGACGCCTATCTGCCCCAGCCCTACGCACTGCCCGACGCGGCGAAGGACGGCGAAATCACCGTGCAGCTGCTGACGGAGGAGGGGCTGGACCTTACAAACGCCGCGCTGGCGGAGCGCCTGGGCCTCGTGGCCAACATGTCCGATATGATGAAGGCGCTGTACGCCAACGGCAACGTCAACTCCTGCTATGTCGCGCTGCCGGAGGGGGCGATGCTGCTGGCGGACGACCACTCCGCGGAAAAGTATTCCGAGGACGGCACGCTGATGCCCATTCCCATCCATGAGCGCGACTGGTACATCGGCGCAAGCAAGACCGGCCAGCTGTACTATACCGACGTGGTGCAGGACGTGTTCACCGGGCAAATCGGCATCATGTGCGCGCTGCCCGTCTATCAGGGCAACAAGCTGGCCTGCGTGGTGGGCGCGGACCTGTTTTTGAACAACATGGCCGACGCCGTCTCCGCCACCGGCGAAAACAGCGCGGTCACCGTCATCGTCAACCAGTACGGCCACGTGGTATTCTCCCCTATGACCCAGGGCGCGCTGCGCGTGCGCCAGCCCTCGGAGGCGGAGGATCTGCGCGAATCCGGCGAGGAGGCGCTCGCGGCGTTTGTGTCCGGCGCCCTGAAGGGCGTCATGGACGTGACCGAGGTTTCATTCGACGGTCAGAATTACTACATGGCCGGCGCGCCCATCGAAAGCGTGGGCTGGACGGTCCTCTCCGCCGTGAACAGCGAATTGGCCCAGCAGCCCACCGACATGCTGGAAAAGCAGTATGACAGCATCCTCCTGGATGCCGAATCCGCCCTGAACGACGGCATCGGTCATGCCAAAAACACCATCTTTGTGCTGCTGGGCGTGATTCTGGTGATGGGCATTACCGGGGCGCTGGTGCTGTCCAAGCGCATCGTCAAGCCCCTGGGCATCATGACCGAGCGGGTGCAATCCCTGGGCGGCAAGAACCTGCAATTCTTCATGGAGGACGCCTACCGCACCGGCGACGAGATCGAGGTGCTGGCGGATTCCTTCGCCACGCTGTCCGCACGGACGCTGCAATACGTGGACCAGGTGCAGCGCGTCACCGCGGAAAAGGAGCGCATCGGCGCGGAGCTGAACATGGCCACAGACATACAGGCCAGCCAGCTGCCCCGGCTGTTCCCCGCCTTCCCCAACCGCCCCGAATTTGATATCTATGCCAGCATGACCCCGGCCAAGGAGGTCGGCGGCGACTTCTACGATTTCTTCCTGGTGGACGACGACCACATCGGCCTGGTCATGGCCGACGTTTCCGGCAAGGGCGTGCCCGCGGCGCTGTTCATGATGATCTCCCGGGTGCTGATCAAGTCCCACCTGCAAAACGGCGAGACCCCCGGCGAGGCGCTGGAGAACGTGAATGACCAGCTGTGCGAGGGCAACGACGCGGAGCTGTTCGTCACCGTCTGGCTGGCCGTGCTGGAGATCTCCACGGGCAAGGGCATCGCGGCCAACGCGGGCCACGAGCATCCCACACTGCGCCGCGCCGACGGGCAATATGAGCTGGTCACCTATCGACATTCCCCCGCCGTCGCCACCCTGGAGGGCATCCCCTACAAGGAACACAGCTTTGAACTGCGCCCCGGCGACAGCCTGTTCGTGTATACCGACGGCGTGGCCGAGGCCACCAACGCCCAAAACGAGCTTTTCGGCACGGACCGTATGCTCTCCGCCCTGAACCGGGACCCCGACGCGGCGCCCGAGGCCGTGTTGAAGAACGTGATGGACGGCATCAACGCCTTTGTCGCCGATGCCGAGCAGTTCGACGACATCACCATGCTCTGCCTGAAGTATATCGGCCCCGGCAAGGCATAATGCCCGGCGGGCAACACAGCAAAATACCGTTTAAAAGCCGCCGCGCCGCCTGTTCAGCCACGAGAAGCGTCAAGCGCGATAAAACAAACCCGCACCAGTCCGTCTTCTGCCGCTTCCGGCTGTCCGAAAGGCGCCTCGTCGGGCAGTTCGTCGCCCGGTTCGCCGATGATAAACTCATCCATCTCCTCGGGCGCCTCATCTCCATCCGCGGCATACGCATATATATCCGCCGCGTCAAGGCCGACTCCGGTCTCAATCTCCGTTTCTGTATCAAAAACGACCGCAGTCTGTGTGTCATCCTCACCCTGAGCAATCGCGGGCAGCGCCAGCAGCAGCGCCAGAAGCACGACAAGTATTCTCTTGACACGCTTCATGATACATACCTCCATCAATCAAAAACAGTCCACAAGGGTGCTGTGGTTGAAATTCCTTTAAGCCGAAATGCCGCATTTGCCCTTCACCCCAGGGTGAGTCGCGCCAGCACGCTCGTGGTGCCGTCCGGCAGACTGCCGCAGATGTCCATTACATTCCCCTGCCGGCGCTTTCTGAAGCGCAGCACGTCCCCCTCGTGGGCGGAGGAGCGGAATATGACATCCATTTGCTGCACGTCCAGCTTCTTCCATTCCTTTATGGAAAAAGCGTTGACGATGGCGCGGACATAGGCCACGTTGTTCATATGCCGTGCCAGGTCGATATCCACGGCTTTGACAATATGCTCAGCGAAGGATGCGCCCTCAAACGCCTCGTCGATCATCGGGAAGGGCTCCTCGCAGATGGGCCCGTCCGGATAGGCCAGCTCCACGGGCATCAGCTTTTCCAGGTTCTGGGTGCGCCGGGTCAGCACGCTCACGATGGCCCACTCCGTCTTGCCCTGCACCAGCGGCTCGCCGCCGCTACTGATCTCGTAATATCGGTTGCAGCGCTTTCCCACGGGGCGCTCCGGCCAGGTGGCCAGCTCCACGGTATCCAGGATGCCGGGGCGCTTCAAAAAGCGCACGCGGGTCTTGACCGTGATCCAAAACATGCCCTTTTTCTGCAAAAAGCCCATGCCCACGCCGATTTCCTCCGCGGCCTCTGTGGCCACGTCCATGAACAGGTCGAAGGTCTCCGGCACACTCAGCTTGCCGAAGGCGTCGATCTGGCTTGGCAGTATGGTGATCTGCCTGGTATATCTCTCCCGCATGTCCATCCTCCGTCGATTTCAGGTCCGTATTTCACACATAATCCCGCCATTCGCCGCCCTCCGGCTGCGCGCTGTGAAGCCGTCCCTGCCCAGATAGCCCAGGAAAGCCAAGCTGCCGCAGGGCCTCGTACAGCACGATGGCCACGGAATTGGACAGGTTCAGGGAACGCGCCTCGGGGCGCATGGGCACCCGCACGCACTGATCGTAATGGGCATAAAGCAGCGCCTCGTCCAGTCCCTTCGTCTCCCGCCCAAAGACCAGATAATCCTCCGGCGCATAGCTGACGGCGCAGTAGTCCCGCGGGGCCTTCGTGGTGGCATAGTGCATCCGCGCCCCGGGGCAGCTCGCAAGGAAGTCCTCCCAGCTTTCGTGGACCTCATAGGTCATCAGATTCCAGTAATCCAGCCCCGCGCGCTTGAGATATTTGTCGCTCAGCTCAAACCCCAGGGGCTTGATCAGGTGCAGCTTCGCCCCCGTGGCGGCGCAGGTGCGGGCGATGTTGCCCGTGTTCTGGGGAATTTCAGGGTTTACCAGCACAATGTGAAGCATTTTCTTGCCAGCCTCTCAGTCGTTTTCCCGCGGGTCGATCCATATCGGAGCCGGCGCTTCGAACGCCCGCCCCGCGTAGTCCGAAAGCGGACTGTCCGGCAGGATTTCAATCCGCTCGTGCCACAGGCACAGTCTGACGCCAGGGAAGCGCCGGTTGGCCTCCCGGTCCCCGTACTGGTCGTCCCCCAGCAGCGGGTGTCCGAAGTCCGCCATGTGGGCCCTCAGCTGATGCGTGCGCCCGGTCACGGGCTCCAAAGCCACATGGTACAGCCCCGGCGCGCAGGCTTCGCCCACGCAATAGCGGGTCTCAATGGGCTTGGCCCCCGGCGCATTTCGGTGCAGCACCCTCACGGCGGCGCGCCTCGCGTCCTTCACCAGCCACGCCCGCAGCGTGCCGGCCTGCCGGTCAAACCGCCCCAGGGCCAGCGCGTGGTAGCGCTTCTGCACGCCGTGGTCCCGGAAGGCCTCAAAGGCCCGCTCCCAGACATCCCCATCCGCCGCGGCCAGCACGATGCCGCCGGTCTGCGCGTCCAGCCTGTGGCACAGCCGCGCCCCGGGCCAGCGCCGTTCAAGCCGGGTGAGCAACGTATCCGCCCCCACGCCGTCCCGGTCCGCGTCCACGGGCAGGCCCTGGGGCTTCACCGCCACGATGAGCCGGTCGTCCGTCCAAAGCACCTGCGCCTCGGGCTCCAGCCATTTGGCGTCGATGTACAGCGCCAGCTCATCTCCGCCCCGGATGACGGCCTCCGCGCCGCAGCGCGCACCGTTTACGCGCACGTCGCGCTGCCTGAGCGCACGTCGCAGCACCGCCTGCGGCACAAGCGGCCAGGCCCGACGCAGATAGCGCTCAAGCGGCATGGGCGATACGCCCTCTGGGACGCCATGCCGCGTCATGTACCGGCCTCCTCCGGCCACGCCAGGTAAACCTCTTCAAAGCGCAGCGGCGAAACCGTGCCCTCGGACATGTTCGTCAGCTTTGAGATAAAGTCCGCCTCGTCCGCACAGCGCACCGTCAGGGTATAGGTGATCACATCGGTAAAGGTCTTGTCCTCCACCTGCACCGGCATGTCCTTCAGAAAGAAATCCATGCGGCTGAGCATCGGATAGCCAATCTCCATCAGGTACCGCGCCGTGGGATACATCACGCCTACGCCGCAGGCGTTCAGCGCGGCAACCGCCCCCTGGGTATAGGCCCGCACCAGCCCGCCCGCGCCCAGCAGCACCCCGCCGAAATACCGTGTCACCACCACGGCGGCGTTGGTGACGCCCCGGGCCTTCATCACCTCAATGATGGGCATCCCCGCGGTGCCGCCCGGCTCGCCATCGTCGGAATAGCGCATCACGCCCATGTTGGGCCCGATGATATAGGCATAGCAATTGTGGGTGGCGTCCCGGTATTTGGCGCGCATCTGCCCCAAAAAGGCCAGCGCCTCCGCCTCCGTTTCGCAGGGGCGGCCATGCCCGATAAAGCGGGATTTGTTCACGATAAATTCGTCCTCCGCCGCCTTGAGCAGCGTCTTGTAGGGCTTCAGGGGCATGGAACACCTCCGACAAGGCTGATCTGTCGCTGAGCGCAAATCAGTATTCAATCACATATCGCTTGTACGCATTGATCACCGTGGTCTGTCCGTATGTGCGCTCCCGGACAAAGCTCATAGCCCCATATTCCTGATGCACATGCCCGTGAACCAGGTACCGGGGCTGATAGCGGTCCATAAGATCCAGAAATTCATGGAAGCCCTTGTGGGGCAAATCCTCCATATCCCCAATGCCCTCGGCGGGCGCGTGGGCCAGCAGGATATCGAAGCCCTTGTGCTTGCGCAGCTTGCGCCGCAGCTTGCGCACGCGGCGGGCCATCTCCTTGGGGCTGCTCATGTAGGGCTCGTCCGGGCGATAGCGCATACTGCCGCCCAGCCCCAGCACGCGCACGCCCTGGAACTCATAGATATCGTCGTCCACGCAGATGCAGCCCTCCGGGGGCTTTTTATCGTAGTTCCGATCATGGTTGCCGTGGACATACAGGATCGGCGCGTTGGTAAAGCAGGTCAAAAAGGACAGGTATTCGGCGGGCAGGTCCCCGCAGGACAGAATCAGCTCCACGCCGTCCAGCAGACGCCGGTCCAGATAATCCCACAACGCCTTGTCCGCAACGTCGGCAAGCACCATGATCCGCATGACCGCACTCCCTTTGTATCCCCGTCGTGTCCCGCGCCTTCAGTGATTCAGTCGGTCAGTTTTCTTCGGCCCGCCAGCTGAAGCTGGACGCCGCGGGCAGCGCCACCTCGCGTATGCCCTGCAGCTCCACCAGCGCCTTGGCCTCGTCCTTCAGCTCGTCAATGGCCGGGAAGCCGCCCACCACGTTGTCCACCAACCAGTCCATGGCCACGACATCCGCGGGGGTCAGCCTGCTGTCCACCGGGCAGCGGATCTCGCCCGCCTGGTCGCGTATGATGCTTTCAAAGGGCCAGAACACACCCTCGCGGATATGCTCCTTCACCAGCTCCACCAAACGCTTGAGGCCGATATCCATGCGCTGGGACATGACGATATCCACCGCGTCTGAGGAAAGCCCCCACCAGTAGTTGATGGCCTTGGTCTGGCCCGCGCCATCGCTGTCCCAGTTGCCGTTCAGCACGCTGTGGGCCAGGGATTCGTATATCTTGCTCCAATCCAGCACGGGGATGGCAATGCTCTGCTTGTCCTCGCCCCGCTGGGCATAGAGGCCGTATTCCACGGCATGGTGGCTGGGCGCGCCCACATCGCGGCTGGAGATGATCTCCACCTTTTTATCCCCAAAGGGCCTTTCGGGGTTGAAGCTTTTGCGGGTAGACCACTCCAGAATCACCTTCACCCGGGGGTTCACCATGCGCGCCCCCAGCGCGAATGCGTTGATGCTGGCCGCCACGCCCGCGATGGGATAATCGCCGATGTAGCCCACCAGGTCGTTTTCCGTCAGCGCGCCCGCGATCATGCCGATCAAAAACTTGACCTCGTAGATGCGCAGATAGTAGGAGCGCACCCGCTGCCAGGAGGCCAGCAGGGAGCAGTTCAGGATCCGCGCCTCCGGGTACTTCACCGATGCCTTCATGGACGCGGACAGCATGACCGGGGAGGTGGTGAAGATCAGGCTGTTGCCCTCTTCAATCAGCCGCTCGATTTCACTTTCGAAATTCGCGGCGTCCTCGCATACGCACACCGTGGTTTTGACCCGGTCGCCCATGTCGTTTTCCAGGTTCACACGGCCCAGATCGTGCCAATAGATCCAGCCCGATTCGCCGGGATTGCGGTTGTACAGGAAGGCCACCTTCACGCTGGACGGCCCGAAAAGCGTATTGATCAGGTTCGGGCCCTTCTTGCGCTCCTCAGGCTTCATGATCAGGGCCACGTTTTCGCCCGCCTTGTCCTTTTCGAACTCGCCCCACAGCGCCTTCAGCTCGCCGCGAATCTGCCGGTCGTACTTCTTCGGCGCCTCGGCGTAGCCGCAGGCCTCCAGATAGATCAAAAAGGCGTCGCCGGTGGTGGCGGGCAGGCGGCTGGCGTCGCTGGCGGCCTCCCGGGCCTTGTATTCCGCCCGGAAGCGCATATAGGCGGCGTTGAAGTCGCTGCGCTCCTCGCTGGTCCAATGCTCACCGGGCTGCTTGCCGGTTAGCTCATACAGCTTTGCGAAGCTGCCGGGCTTGGAAAACCAGAGGTAGTTGATGCCGGTATCGGCATAGAAGGGCAGAAATTCAAAGTACAATATGTTTTCCGGATCGTC
Organism: Clostridia bacterium; assembly: GCA_017459565.1. Classification (GTDB taxonomy): domain Bacteria; phylum Bacillota; class Clostridia; order Christensenellales; family Aristaeellaceae; genus UBA2862. The sequence goes on along the minus strand of JAFUCP010000191.1, from coordinate 18,530 downwards.
CGTGCGCTTGGGCAGCACCCGGGTGACCTCGGCCTCGATGGAAATCGAGTCCAGGAACTTCATGACGCTGACCCGCTTGTTGCCCTCCACCAGATAGAACCGGTTCATATATTCCAGCACCTTCACAGGCTGGTTCAGGCCCTGCTCCACGATGCCGTCGTAAAGCGTGCCCCACTTCACGGCAAATTCGCAGCCGGGGTCCAGTATGGGCATGAAATTGGCGGCAAAGGCGTTGGTGCGGCCCTTGGAGGACGTGCCCACGATTTTGCTCAGGGGAACCTGGATCAGCCCCAGCGGCACGTGGCTGAGGGCGTTCAGCTGTTCGACCTCCTCCGCCAGCACCGGCAGGAAGGGATTTTGATGGCGCTGTATGCGCCCATGATATTCCTTTAAGCCCGATTTGCGCGCGCGGGCATAGGCATCTACTCCAAACATGGATCTCACACTCCTGTTTTCAGGATTTGCGCCCGGCGGTTTGGAGTGTGTTTCCATAATTGCATCCCGGGATTTCGGAAACACGCTCTTGCGCGTTCGACGCTTCAAAAGAGTTTAGGCGGGAAAAGTAAAGAGTGCAAGCGCGGGCTCGTTTTATTCGGCGGACAATTCAAAGCGCACATCCACCGGCGTCACGCCCGCCGCGGGCAGGAATTTGCCGAAGAAATCCCGCGTCGCCATGGCCAGGCTGCGCGTATTGTCGCAGGGATGGAAGGCCAGCGTCTCACAGTCCCGCAGCGCCGAATCCACGATGAGGCCCACCCCGGCGGCCTCGGGAAAGATCAGCCCCATGGGGCTTGCGGAGCCGCCGTGACAGCGCAGGCGCTCAAACAGCATGTCCTCCGGCGCAAAGCTGAGCCGGGGGGAGCCGACCTGTTTGGAGATATCCGAGGTGTGAAACCGCGCGTCGGGCCGCGCGATGCAGAGCCAGCAGCGCTTTTTGCTCTTGGTGGTCAAAAACAGGTTCTTCACCGTCAGCGCATTGAGCATAGCATCAATTTGGGCGCAGTCCGCCATGGTGAAGGCCGGCGCGTGTTCCACCGCGCGATAGGCGATCCCCGCGCCGTCCAGCCAGGCGAATACCGCCTCCGCCACCCCGCTCACAGCTTTCTCAAATCCTTTCCCTTGAGTTGAATCGCGCCGCACACGCCCTTGTCCAGCAGCCGGGAGGCCACCCGCTCCCCGTAGCGCTCGTTGAGCTGCACCGGGGTCAGGTTCGTGGCGACGACGGTGTGGCGCTTGGCCGCGATGCGCTCGTTGAGCAGCGTGAACAGGTATTCCACGGTGATGTTGCGCATCATGGGTTCCGTGCCCAGGTCGTCGATCAGCAGCAGCGGCGCTTCGATCAGCTCCGAAAAGCCCTGGTATTTTTCATCGTTGCCCACATGCTGCTGGCGCATGGCCTCGAACATGCGGAAGGCCGTGATGCGCACCGCGGAAAAGCCCCGCGTCGTCACCCGTTCAAAGATGCAGTTGAGCAAAAACGTCTTGCCCAGTCCCCCGGGGCCGGTGAGCAGCAGGTTTTTGAAGTCGGTATCGGGAAAGGCATCGGCATAGGCCTTGCACAGGTTCCGCGCTTTGATAAGCTGTTGACGCTGTCCGTCCGCCTCTGGGATGCGGCTTTCGTCAAAGGTGCCGAAGTTCTGCTCCTGGGTGCCCGCCATGGTGCCGTCCTCATACTGGCGAAGCCGCAGCCGCATTTCAAAGCAATCGCAGAACCGCGCCGGGGCGTCGCCCACATAGCCGGTATCCTTGCACTTATCGCAGCGATAGCGCATTTCCAGCTCGTCCTCCGAAAGCCCCGCCTTGCGCAGCAGGGCGCGGATCTCGGCGTTGATCGCCCGGCCCCGGCGCTTCATGTCCTCCGCGAACTGCGCCCGGTCGGCGATGCTCTGCGCATTGAGGATGCTTCGCATGGCCTTCAGGGCCAGCGAGGCGCTCTCCTGGCGCAGCTGCGCAATTTCCGGCTCCAGCGCACAGGCCTGGGCGGTGCGCCGCTCCAGATCCGCTTCGTTCCGGGCCCTCTGCCGGGCGTACTCCTCCTGCAGCGCGCGTATGTGTTCCGCTCGCGTCATGCCTTTTCGCCCTCCTCACCGTATTTGTCCAGGTCAATAAAGAAGTCGTCCCCGAAATCCTCGTCGGTATATTTGCGCTGTTCGTAATCCAGCGCGGGATTGGGCGCCGCCGGTTTCGCGGCCTCGCCGCCCTTCGAACCGCGCCAAAGGGCATGTTCCGCCCGGGCCGCCTCCACCGATTTCACGCCGATATCGCTCCACTGCTTCAGCAGCTTGTCCACATACGTCATGGGCTGCTTCATGCCCGCGGCACATTCCGCCGCGTAGTCGATCAGATCCTCGTCGTATGCGTCCCTCCAGCGTTCGTACAGCCGCAGATCGTCCATCGTGGGGCGGCGGTCCAGGCCGCACCTGTCCAGTATCCCGCGCACCCGCTCCGCCTTGTGGCTCATATCCTGGATATAGGCCTCGGCGGCGTCGCGGGTGTACAGCCCCAGTGCCGCCCAGCGGTCCAGCATCCATTCCAGATCCTCAAAGCGCGTCCGCTTCTTGCGGTGGCACTGAACGGCCGCCAGCTTGACCGTCGCGGCGTCAAAGCCCGCGCCTTTGAGCCGTGTATAGCGCTCCAGCTGGTCCTGCGTGGGCTGCGCCTGGTAGGGGTCCAGCTCTCTGAGAATCTCGGAAAGCTCCCGCCACGCGCCGCCCCGGTCGTTGAGGCGGGACTTGAGGACCGCGTCCAGATAGGCGAAGCTGGGGGCGCGGGTCTTGGTGGTCTCCTCACAGGCGGATACGATCTGCTCCTCGCTGTAGCGCCATTCGTCCATCCAGCGCTTGACGCAGTCCAGCTCGTCCAGCGTGGGCTGCCGCCGCAGGGCAAACCGCTTGAGGACCGCGCAGGCGGCGCCGTACACGCCCTCGTCCTCGGCGATGGCCCGGGCCACGTCCTCCGCCGTGCGGCAGCCCCGATCCGCCCAGACCGTCGCCAGCTTGTCCATGCGCTTGAACACCCCGGCGGGGCTTGGGTTTTTGCTGCGGGACTTGTCGATGCCGTACTGCACTATCCGCAGCACCGCGTCCTGGTCGTAGCCCAGCACGTTCAGCCAGTCGTTGGCCACCCGGTATTCATGGGACTCGATCAGCTTCGCGCCGAACAGCGCCTGCAGTGAGGCGTTGAAATCCCGATAGGCATAGTAATTCGCCTCCATGGGGTTGGAGGCGGCATAGTCCCCCCCGCGCACGGGCAGAAGCTCATAGGTGGGCGGGCGGTCCGTCAGCCGCCGCGCAAGCCCCTGTTGCTCCCAGTACTTGAAGGCGGCGTAGACCGCGTCCTCGTCCAGGCGCAGCGCCCGGGCCGTGTCCACCGCGTCGCCCCCAAGCTCGGGGTGCAGCGCCAGCATCCGCGCGTACAGGTACACGCGCAGATAGGCCTCCGGCGCAGTGGGCAGGTGTTCCAGCAGGAACATATTCTCGATGGGGGTGGAGTCGAACATCGCCGATCCCTCGGCAAAGCTGAATGTGGCCATAGCGCTTACCTCTTGCGGGACATCCCGCCGCATTGTACAGACTATTCTATGATATATCATACCATAGGTTCGAAAAAAACACAATCACCGGCGCGCGCCATCGGCGGATTTAACCCCGCCGTGCCTTGACAGATTCGGCGCGACATGCTATCATCAGTCTACAACTTATAGTTTCGCAATGATGGGAATAAGTAGCCCGCGTTGGCCCGATTCAGAGAGTCCCTGGCCGGTGAGAAGGGATGGAAGGCGCGCGGCGCGAATACATCCCGGAGCAGGCGGTTGAAGTGGCAGTAGGCCGCCCGGGTGCGCCCGTGACAGCGCGTTCGAGGCCGCGCAGACGCTTTGATGGTGCGCTTTGGCGGCAAACGGAAGTGGTACCGCGATGTTCATTCGCCTTCCCGAAGGGGAAGGCGGTTTTATTTTGTACGATACTGACAGGGGGAATCGACATGCAATTCACCGAGGAAATGTTTGCAAAGCACATGCGGCCCATCAACGGCAGCGCCATCCGCGAAATCTTCAAGCTGCTGGCCCGCCCGGGCATGATCTCCTTCGCCGGAGGCAACCCCTCCAACACGGCGCTGGAGCCCCAGGTCATCGCCGAGCTGTCCGGCCAGGTGCTGGCGAAGTACGGCACGACGCTGCTGCAATACGGCGCGACGGACGGCTTTGCGCCCTTCCGGGAGAGCGCGGCGGCGTTTTTGAACACCGAGGGCGTCAAATGCGAAGCCGGCGAGATCCTGCCCGTGCAGGGCGGCTCCCAGGCCTTTGACCTGCTGCTCAAGGCGTTGATCGACCCCGGCGACGCAGTGCTGTGCGAAAGCCCCACCTTCCTGGGCGCGATCCAGGCCATGCGGGAATACAACGCCCGGCTGGTGGACATGCCCACGGACGACGAGGGCGTGATCGTGGAGGCGGCGGAGGAGCTGATCAAAAAGCACCGTCCCAAGCTGATGTATGTAATTCCCACCTTCCAGAACCCCACGGGCATCACCCTGAGCCTTGAGCGCAGGAAGGCGCTGGCGGCGCTGGCGGCGAAGTATGGCGTTGTCATCGCCGAGGACGACCCCTACCGCGACCTGCGCTACAGCGGCGATCCCCTGCCCCCGATCCAGTCCTTCGACGAGGAGGGCTTGGTGGTGTACATGTCCAGCTTCTCCAAGTACATCGCCCCGGGTATGCGCCTGGGCGCGGCGGCGGTGCGCAACCCGCTGCTTTTGCGGAAGATGGTCATCGGCAAGCAGTCCGCCGATGTTCACTCCCCCCTGCTCAACCAGGCCATCGTGGACGCCTACCTGCGGGCGGGACTGATGCCGGGACACCTTGAGCGCATCTGCGTCGATTACAAAAAGCAGCTGGACGCCATGCTGGAGGGCTTCAAATTTTTCCCCGCCGGCGCCAGGCACACCGTGCCCCAGGGCGGCCTGTTCGTGTGGGCGGAGCTGCCCGAGGGCGTGGACGGCCTGAAGGCGTTTGACGCGGCCATCGAAGCGGGCGTGGCCTTCGTGCCCGGCACCCACTTCTACCCCGGCGGCGGCCATCTGAATACCCTGCGCCTAAACTTCTCCATGTGCGATATTCCCACGATCGAAAAGGGCATGGAAAAGCTGGGCGGCGTGATTGCGAAGCTGTAACAGAAAGGAATGATATGATGAACGCACTGGATCTATTGAAAGAGCGCGGCTTTGTGAAGCAGATTACCTTTGAGGACGAGCTGTACAAGGCCTTTGACGCGGGCATGGTCTCCTTCTACGTGGGCTTTGATCCCACCGCGGATTCCCTGCACATCGGCCACTACATCCCCATCATGGCCATGGCGCACCTGCAAAAGGCGGGCCACAAGCCCTTCGCGCTGATGGGCGGCGGCACCGGCATGATCGGCGATCCCAGCGGCAAGAGTGATCTGCGCAAGGTGCTGACCGTGGAGGACATCGACAACAACGTCGCCCACATCAAAAAGCAGATGGAATCCTTCCTGGACTTCGACGAATCCAAGCCCAACTGCGCGCAGATCGTCAACAACGCCGATTGGCTGCGCAATTTGAACTATATCGACTTCCTGAGGGACGTGGGCGCGCTGTTCTCCGTGAACCGTATGCTCACCGCCGAGTGCTACAAGCAGCGCCTGGAGCGGGGGCTGACGTTCCTGGAGTTCAACTACATGCTGATGCAGAGCTATGACTTCCTGGAGCTGAACCACCGCTATGGCGTGAGCCTCCAGTGCGGCGGCGACGACCAGTGGAGCAACATGCTCTCCGGCGCGGATCTGATCCGCCGCAAGGACGCCAAGCCCGCCTTCGCCCTCACCTTCCAGCTGCTTTTGACCCACGACGGCCGCAAGATGGGCAAGACCGAAAAGGGCGCGCTGTGGCTGGATCCCAACAAGTGCAGCCCCTATGACTTCTACCAGTACTGGCGCAATGTGGACGACCAGGATGTGGAGAAGTGCCTGGGCCTGCTCACCTTCCTGCCCATGGACGAGGTGCGCCGCCTGGGCGCGCTCAAGGACAGCGCCATCAACGAGGCCAAGCGCGTGCTGGCCTATGAGGTCACCAAGAACGTCCACGGCGAGGAGGAGGCCAAAAAGGCCCAACAGGCCGCGGAAAGCCTGTTCGGCGGCGGCGCGGGCAGCGCCGGAAGCGTGCCCACCACCCAGATCGACCCCGAAGAGCTTTCGGACGAAAACCGCCTGCTGGCCTGGGTAGCGAAGGTCGGCCTGTGCAAGAGCAACAAGGAGGCCCGCCAGACCATCACCGCCGGCGGCTTGTCCGTCAACGATGAAAAGATCACCGATGTGGAATACCGCATCACCCCAGAAATGCTGGAGGGCGACGGTCTGCTCATCAAGAAGGGTAAAAAGAGTTATCACCGTCTGGTCAGGAAGGGATAATACTATTCTCAGTCTAAAAATGTTATCAAGCAAGGAGATGATTTTTCGTTGATGCAAGGATGGAAAACACAGACTTGCTTGCGGCAAGTCAAGTTTTCCAGACGCGGCAGCTGCGTAAAAAGCAGCCCTTGATTGGTGTTGTTTTTGATTGAGAAGCGTTTAGCCCGTGAAGTGATGCGCCACAAAAAAATCAAGCCTCCTGAGCCGAATGGCTCAGGGGGCTTTGCACAGCGTCGTTTACTTTGCGAACTCCACCGCTCTGGTTTCGCGGATGACGTTCACCTTGATCTGTCCGGGGTACTCCATCTCCTTCTCGATCCGCTTGACGATCTCGCGGGCGAGGATCAGCGTGCCGGCGTCGTTCACATCCTCGGGCTTGACGATGATGCGCACCTCGCGGCCGGACTGTATGGCATAGCAGGTTTCCACGCCGTCGAAGGAGTAAGCGATGCCCTCCAGCTTCTCCAGGCGCTTGATGTAATTTTCAAGCGACTCCCGCCGCGCGCCGGGACGCGCCGCGGAGATGGCGTCGGCGGCCTGCACCAGCACGGCCTCCACGCTCTTGGGCTCCACATCTCCGTGATGGGCGGCGATGGCATTGACCACCAAGTCGTTCTCCCGGAACTTCTTGGCCAGGTCCGCGCCGATGGTCACATGGGTGCCCTCCACCTCGTGGTCGATGGCCTTGCCGATATCGTGCAACAGGCCCGCGCGCTTGGCCAGGGTCACATCCGCGCCCAGCTCGGCGGCCATGACGCCCGCCAGATGGCTGACCTCGATGGAGTGGCGCAGCACGTTCTGGCCGTAGGACGTGCGGTAGCGCATACGGCCCAGCAGCTTCACCAGCTCGGGATGGATGCCGTGCAGGTTCGTTTCAAACACGGCCTGCTCGCCGGCCTCGCGAATCTGGTTGTCCACCTCGCGCTTGGCCTTCTCCACCATTTCCTCGATGCGGCCGGGATGGATGCGGCCATCCATGATCAGCTTCTCCAGCGCGATCCGGGCCACCTCGCGGCGCACCGGGTCAAAGGCGGAGATGATCACGGCCTCCGGCGTATCGTCGATGATCAGATCGACACCGGTAGCGGTTTCGAGGGTGCGGATGTTGCGGCCCTCGCGGCCGATGATGCGGCCCTTCATGTCGTCGTTGGGCAGCGCCACCACGGAGACGGTGGTCTCCGCCACATGGTCGGCGGCGCACTTCTGAATGGCCAGGGAAACGATATCGCGGGCGCGCTTGTCCGCCTCCTCCTTGGCCTTGGCCTCCACCTCGCGCACCATCACGGCGGCGTCGTGGTAGGCGTCCTTCTGGATGCGGTCGATCAAAATCTGCTTGGCTTCGTCTGCGGTCATGCCCGCCACGCGCTCAAGCTCCTGCTTCTGTCGGTCGTGCATCTCGTTGGCTTCCGCTTCCAGGCGCTCGGCTTCGCGGTATTTTTCGTTCAGCGCCTCCTCGCGGGCCTCCAGGTTGTCCAGTTTCTTGTCAAATGCCTCTTCGCGCTGGTTCACCCTGCGCTCAAGCCGCGATACTTCACTGCGGCGGTCACGAACTTCTTTATCAAGCTCCGACTTCAAGCGGATGATCTCTTCCTTGGCCTCCAGGACGGCTTCCTTTTTCTTCTCCTCAGCCTTGTGGGTCGCGTCCTCCAGCATATTGGCGACAAATTCCTCCGTCTGGCCGATCTTTTTTTCCATGCCGTTCTTGCGGTACAGATAACCGGCCGCCAGGCCAATGGCCAACGCAATCAGCGCAATCAATGCGACGATTGGCCAACTCAAAACTACATACCTCCCCTTTCCTTCTGATTATTAAATGGCTGAATCACTACCTTCATGCACACATACTTATTGCAGTTTACATGACTACATAGCTATTGTAAACCCAGTTATGGGTCGTGTCAAGAAAAGATATCATTACCGACAGTTTATGAAAACAAACGGTCCTCACCTTGCGCGACTGCTGGCATAGCGCGTGTCGCGACGCTGCGCCTCAAACACATGATAGCCGTCGATTTCATGGATCCGCACGCCGCCGAATATGGCAATGAGCTTGTTGCGGTACCATTCCCGCCGCTTGGTCACCATCAGGAGCGTGCCGCCCAGCTTCAGCCGGTTGAACCCCTTTTCGATGAACGCCTTCGCCACCGAAAAGTCCGACTGATAGGGCGGGTTGGACAAGATCAGGTCAAAGCCCGTCTCATCTATGGCCGAAAACCCGTCGGAAACCGCCGTTTTTACGCCCCCAACGCCGTTTCGCGCCGCGTTGCGCGCGGCCACCTCCACCGCCAGGGGATCCACGTCGGATAAAATGACATTCCCTTCACCGCATAGCCGGGCGGCCAGTATGCCCACCAGGCCGCAGCCGCAGCCCAGGTCCAGCACCTTCATGCCCGGTTCAAAATGTGCGCAGGACAGCATGGCCAGCGTGCCGCGGTCCGCGTGTTCCGGCGAAAACAGGCCGGGCTCGGTTTCGAGTTCAAGCCGCTGTCCCAAAACCTCCGCCACGATCGTCGCCACCGGCCGCGCCTCCCGTTTTTTGCTGTATGCCTGAATTCCCAATTCATATTATAGCACAACGCTTTCATTCGAATAAAGAATATTCATTGACATTATCGGGAAAAGTGGATAAAGAACAGCTCTGATAAGCCGTCAGTCTGCCGGGAAAAAGCCGCAACAGGCCACATCCCGCTTCAAAAGGAGGACGGAAGCCATGCCGGTCTATCTCACGGCGCTCATAGAGGCGCTCGTCTATCTGGGCGCGGTGCCCGTGTGCGCGGCCTTTTGCCTGGGCACTGGGGACAGGCCGTGCCTGGGCGTGGGCATCAGCTTGTTTTCACCCGGCGCCGCCCTGCGCGCGGCGCGCAAAAGGCCCCTGCGCGCAAAGCCATCCGGGCCCAAAATCGGCCTTCCCCGGCTGTGGCGAGCGCTTCGCAGGCTGCGTATGGACGCCGTCGTCCTCGAGGGCAGGCTGTGCCTGGGCGACGCCGCCGCCACCGCCATGGCCTGCGGCGCGCTGACGGCGCTGACCGCATCCCTGGGGACCCCTGCCGCACGGCTTGAAATAAAGCTGGCGCCGGACTTTGAATCCAGTGCCATGGAGGTCGCGCTTCAGGGTATGATCCGCGCGCGCTTCGGGCAGATTATGATTGCCGCCGCAAGCGGCGAATTGACGAATATAAAGGGGAAGATTTCAGCATGGACAGACACCCGATTGAAGGCATTATGGCCACCACCATGGAAAACATCCGAGATATGATCGACGTGAACACCGTCGTGGGCGAACCCATCGCCACGGCGGACGGCGCCACCGTCATCCCCATCTCCCGGGTCAGCTTCGGCTTTGTGGCCGGGGGCGGCGAATACCGCTGCAAGGGCGCGCTTTCAAAGGCGGAGGCGGAATCCCATCCCGAAATCCCCTTCGCGGGCGGCACCGGTGCGGGCGTGACCGTGCAGCCGCTGGGGTTCCTCGTCACCGGGCCGGACCAGGTGCGCCTGCTGCCCGCCCAGTGCTGCCAACCCATCGACCGGATCATAGAGCTGATCCCCCAGGCCATGACCGACATCCGCAACCTGCTCAAAGAGAGCAAACCCGTCGCGCAGGACGACGGCCCTGCTCATAATTAACACAGACAGGTTGAAAACCCGGCCAAAATCTGCTAACCTTGATGGGAATTGAGCGGCGAATCCCGCAAATATACAGAATGAAGAGGGTTATCGGAATGGCGAAACTGACAATGGACAAGCTGGTAGCGCTGTGCAAGAACCGCGGCTACATCTTCGCGGGCTCCGAAATCTACGGCGGCCTCGCCAATACCTGGGACTATGGCCCGCTGGGCGTGGAATTCAAGAACAACGTCAAGAAGGCCTGGTGGCGCAAATTCGTGCAGGAAAGCCCCTATAACACCGGCCTGGACTGCGCGATTCTGATGAACCGCGAGGTATGGGTGGCCTCCGGCCACGTCGGCGGCTTCAACGACCCGCTGATGGACTGCCGCGCCTGCAAGGCCCGCTTCCGCGCGGACAAGCTGATCGAGGACTTCACCAAGGGCGAGGAGACCGGCGACGGGTGGACCAACCAGGAGTTGGAGAGCTTCATTGCCGAGCATGACATCGTATGCCCCGTCTGCGGCAAGAAGGAGTTCACCGGCATCCGCCAGTTCAACCTGATGTTCAAGACCTTCCAGGGCGTCAACGAGGATTCCGCCGCGGAAATTTACCTGCGCCCGGAGACGGCCCAGGGCATCTTCGTGAACTTCCAGAACGCCATGCGCACCACCCGCAAGAAGCTGCCCGCGGGCATCGCCCAGATCGGCAAATCCTTCCGAAATGAGATCACCCCCGGCAACTTCATCTTCCGCGTGCGCGAATTTGAGCAGATGGAGCTGGAATTCTTCTGCAAGCCCGGCGAGGATCTGGAGTGGTTCAACTACTGGCGCTCCTTCTGCAAAAACTGGCTTCTCTCCCTGGGCATCAAGGAGGAGAGCCTGCGCCTGCGGGACCATGAGCCGGAGAAGCTGGCCTTCTATTCCAAGGCCACCACGGACTTTGAATTCCTGTTCCCCTTCGGCTGGGGCGAGCTTTGGGGCATCGCGGACCGCACCGATTACGACCTCAAGCAGCATCAGGAACATTCCGGCAAGAGCATGGAATATCTGGACCCCGCCACGAACGAAAAGTTCATCCCCTACTGCGTGGAGCCGTCCCTGGGCGTGGACCGCGCGGTGCTGGCCTTCCTGTGCAACGCCTATGACGAGGAGGAGCTGGAGGGCGGCGACACGCGCGTGGTGCTGCACCTGCACCCGGCGCTGGCCCCCTACAAGGTGAGCGTCATGCCGCTGCAAAAAAACAAGCTGGGCGACCAGGCCCGGGAGCTGTACGCGCAGCTTTCCAGGAAGTTCATGTGTGACTATGACGAGACCGGCTCCATCGGCAAGCGCTACCGCCGCGCCGACGAGGCGGGCATCCCCTACTGCATCTGCGTGGACTTTGATACCGCCGAGACCGGCAACGTCACCGTGCGCGACCGCGACACCATGCAGCAGGAAATCGTGCCCGTGAAGGACCTGGTTTCCTGGCTGGAGGAGAAGATCGACTTCTGATTCCCCGTATGAACATGACAGCCGGACGGCAACGCCGTCCGGCTGTCATGTTTCGTTTTGCTCTGTAAATCAGCTTTGAAAGCTGGCCATGATTTCCGCCACGGTAAGCATATAATCCGAATCGTCCTGGGGGGTAAACAGGAAGGTGAGCATTTCGCCGTTCCAGAGCGTCGCGCAGCCGCTGGCGTTCAGCCCGGGCACGATGAAGGCCGCGAAGGGCTGGCCGTTCAGATCCAGCGGGCTGGTCTTGCCAAAGTCGCCCCGGGCGTCGATGGCGGCGCGCATGGCGTCGAAATCGTCAAAGTCCGCCTCCTGGAGGGATATATACAGATACCGCGTCCCCTCGCCGTCCCCCAGCGCATAGCGGATGGTCGCGTCCGAAACCGGGTAGCTGACCCAGCCGCCGGGCAGGCTCAGGCTGAAGCCCTCGTCAAAGCGCAGCGTAAACGCCTCTTCCTCCGCGCAGGCCGCGCACGCCCACAGCATGAGCATGGCCAGCGCCAGGCAAAGCGCCCTTTTCATCATATTCCACACCTCCCGGTGAACCGATGTGGGGAAATCCTCCCCCGCTCCCATTATAGCACAGCGCCCCGCCCGGCACAACGGAAGATTTCGTGGCGAGTCTGTAGCATCTTTATTCCAAGGCCGCCTTATGTCAGCGCGACAGCGCGCTAAAATTTCGTGTAACCCGGTCATTTCGCTGGCGCAATCCGCGTTTGTGTGCTATACTGTTTCCAATATGAATTCCGGGAGGCCTGCGCCATGACCCACAGCGGCTTATTTACCCTGATCTTCACCGGCGTCTGGTGCCTGGTGGGCGTCGTGTTCCTGGCCGTGGGCATCGGCCTTCGCCGACGCTTTTTTCGGATGGAGGAGCGCCTGCGCGCCCGGTCCGAGGGCACGGTGGCGGAGGTGGTCCGCCGGGTAAACCAGGGCGCCCGGGGCGACAGCGTCGGCTGGTACCCCATCGTCGAATTTATGGCCGACGGGCACAAAATCTCACTGGAATCCGCCAGCGGCGGCCGCAAGCGCTTTTACGAGGGCCAGAAGGTCCAGGTTCTGTACGACCCGGACGACCCAACCTGCTTCAGGCTGGAAAGCGACAACACCCTGCGCCTGATGGGCGGCATCTTTCTGGCCGTGGGGCTGGGCTGCGTCACAATCGGGGTTGCTGTCGCGCTGCTGGTGAAGGTCTTTGGCGGCAGCGTCCCCATCGAATAACCGCGCGAGGTGATTGACATATGAGAATCGTCGTCAAGGTGGGCACATCCACGCTGGCCCATGCCACGGGCCGCATGAATATCCGTCGGGTGGAGGCGCTGTGCAAGGTGCTTTCCGATGTGAAAAACGCGGGGCACGAGGTCATACTGGTGTCCTCCGGGGCCATAGGCATGGGCGTGGGCAAGCTGTCGCTGAATCAGCGGCCCACCGACATTCCCACCAAGCAGGCCGCCGCCGCCGTGGGCCAGTGCGAACTCATGTATACTTACGACCGGCTGTTTTCCGAGTACAACCACACCGTGGCGCAGCTGCTGGTCACCGGCAGCGACGTGGAGGACGAGGGCCGCAGGCTGCACTTCCACAACACGCTATACCGGCTTTTGGAGCTGAACGCGCTGCCGATCATCAACGAAAACGACACCATCGCCACCGATGAGATCGTGATCGGCGACAACGACACGCTCTCCGCCATCGTTGCCGCCACGGTGCAGGCGGACCTGCTGGTGCTGTTTTCGGACATTGAGGGGCTCTACACCGCCGACCCGCGCACGTCCCCCGATGCGAAGCTGATCGACGTGGTGGATGCCATCACCCCCGAAATCGAGGCGCTGGCGGGCGGCAACGGCACGTCGCTGGGCACCGGCGGCATGGTCACCAAGCTGCGCGCCGCCAGGATCGCCGGGGAAGCCGGCATCGACATGATCATTGCCAACGGCGCAAAGCCGGAGCTGATGTACGACATACTGGACGGCAAGCCCGTGGGCACGCGGTTCATAAGGAGGCGTTGAAATGACCACATTTGACATGCTCAAGGCCGCCCGCGCGGCATGGCCCGCGCTCCAGGGGGCCGACACCGAATTGAAGAACGCCGCGCTGAACGCCATGGCGGACGCGCTGCTGGCGAACCAGGCGGATATCCTCTCCGCCAACGCGCTGGACATGGAGGCCGCGAAGGGCCATATTTCCGATGTCATGCTGGACAGGCTCAAGCTGAACGCCGAACGCGTGGCGGGCATGGCCCAGGGCATCCGCGAGGTGGCGGCGCTGCCCGACCCGGTGGGCGCGGTCATCCGGCGGGTGGAGCGTCCCAACGGCCTGGTGATCGAGCGCACCCGGGTGCCCATGGGCGTCATCGCCATCATCTATGAGAGCCGTCCCAACGTCACCAGCGACGCCGCGGCCCTGGCCCTCAAGGCCGGGAGCGCCTGCGTGCTGCGGGGCGGCAAGGAAGCCTTCCGCTCCGCAAACGCCATCGTTCAGGCGCTGCAGGCGGGGCTCGGGGCCGTGGGGCTGCCGGGAGCGCTGGTACAGCTGGTGCAGGACACCACCCGCCAGAGCGCCAGCGACCTGATGGGCGCGGTGGGCCTGGTGGACCTGCTGATCCCCCGGGGCGGCGCGGGACTGATCCGCGCGATCACCGAAAACGCGAAGGTGCCCTGCATACAGACCGGCACCGGCATCTGCCATGTCTATGTGGACGCCGCCGCCGATCAGGACATGGCGCTGAACATCATCGACAACGCCAAGACCAGCCGCCCCTCCGTGTGCAACGCAGAGGAGGTGCTGCTGGTCCACGAGGCCGTCGCCGCGGCGTTTCTGCCGAAGCTGAAGGCCCGGCTGGTGGATGCGCGCGCCGCAAAGGGGCTGACGCCGGTGGAGCTGCGCCTGGACGCGCGCGCCGCGAAGATCATCGAAGGCACGCCCGCCGGGGAGCGGGACTTTGACACCGAGTTTTTGGACTATATCCTGGCCGTGGGCATCGTGGACAGCGCGGACGCCGCCATCGCCCACATCCGCGCCCACTCCACCGGCCACAGCGAGGCCTGTGTCTCCGCGGACGCCGCGGTGCTGGACAAATTTGCCCGGAACGTGGACAGCGCGGCGGTCTATCTGAACTGCTCCACCCGCTTCACCGACGGCGGCGAGTTCGGCCTGGGCTGCGAAATGGGCATCTCCACTCAGAAACTCCATGCCCGGGGCCCCATGGGGCTGGAGGAGCTGACCACCTATAAATACATCGTCAAGGGCAGCGGACAGATTCGGTAATTGATACGACGGGGGCGCTTTCATTCGAAAGCGCCCCCGCCTTGCAATGCTAAGATACGGTGCTTATTCCTCGCCCTTGCCCTTGAACAGATCGCCGATCTTGCCCGCGACGTTCTTTGCGCCCTCGACGATCTTCTCGTCGATATCGGTCTTGTCCAGGATGCCCTGCACCTTGCCAGGCACGCTCTTCACCGCGTCCACGATCTTTTCGTCGATGTCGGTCTTGTCCAGCACGCCCTGAACCTTTTCCTTCAGGCCCTTCGCGCCTTCCACGATCTTTTCATCGATATCGGTCTTGTCCAGAACCTCCTGCACCTTGCCCTTGATGCCCTCAACCGTCTTGTTCAGCTCTTCGCTCATGATGCTCTCTCCTTTCAATCGGTGCGCCGAAGCACGGCCTCTTCCCCTTCATTATATATAATATTTACAATTCCGTCAAGAAGAACACGGACAAAGCCGGGCGATATCTTTTCGCACATACGAAATAAATAAGTTCGCCCTGTTCCCAAAAGCGGGGAAATGAAGAAGAGGATATCTTATTGAATAATCGGGACTGTCAAAAGGTGTACCTTTTGACAGTCCCGTTTATTCAGCCAATATTTACTTTGTAACGATTATTATATACTGTTTTTGCCTGTATTGCAACCATTTTTTGCCAGTTGTGTAAATTTTACATTTTGAAATTAACGTTTTTGGAAAACGACAAGCGGCAGAGGACAAATATCAAAAGGTACACCTTTTGATAAAGCCCCTGTTCAGCCGATGTTTGCAAATAACGGGAGGGATGGAACATGAAGAAGCTGTTGGCACTTGTCCTGACATGTATGCTGTTCTGCGCCCCGCTGGGCGTTGCGACAGCGGAGCCGGTTGAGCCGCAGGAGGCGCAGCCGGAATACGCGGAGCCCGTCGCGCCGCAGGAGGCGCTGCCGGAATACGCGGAGCCGGTTGAGCCGGAACAGCCGCAGCCGGAGCTTGCGGAGCAGGTGGAGGCGGCCGTCCCCGAGGTGGAGGAGTTCCTGCTCGACGGGGAGAGCATGGCCTTTGACGCTTACGGCGAAGTGAGCCTGGGGGCGTCTGAGGAGCTGTATGCCGCCGAAGCGCCGCTGTCCTACGACCCCGCCTGGGACGGCTCGGAAGCGGGCCCCGAGGGGCAGGCCGTCATGGCGGCGGCGGAGGATTTCACCATCGAGGGAACCGTCCTCAAAAAGTACAACGGGAAAGACGCGAACGTCGTCATTCCCGGCGGCATAACTGAAATCGGCCAAAGCGCGTTTTACAACAATACGGCACTGCAGTCCGTGACCCTTCCCGAAGGCGTGACGCAGATTGGC
The DNA here is from genome assembly GCA_017459565.1 of Clostridia bacterium. GTDB lineage: Bacteria > Bacillota > Clostridia > Christensenellales > Aristaeellaceae > UBA2862. Next base: position 2,411 of record JAFUCP010000191.1, on the reverse strand, counting down.
AGCTACGCGTTTGAGAATTGCACCGGCCTGCAGAGGGTGCAGCTGCCCAACACCCTGACCACTATAAGTAGAGAAGCGTTTAGCGGCTGTACGGGCTTGCAAGCGTTTGCGCTGCCCGCAAGCGTGGTTTCGCTGGGGTATTCGGCGTTTTACGGATGCAAGGCGCTGAAAAGCTTTACGATTTCCGGCGAGGGCCTTGTGTCCGTCGGAGAAAAATGTTTCTATAACTGCACCAGTCTCGAATCCATCAATCTGCCCGACAGCGTGACCACAATAGGTAATAAGGCTTTCCAGAATACATACAGCCTTTCCGCGATCAATCTGGGCGGCAGCCTGACAAGCATGGGACAAAGCGCGTTCTATGACAGCGGCCTGACCTCCGTCACGTTTCCCGGCTCGCTGTCTACAATTCCAGATTGCGCCTTTTATAGCTGCGATCTCTTAGCTCAGCTCACGCTGGAAGAGGGCATCGCCACCATAGGGCGCGAGGCGTTTCTTGCCTGCAAAAGCCTGACAGCCGTCACCATTCCAAACAGTGTCGCGGCGATTAATTATCGTGCGTTTTACAACTGCACGGGCCTGTCCGAGCTGAACCTGGGCAGCGGCGTCCAATCGATCGGCGAAGATGCGTTTCGTTCCTGCTCGTCCCTGAAAGAGATTGTCATTCCCGACAGCGTGACAAGCATCGGACGGAGCGCCTTTAATGGCACGGTCAGCGCCTCCACCCTCAAGCTCAGCTCCAATCTGACCTCCATGGGGCAGAGTGCTTTTTATAATTCCGGCATAACCGGCGTCGAGCTGCCCGGCAGCCTGACATATATTCCCATTTGCGCTTTTGAATCCTGTAAGGGCCTTCGAACCGTCGCCATCCCCAACAGCGTCACCGAAATAGGACAGGAGGCATTTGACGGATGTTCAGCGCTGAGCTGCGTCGAGATCCCTTCCAGCGTGACCGCCATATATGCGTATGCGTTCTACAACTGTACCTCCATGATCTACGCGGTCATCCCCAGCAGCGTAACCGTCATAAAAGATTATGTCTTTTCCAACGACAAGGCCCTCACCGCCTATGTGGACGACGGCAGCTTTGCCTATCAATACTGCGAGAAAAAAGGCATCCCCCACAAGCGCATCGGGGAGCCGCTGCCCCACGCGCACGTGCCGGTGACGGTGCCGGGCGCAGCCGCGACCTGCACGGAGAACGGCGCAACCGAAGGCAGCTATTGCTCCGTCTGCGGCGAGGTGCTGGTGGCGCAGCAGGTCATTTACGCCACCGGGCACAGCGTCGTGACCGTCGCGGGTACCCCCGCCCGCTGCACCGAGGACGGCGTGACCGACGGCAGCTACTGCTCCGTCTGCGGCACGGTCCTCAAGGAGCAGCAGCCCATCCCGGCCACCGGGCATTATCCCGCGCCCGTGCCCGCCGTCGCGCCCGGCTGCACCACTCAGGGCTGGACCGAGGGCAATGCCTGCGCCGTCTGCGGACATGTGTTTGTCGCCCAGCAGCCCATCCCGGCTACCGGCCACAATCCCGTCACCGACGCGGGCTACGCCCCCAACTGCACCGTGAGCGGGCTCACCGAGGGCAGCCATTGTGCCACCTGCGGCGCGGTGCTGGTGCCCCAGCAGGCCATTCCCGCCCCCGGCCACACCGCCGTGCTGGACGCGGGCTACGCTCCCAGCTGCATCGTGAACGGCCTGACCGACGGCTATCACTGCGCGGTTTGCGGCGCGGTGCTGTCGCCCCAGCAGGTCATATATGCCCCGGGCCACACCATCGTGTATGTGCCCGCCGAGGCGCCGCACTATCAGGTGGCCGGTCACACCGATGGCAGCTATTGCAACGTTTGCGGCACGGTGCTGAAGCCCTGCGAAACCATCCCCGCGCTGACCATGCCTGAGGTCGCCCTGCCCAACGCAAAGAACAACGGCACCATCACTGTAAACGTGGGCGAGCAGCGCCTGCTGGTGCCCGCCTTCGCCTATGCCCAGAGCTTGACGGTCAGCGGCTACAAGTCCTCCAAGCCCGCCGTGGCCAATGTGGACGCAAACGGCCTGGTCACCGCCACCGCCGAGGGCAAGGCGAAGATCACCGTCACCACGAACAACAAAAAGGTCAAGGCCACCATCACCGTGCAGGTGGTGGACCCCTACAAGCCCACGGGCATCGGCATCGCCCAGGGCAAGGCCATCACCCTCACCGTGGGACAGCCCGTGCAGCTGTACGCGGCGCTGGCTCCGGCCACGGCCCGGGCGACGCTGACCTGGAAGAGCAGCAAAGCCGCCGTGGCCAGCGTGGACGCGAACGGCTGGGTGGCGCCCCTGGGCGAGGGCAAGGCGAAGATCACCGTCACGACGCACAACAAGAAGAAGGCGACCATCGCCGTCACGGTGGTGGACCCCAACAAGCC
>JAFUCP010000190.1 GCA_017459565.1 Clostridia bacterium | reverse complement strand
GCGGCGTCACATTCCGCAAGCCAGCCCGTCATGCGCCATACCTTGTGGGTGAACACGTGCTTTGAGGCCGGCAGAGGGCGCAGCGGCCGGGGATTTGTGAAGCCCTTCGCCTCCAGAAGCGCCGCAAGGGCCGCGGGATCGGGATGTCCCGGAACGGCGCAGAACTCATACAGCCCGCCCAGCAGCCCCCTGGGCCGTTTGCGCACCAGCAGTCTGCCGCCCAGCAGGACGAGTGCGACGCACCAATCCTCCTCCGCCCTGGGGACGGGGGCGGGCCTTCGGGGAAAGTCCTCCGCCGCGTCCGCCGCCCGGGCCGCGCAGTGCCGCGCCACGGGACAGGCCGCGCAATCGGGCGTTTTCGGCGTGCAGATGAGCGCGCCCAGGTCCATCAGCGCCTGGTTGTAATCCCCGGGACGCTGACGGCTGATCAGCGCCGCGGCAGGCTCAAGCAGATCAAAGGGGCTGCGAAGCACAGCCTCCCACGCGAGGACGCGGGACAGCACCCGGGCCTGGTTGCCGTCCAGCGCGGGCGCCGGCTCGCCCCAGGCGATGGAGGCGATGGCGTTGGCGGCGTAGGGCCCCACGCCGGGCAGCGCCCTCAGCCCCGCGGCGTCGCGCGGGAAGCTGCCGCCCAGCTCATTCGCCACCAGCCTTGCGGCGGCGTGCAGGTTCCTGGCGCGGGAATAGTAGCCCAGGCCCTCCCACAGCTTGAGGACCTCCTGCTCCGGGGCCGCCGCCAGCGCCGATACGTCCTGGAAGCGGGCGAGGAAGCGGGCGTAGTAGCTCTTCACCGTTCGGGTCTGGGTCTGCTGGAGCATGATTTCGGACAGCCAGATGCGATAGGGGTCCCGCTCGCCCCGCCAGGGCAGCGATCGGGCGTTGGCGTCGTACCACGCCAGCAGGTCGTCTGAAAAGGACATGGCGCAATTCTCCTGAAATGTTTTGAGATCAAACAGCGCCGCGCGAAGGCCCGCGCGGCGCTGTTTGATGGTGTCTGTTTACTGGGCCGAAACAGTGGCCACGGTGTCGCCCATGGTCTTTTGGATATCCGCCCATACCTGCCGCATCCGCGCGGCATCGGTGTAATCCATGCCCTCGGGCTCGGTCTCCAGCCACTGGCCGACGGCCAGGGTGTGGTAGTTGAACTTGCCGTCCTCGGCGCTGCTGCGCCACACGAAGGTGGGAATGTATACGGGGCTGGTGATGGCGAAGCTGCCGTCCTCGGCCTCCTGGATGGTGAACTGGAAGATAATGCCGTTGTCGTACTCGCCGTACTGGTCGGACAGGAAGTTGCCCGTCGCGCCCAGGCACAGCGTGCGATGCACGTTCCCAGCGTCGTCCTTGTTCTCCAGCCAGCCCACGGGCTGCACCACATGGGGGTTGTAGCCGATGATCACATCCACGCCCCAGGCGGCCAGCTGCCGGGCGATCTTCTTTTCGCTGTCGGTGGGGGATGCCTTGAGCATCTCGCCCCAGCTGCAATAGCAGACGATCACGTCGGCTCCGGCGGCGCGGGCGTCGTCGATGTCCTTCTTGGCGTTGGACTTGGAGATCAGGTTCACGCCGTATTCCGTGGCGGCGGCGTCCGCGTTCTTTTCATTGCCGTTCAGGCTCTCGGTATAGGCGATGAAGCCCACGTTGATGCCGCCGATATTGCGGATGACGGGCGTGGCCCGCTCCTCGGCGGAGGCCGCCGCGCCCACGTAATCCATGCCCTCCGCGGCGCAGTTGGCAATGGTGGCCTGAAGCTCCTCAAAGCCGCCGTCCAGCGCGTGGTCGTTGGCCAGCATCAGCATGTCCACGCCGGCGTTTCTCAGCGTGCCGATCAGCGCCGGGGGCGTGACCATCCGGGTGCTGCCGGAATACTCGGTGGTGCCGCCCAGCGTGCCCTCCACGTCCGCCACGGTGTAATCGGCGCTGCCGATCACATCGGAGATATAGGAGAACATGCCGCTGAAATCAAAGGTGTTCTCGCTCACGGCGGCGCGCAGCAGGTTCTGCTGCATGGCGATCTCGCCCAGGGAGCGGATCGTGGCGGTGCGCAGCTGCCGCGGCTCGGGCGTGGGCTCGGGCGTGGGCTCCGGCGTGGCCTCGGGCGCGACCTCCACCTGTATGGCGTCGCCCTCCGGCACGATTTCGCCCTGCGCCTGGGGCGCGGCCTGCGGCGCCTGCTGGGGAATGACGTTGGCCGCCGTGGCAGTCACGTCTTCGCCGCCTCCGAAGGGATGCAGCACGGCCAGGACGACGGCGGCGATCAGGGCGATGAGCAGTATCGCCAGCACGGCCAGGCCCAGGGGCGTGATGCGGTATCTTCCTACTTTTAATCCTCTGACGGGTTTATTGGACATAGCGATTACCTCCATAGGAAACTGCCGAATCGTGGAATAAGACGGGTACATGCTTCCACTCAATGGCATTATTATAGCATATCGGCCATTTTCAGGCAATGGAAGAATTTGATGTTTTGGTATAATTTTTGCAATAATATTTCGATTTATGAATTTCGATTAATTAAGATTGTGACAAAATTTCATTTTTTTGTTCCGAAACGATTGACACCATGGCATATATGATGTATGCTTGTAATGGCATTAAGTAGTTGCCGGGAAAGTCTCCGTTCACTGGCGGCGACGGCCCGGAATCTCTTTGGAATGCGCATAAGGTGGTAAAATTATGGCAACGCATGAAATAGGAAAACTGAAATTCAACCTGTCGGGGAACGGGCTGGCCTGGCGCGTGGGGGACGGAGAGACCCACCGCCTCTTTGGCCGCAAGCGGGACGACAGCGGTGAAAGTGAATATGACGAGAGCCTCGCATCCCAGGAGCAGTCTGATTTTCAGGACGATTACAGCGCCGGGGACGAGGATTACAGCGACGGTTATGCCGACGACGGCTACGATGACGGCGCTGAGGGCGACTATGCCGACGACGATTACGGTGACGGCGCTGACGACGGCTATGCCGACGACGGTTACGGGGACGGCTATGACGACGACGGCTATGCCGAGGACGACTATGAGGACGGCTACGCCGAGGACGATTACGGCGACGACGGAGATTATTACGACGGGGATTACAGGGACGGCTATGACGACGCCGACGGCGACTACAGCGACCGCTATCAGGATGAGGACGCCGACGACGCCTATGGCGACGGGGGCGACTATTACGATTCCCAGAGCGGCCTGATGCGCTATGTGGACGAAAACGACTGGGTCACCTATCTGCTGCTGTTCCTGTTCCCGCCGCTGGGCATCTATCTGCTGTGGCGCAGGAACCGCTTCGAAAAGCCGCTGCGCTGGGGGCTGACCGCCGCCTCGGCGATCTGGTTCGTGGTGGCGCTGATATTGCTGCTGCGCGGCCTGTTCGGCGGCACCGGCGACCAGCAGACCCAGCCCAGCGTCACCATCGCGCCCATTCAGGTGGAGGTGACCTCCGCGCCGGAGATCACGGTGGAGGAGCCCGCCGCGCCCGCCGAGGATCTGAGCGGCATTGCCGCGCCGGACGCCGGGGCGGATGCCTCCGGGGACGCCGCGGCGGCTGTCCTGCCCGTCGAGGACGCGGCACCTTCGCCGACGCCCCTGGCCGGCACGGCCTCCGGCGGCGTCAGCACCGCCAGCTATGTGTGGAGCCCGGCCTCCGGCCTGTATTACCATTCCACCGAGGATTGCCCGAGGATCGAGGAGGGCGTGCAGGTCTGGCGCGTGACCAAGGAGATCGCGGAAAACAGCCGCCACCAGTCCCCCTGCCCGGACTGCATCGGCGGCGGCGCCACCACCACCTATTACGCCAGGGCCGACGGCCAGTATTACCACTCCGATTCCACGTGCAGCGGGATGCGCAACGCCGTGGTCTATACCAAGGAGGCGGCTGAGAACGAGGGCAAGACGCCCTGCCCGGTTTGCATCCTCAAGACCCAGGCCAGCCTGGACGAGGAGGAGAACAAGGCGGCCCAGGGCGGCACCGTGATGATCAGCAAGGACACCCGGGACAAGAGCGGCATCGAGGTGTACGCCACCAAGAACGGCACCTACTTCCACGTGAAGTCCGACTGCCGGGGCATGACCGGGGCCGTCAAGGGCAGCCTGCGCGACGCGCTGCTGGCCGGCAAGAAGGCGTGCCCCACCTGCTGCGCCTCCGCGGGTACGCTGGTATACTGCACCAGCGGCGGCAAGTCATACCACACCGACCAGACCTGCCAGGGTATGACCGGCGCAAAGCAGGTCACGCTGGCGGAGGCCATGGTGCTGGGCAAGACGAAGTGCGACGTGTGCATCAAGGGCAGCGCGGCCTCCATCGCCAATGGGGACGGACAGACCAAAACGGTCACCATCGGCAATGCCACCGGCGACGATGTGAAGGTTTACGCCACCCAGAACGGCACCTATTATCACACCAACAACACCTGCAGCGGCATGAAGGACGCCCAGCTGTACACACTCAAGTCCATGCTGCTGGCCGGCAAGAAGGCCTGCCCCGTGTGCGCCTCCAGCGCGGAAACCAAGGTGTACGCCACCAAGGGCGGCAAGTATTACCACTCCTACGCCACCTGCTCCGACATGACCGACGCCAGCAGCGGCACGCTGGCCGAGGCGCTGGCGGCGGGCTACAAGCGCTGCCCGAAGTGCTGGGGCTCCTCCAGGTCGAACACATCCACCCAGGAGAGTACCAGCACCGAGGAAAAGACCGGCGCTACCGCGGCGGCGTCGAATACCAATGCCGCCAGTGCCAGCGCCAAGGCCGCGGCGGCGGCCGCGAAGGTGGAAACCGTCTCGCCCACCAAGGCCCAGGCGGCGGCATCGAAGGCCACGGCCAGCAACACCTATGTGTATGCTACGCCCACCAGCAAGCACTACCACCTCAACAGCACCTGCAGCGGCATGACCGGCGCCAGCCGCGTCAGCCTCAAGACGGCGATCAACGCCGGCAAGACGGCCTGCACCATCTGCGCGGCCCCGGCCAACCGCACGGTATACTCCACCTCCACGGGCGACCATTACCACGCGGCCAGCGTCTGCACCGCCACGGGCATGAAGAACGGCACCAAGCGCACGCTCTCAGAGGCGCTGATGATGGGCCAGACGGCCTGCGCCTACTGCCTGGGCAGCAAGAAGGCCGCCACGCAAGCGGTTCAGACCGCCAAGGCCATTGAGAAGGCCGTCGAAACCGTCTCCAACAGCGCCACCTACAAGTCCGGCAGCTCCGGCGTTCGGGTGTACGCCTCCCTGACCGGCAAGTATTACCACACGCGCAGCAGCTGCTCCAACCTGTCCGGCGACGCCAACCGCGTCACGCTGGAGACGGCCCTGAACTACGGCAAGACGGCCTGCCCCGTCTGCGCCTCCGCGGCCACCCGCACCGTGTATGCCACCAAGGGCGGCAAGTATTACCACTACAGCAAGAGCGACGCCGGGGACGGCGCGCGCAAGGGCACGCTGGCGTCGGCGCTTGCCTTTGGGCTGGATCCCTGCCCCAACTGCGTCAAGCGGCTGGAGCAGGCGGTCAGCCAGGCGGAGGATACATATGAGGCCGGCACCTCCGGCATCAAGGTGTACGCCACGCTGGGCAGCAAGTATTACCACGCCCAGGCGAATTGCAGCGGCCTGAGCGGCGCCAGCCGCGTGTCGCTGGAAACGGCGCTGAACTACGGCAAGAAGGCATGCCCGGTGTGCCTGGCTTCCGCCAATCGCAAGGTTTACGCCGTCGCGGGCGGCCAGTATTACCACTACAGCAAGACCCACGCGGGCTCCGGAGCCACCGCCGGCACGCTGGCGGAGGCGCGGGCCTACGGGCTGAAGGCCTGCCCGCTGTGTACCAACCTGTCCGCCGGCACGGAGAGCTTTGACAACGGCGGCGCCCAGGACGCGCCGGTTTCCACCGAGCAGTATGCGGCGTCGGCGGACAGCGGCGTCTACATCGACCTCGGCAGCGCCAACAACTACTATCACAAGTCCGCCAAGTGCAGCGACGCGAACTTCTCCGGCGGCACGAAGGTCACGCTGCAATACGCGCTGGATTGGGACTACAAGGCCTGCCCATACTGCAAGCCGCCCACGAGCGCGATTGCGAATTCCGGCGATATCTGATTTACAGGCAGGCGGGGGAACGGCTCCTCCGCCTGTTTTTTACTTGCAGAATGAGCCGACATGGTTTACAATATAGTCGGCGATATACGGGCGGTCCGGGACCGCCGTGAAGAAATGACAGGGGGTAGACCGTAAATGGATGTCAGGGCGCTGTTTGAAAAGAATCGCGCGAGGCTGGACGCGCTGTACGGGGGCGTGGACCAGCTTGAGCGCTACAACCGCCTGGCGGAGACCTTCCGCGCCCAGTTCGGGCGGGAGCCGGAGGCCTTTGTCTCCGCGCCGGGCCGCACGGAGGTGGTGGGCAATCACACCGACCACCAGAACGGCAAGGTGCTGGCCGCTTCCGTGAACCTGGACACCGTGGCCGCCATCGCGCCGCGGGCGGACGGCCGCGTGGTGATGTATTCCGAGGGCTATGACAAGGCCTTCGACGTTGATGTGAACGACGATGCCGTGCGCGAGGACGAGAAGGAGACCACCTTTGCCCTGATCCGCGGCGTCGCGGCGCGGCTCAGGCAGCTGGGCTATGCCGTGGGCGGCTTTGACGCCAGCGTGACCAGCACCGTGTTCAAGGGCAGCGGGCTGTCCTCCTCCGCGGCGCTGGAGGTGATGCTGGTGGCGGCCTTCGACGTGCTGTACAACGGCTGGACCGTGGACGCCAAGGAGAACGCCCGCATTTCCCAGTACGCGGAGAATGTGTATTTCGGCAAGCCCAGCGGCCTGCTGGACCAGTCCGCCAGCGCCGTGGGCGGGCTCGTGACCATGGATTTCGCCGTCAGCCCCGCGGCGGTGGAGGCGCTTTCCTATGATTTTGGCGCGAAGGGCTACGCGGTTTGCGTGGTCAGCGCCGGCGGCGAACACGGCAACCTCACCGCCGATTATGCCGCCATCCCCGCGGAGATGAAGGCTGTCGCCCGGGCGATGGGACAGGAGCTTTTGCAGAACGTGACGCCCGAGGCGCTGTTTGAGGCGCTGCCCAGGCTGAAAAACCGCGTCAGCGACCGGGCCATCCTGCGCGCGTTCCACTATGTGGATGAGACGCGCCGGGTGGAGCGGGCCGTGGCGGCGCTGCGCGCGGACGACCTCAAGGGCTTCTTCGACGTGGTGATCGCTTCCGGCGAGAGCAGCTGGAAGCTGCTGCAAAACCTGCACGTCGCCACCAGCGACAACCAGGAGATGCCCCTGGCGCTGGAAATGAGCCGGCGGATGCTCTCCGGCAGGGGCGCCTGGCGCATCCACGGCGGCGGCTTCGCGGGCACGATCCTGGCCTTTGTGCCCTTTGATATGCTGGACGGCTATCGCGCCGCCATGGACGGCGTATTCGGCGAAAGGGCCACCACCGTGCTGGCGATCCGGCCCGAGGGCGTGGTGTACCTGAAATAAGCGACAGCGAGGCGTTATGACACGATATATCACCCATTCCGAATCCGATACCATGACCTTTGCCGCGCGCCTGTCGCCCATGCTGGCGGCGGGCGACGCGGTGCTGCTGCAGGGCGATTTGGGCGCGGGCAAATCGGTGCTGGCCCGGGGCATCGCCCGGGGCATGGGCATCGAGGGCCCCATGCCCAGCCCCACCTTTACGTTGATGGTGCCCTATGAGGCCGGGGGTCGCAGGCTCTACCACTTCGATCTGTACCGCCTGGCCGACCCGGAGGAATACTATGCCGCCGGGCTGGATGAGTTTGTGGGCGGCGACGGCGTGGCGGTGGTGGAGTGGCCCCAAATGGCGGAGCTTTCGCCCCGTCCGGCGCTGCGGGTCCGCCTGGCGCGCGCGGACGGCGACGACGATCGCCTCATTGAAATTGAAAACGACGGCGTAGCCGGGTTCGATCCCGGGGCGCTTGCCAACTGGAGGGAAGGGCATGGATAACAGCGGGATCAATCCCACCGTGCTGGCCATCGATACCTCCGGCCCGGTGGCGGGCTGCGCGATCCTCAGGGACGGCAAAATCGCCCACATCGTGTCCATGAACCACGGCTTGACCCATTCGGAGACCGTCATGCCCGCGGTGGACAGCGCGCTGCGCGCCGCGGGGCTGCGCTGCGCGGATGTGGACGTGTTCGCCGCCGTGGCGGGCCCCGGCTCCTTTACCGGCGTGCGCATCGGCGTGTGCGCGGCCAAGGGACTGGCCCACGCGGCGGGAAAGCCCTGCGCGGCGGTCCACGCCCTGGAGGCGCTGGCCATGAACTTCTATGGCTTTGACGGGCTGTGCTGCCCGATTCTGGACGCGCGGCGGGGCCAGGTCTACTGCGCGGCCTTCGATATGTCCGGCGGGATGCCCGTCCGGGCGCTTGCGGACGCGGCCCAGCCGCTGGAGGAATTCCTGGCGCGGCTGCCGCGGGACCGCAGGCTGGCGTTCGTGGGGGACGGCGTGCCGGTTCACGCCGAAGCCGTGGCCGCCGCGCTGGGCGGACGGGCGCTGATCGCCCCGGAAAATCTGCGTCACCTGCGCTCGGACGCGGCGTGCCTGCTGGCGGCGGCGCGGCGCGATACCTGGGTTGCCCCCGCCGCCCTGCGGCCCATCTACCTGCGCGCTCCCCAGGCGGAACGGGAGAGGAAAAGCAGGCAAGAGGGATTGGGGCAAAAGGCATAATACCGCAAAGCCTGTGTCCCCGCGCCGCAAAGCGGCAGACAAACCGGGCCGGAACCGCGGCCCGAGAACAAACGGAGCGAACATGAGCGAGCTTACAACGGAACTGATGACCCTGGAGGACGTTGAGGCGGTCCACGCCATCGAGGCGGCCACCTTCAAAACGCCGTGGTCGAAGGAATCCTTTTACCACGACGTCACGGACAATCCCTGCGCGCGGTACGTGGTGCTGCGGGAGGACGGCGAGGTGGTCGCCTATGCCGGGGTGTGGTTTGTGCTGGACGAGGGCCACATCACCAATATCGCCGTGCGGCAGGACCGCCGGGGCTTGGGCTATGGCGAGAGGGTGACCCGGGCCATGATCCAGCTGGCCGCGGACAGCGGCATGAACTGGATGACGCTGGAGGTGCGGCGCTCCAACCGGGTGGCGCAGAACCTGTATCACAAGCTGGGCTTTATCGACGTGGGATACCGAAAGCGCTATTACGAAAACAGCGAGGACGCGCTGATCATGGCGCTGGAAAAGCTGCCCGAGGGAAACCCGGAGCGGGACCCGATGCTGGTGCGGGAGGACTGAATCAAACGCTATGCTGTTTACGATTGTGGAAATTGTGATCGTCGCGGTGGCGTGCTGCGCGGCGTCGGTTCACTATATCCATGTGCTGCAAATGGAGCGCTATCAGCTTGCGGCCTACCGGCAGTGGCTGATGAAGAACCGGGGCGACAGGCTGCTGAAGGAGAACGTGCTGTGGGCGTTCGTGGCGGCGGTGCTGAAGATCTATCTGCCGGTCATGCTGTCCATGCTCATGGCGGGGGAGGAGGCCCGGAAGGCGCTGTCCGACTGGGCGGTGCTGATCCTGTTCACGGCGCTGATGGGCTGGATCACTTGGCGGGACTATACGCGCCCCAGCCGCAAGCCCTTTGTGGCCACCCAGCGCGTCAAGCGGCTTTTGAGCGTGCTGCTGGCGCTGTGCCTGCTGGTGGCGCTGTTGCTGGAGCTTTTGTCCATACCGCCCTATTTCCTCTTCGGCGTCATGCCCTTCCTGGTGCAGCTGGCGGCCATGATCATCAATCCCTATGAGGCGCGGCTGAACGCCAGCTTCTTCAAGAGCGCCCGCAAAAAGATACGCGAGCATAAGGATTTGATCACCATCGGCATCACCGGCAGCTATGGCAAGACCAACGTCAAATTCATCCTGCGGGAGCTGCTGTCCGCCAGATACAGCGTGCTGGCCACGCCGGCCAGCTTCAACACCGCCATGGGCATCTCCCGGGTGGTGAACGACCAGCTCAGCGGCGAGCATCAGGTGTTCATCGCGGAAATGGGCGCGACCCACGTGGGGGATATCAAGGAGCTTGTGGACCTAGTGCGCCCCAAATACGGCATCCTCACCAGCATCGGCCCCCGGCACATGGATACCTTCGGGTCGCTGGAAAACATCGCCACCACCAAGTTTGAACTCATACAGGGCCTGCCCAAGAGCGGCCTGGCTGTGTTCGGCTCCGGCGATGATTACATCAGCCGGCTTTACGCGCTGTGCAGGCACGATAAGTGCCGCATCGGGCTGGACGGCGACGAGGGGGCATTTATGCGCGCCGAGGGCATCGGCTTCAGCGCCCGGGGCAGCGGCTTTACCATGGTGTGCGCGGACGGCGAAGCCGTGTACTGCCGCACGCGGCTGCTGGGCACCTTCAACATCAAAAACATCCTGCTTGCGGCGGCGCTGGCCCGCAAGCTGGGGCTGAGCATGGAGGAGATTGCCGAGGGCGTGAAGCGCCTGCAGCCCATCGAACACCGGCTGCAGCTGATCCCGGGTGAGCTGAACGTGATCGACGATTCCCTGAACGAGGACGCGGACAGCGCCTTTGAGGCCATGCGGGTGATCGCGCAGATGCCGGGGCGCAGGATCGTGGTGACGCCGGGCCTGGGCGAGCAGGGCGGCAGGGAGTCGGACGTGAATTTCGCCCTGGGCACCGTGATGGCGGACAGCGCCGACGCCGTGATCCTGGTGGGACGGCGCGCCTTCTCCCGCAGCATCATCCGCGGCATGAAGTCCTCCGGCTTTTCCAGCGCCAACCTCCACACCGCCGACGATATGGACGACGCCTCGGAGATCCTGCATGAGATTTCCGAAAATGGCGATACCGTGCTGTTTGAAAGCCGGATCCCGGACTATGAGGATGAGGAATGACG
>JAFUCP010000189.1 GCA_017459565.1 Clostridia bacterium | reverse complement strand
GATTTGACCGTCAGGCGGCTGCTCAAGCAGTATCCCGCACCGGACAGGGACGTGGACTTTCTTGCCTATGTTGGGCATATGAATAACCTGACCGCCATGGCGGAGGAGGCAGCGCTCCAAGACCTAATCTATGTCTGAAGCCAAAAAAGGACGAGCCGGGGACGATACGACGCGCGTACCGTCCCCGGCATTCTTTACTACGGGTTCTTTCCCGGAAAGGTATGCCCATTCTCCCGGAAATTTCGAATCATCGCTTGTACTTCCCCACTCAGGGATTTCAACTGTTCCAGCGCCTTTGTCAGGCGGTTCCCACTGTCCACATCCAACGCGCCTCCAGCGTTGAAGTAGTGAGCCAGATTGTTGAACTCATTCCCAACCTCGCGGTACTTTTCGATGAGTCCCGGCAGTTCCGGCGGTACCACTGCAATCCTTTGCCAGCTGATCGGCCGCCGTTTTTTGAGCATCTGTCGGAAAAACTCGCTGGGCGTCATATCGCACATGATCGCTCCATTCAAAACCTTCTCATACAACTCGTCGTCAACCCGGACTCCGATTCTGTGGGGATACTTGCATCTTGTATTCTTCGGTGTACTCATAAATCCTCCTGTTACTTTATTGGGTCGGTGCGCATTGCGCCCCGCCCCTGTCTTTGGCTAAAATCCGCTCATAAAATCATCTGCGGCGCTCCAGTCCTCCTCCGGCTGTTCTTCCAAAGCTGGCTCTGGCATTGTGACTGCTGTCGCCGGAACCGAGGCAGCGGGAGTCGTTTGAAAGAGCTGCATCAACGATGCCATGCTGCCTATCGGCGATTCCGCGATTCCCCTTTGAATCGTCTCCTCGACTCTTTGCAGGAATACTTCCTCTTTTACCTTCTCGGGATCAGTCTCAACGGTGGTCTGCTCGCTTTGCTTATCACCGCAACCGTTCAGTGCCGTGATGATCGCCTGGGTATAGGAACCATATCGCTTCCGGCCCTCGCCCTGCAGGTAATCCAGCGCCCGGCGATCTTCTTCTCTATCAAGATTGAAACGGATCGTCGTCACAAAAATGTTGCTCACGCCTGACCACCCGCTTTTGTCTTTGCCGTCGCCAGGCCGTGCCGCGCCCATGCCTCGTAGCCGATGGCCGTGGCATGAATATCCTCGTTGAACGTCACCCGGTCGGGATCATACTCGCCGAAGTTCTTGATGAGACAGCCTCCACCACCCACGACGTATAACCGCATGATCTCCGGGTTGTAGTCATGCTCGCGTAGCTTGCGCATGATGCCCTGAGTATAGACGGTCGCGCTGTCCACGATCACATCCTGAATGCGCTGGCTGATGTCGGCCTTCTTGAAGCGAAGCACCTGCTCAATGACCGGCTCGTCCAATTTCACGTGGCACTTCTGCATCAGATTCTCCCTGACAGCCAGCATGCACTGACGGGTGCCATACTGCTCGGTATAGCATTCTTTCTGCATGACCTTTCCGTCAGTGATGCGCATCACGTTCATCGTTCCATTGCCAATGTCACAAAGCATATGCAGCCCCTGGAATCGCTTGACGATGCCAGCTATCGCGGCGAACCCCTGAGGATAAACGCTCGCGCCGGCGAACTCCACATGGTAGTCGGTATCCTTGTAGTTGAAGGCCACCGCTTCGTTCTGGAGCAGGTAGGCTTTGAAGTTGTCTCTCTGCTCGGAAACCCAGGTCAGCGGCAAACCGACCGCAAGGTACACCCGCGCTGAGGTACGGTTCTGGAGATACAGTTCTCTGGCGATGGCCGCCAGCGTCAGGATGTAGTAGTCCGGATCGCTCATCTTGTCGGGGACAAACTCCTTGTGCTCCTCGCCGATGATGTAATACTTGCCGTCATAGACGAGCATTTCGCTGGTGAAGATGGGCTTCTTGTCGTAGGCGGTCACGCCGGCGCGAAAGCAGCAGTGGGCGGTCTTGATGTTGCCAAAGCCATGGTCGACCCCTATGACGATGGGGTCATTCTTCCTGATGATGCTATTCATGATGTTGTTCATAATACCTCTCTTTCTGCCCTGTGGGCGGTAAAAATGTATGGGTATAGTTGTTGTGATAGCCTGTATGAAAGGTATTCACAGGTTGTCACGGTCGTCATGGTTGTCACGCTTTCTTGGGAGTGAAGCTTGTTTTTCAGGCAGCTCCAGCGTCAGCCTTACGCCCCGCCCCTTATGGGAGCGATAGCGTTCGTATTTGATATGATAGTCCTGCTTCAACCTGTCCGCGCAGACATTCAGCTTCATCGCCAGGGAAATTGGACTGGAACTATACTGGATTTGCTTCGCAAGTGCCGTCACCGATCCTTCCCACTTGAGAGATGGCCTGATGCACACCTTCTTCGCACTGGAGGATATGTATGGCCTCAAGATCGCAGAAATCGACGGGGAGCTATGCCTGCATCTCGATCGCACACTCAATCCCGATATGAACCTGCTCGACCTCCTTGAGCTCTGGCACAGGCAGTCCATGCGCCTCGCCAACGGCATGATCGCCAGGCAGGACTACGACGAGTGGCGCTACAACTATCCCGCCAGCCAGGCAGCGCTCGAACAGGCCGCCCGCGACAAGCGCCGCAGGGAGCGCAAAGTTGATCCCGAGGACTAACCAACCACGTCATCTCCTTTTCTGCATACAAAAAGTCCTCTGGAAAACATCCTGTCGTTTTCCAGAGGACAACTTTTGTATTATCCTACAGAATAATGGAAACCCGGAAAAATGTATCAAAACAGTATCATCCGGTTGTCACGCCCCTCGAAAACCCCGTGTTTTCAGGGCCTCCGGGCGTTCTGACTGCTATTCCCACTCGATCGTCGCAACGGGCTTGGGCGAGAGGTCGTAAAGCACGCGGTTGACGCCCTTGACATCAGCGAGGATGCGGTCGGTGATCTTCAGCAGCACGGGCCATGCGACCTGCTCGACGGTGGCGGTCATGGCGTCCACGGTATTGACGGCGCGGATGATGACGGGCCACTCGAAGCAGCGGGCGTTATCCCGCACGCCGGTGGACTTGAAATCCGGCACGACGGTGAAATACTGCCACACCTTGCCGCGCAGCCCGGCCTTGTCGAACTCGTCGCGCAGGATGGCGTCGGCCTCGCGCAGGGCCTCCAGGCGGTCGCGGGTGATGGCGCCCAGGCAGCGCACGCCCAGGCCGGGGCCCGGGAAGGGCTGGCGATAGACCATGCTGTCCGGCAGGCCCAGAGCCACGCCACAGGCGCGCACCTCGTCCTTGAACAGCATTTTGAGAGGCTCCACCAGTTCAAACTTCAAATCCTCGGGCAGGCCGCCCACATTGTGGTGGGATTTGACCATCTTCGCGGTCTTGGTGCCGGATTCCACGATATCGGGATAGATCGTGCCCTGGCCCAGGAACTCGATGCCGCCTTCAGCGGAGCCGCCCAGCTTGCGGGCCTCCTCCTCAAACACGCGGATGAACTCCGCGCCGATGATCTTGCGCTTGGCCTCGGGATCGGCCACACCTGCCAGCTTGTCCAGGAAGCGGTCCACCGCGTCCACATAGATCAGGTTCGCGCCCAGTTGGTTGCGGAAAACCTCCACCACCTGTTCCGGCTCGCCCTTGCGCAGCAGGCCGTGGTTGACATGCACGCATGTCAGCTGGTCGCCGATGGCACGGATGAGCAGCGCCGCCACCACGGAGGAATCCACGCCGCCGGACAGGGCCAGCAGCACCTTCTTGTCCCCCACCTGCTGCCTGATCAGTTCAATCTGATCCGCGATAAAATTTTCCATGTTCCAGTTGGCCTGCGCCTTGCAGGTATCGAACACAAAGGCGCGCTCCGCCTCGCGGCGCCCTGCCTCGTCCGCGGGCCAGCTCTTGAGGCTGGCATCGGCCTTCTTCGCACTGTGATCTACGGCCAGAAGCGGGATGCCGCTTTCGTACACCGCGCTGCCGGCGTCTATGGCCGCGCCGTCCACCACGCGGTTGGGACCGCCGTTGAGGATGATGCCCTTGACGTTGGGCAGGGCTGCCAGCGCCTCGGCGGAAATATCATGGGGATGAATTTCCGTATACACGCCCAGCGCGCGAATGTCGCGGGCGATCAGGGTGTTTTCCTTGCTGCCAAGATCCAGAATGACGATCATATCCTGCTGCATAGTGTGCCTCCCCGTAAGCTATTGTAATGGTATGCAAATACATTGTAGCATCCCCGGCGCACGGAATCATTAAACCAACGTTACAATCGGCGAAATCCATGAAAAGATTCGGGGCGGTGTCTCATTCCTCGACAGAAAACGCCGATCCATCCCAATTCAGCTTGATCAGGCTCGTGGACTGTTCCCTGCCAAAGATATCCGTCACGGTATACTCAAGGTAATAGGTGCCCGTCGGCAGCGGCGACACCTCCACCTCCAGCTGCCTGAACATGTTCAGCATTGTGCTGTTATGGTAACGCTTCCTTGCGTCTTGCTCCTCCAGATGAATGGGATAGAGCAGCTCGTATTCCCTGCCCTGCATCTGCATCAGCGATACGATGTTCCTGTTTGGCATGTCCGTATCGGCGTCATAGCCCTCCCACAGGCCATAAACCTCATAGTAGGAATACATATCATAGGTCTCGGGATCGCTTTTGGATTCAAGGCCCATCCTCAGGTAGTAGACCGTGTCGCCGATCTGCACGGGAACGTTGTACAGCGGAACACCGCCCACGATGCCCAGGCCCTGGAGGCTGCACAGCTGGCTGTCGATGGCGGGCCATGATCCGTTAATGGCCATGCTGTATTCAATGGCCTCGTCCAGCACCTCGTTGGCAGTATAGTCGCCGTCCGCAAGCCCGATCCGCTCGCCCGTGTCCTCATTCAGCAGATAGAGGTTGTAGTTGCACTCATAGACGGCAAGATCGTTGTCCACGATCAGTACAGGCTCGCCGTCCCGCTCCGAAAGCTCCATATTATAGGCGTACTCGGAAATATCGGAAACCGGCGTGAGTCGCCGCGTCTTTTCATACACCCAGTCCGGCGCTTCCCAATCAGGGTTGAGCGCGTCCAGGAACGCCAGATAGGGGGCGCTGTGGCAGTTGTTGGCGTATATTTCAAGATCCTCCTTGTCCATAACCGGCGCACAGCAGAAGGACAGCCCGCCGGATCGGCTGCGCGCAATGCCCTTCACGGTGTATATGACGGCGTCCGACAGGGCGTTGGCCAGGCCGTTGCGCACATCCTGGGGAATGTATGTGTTTTCAGACTGGTTGAACAGGAAGCTGTTCAGATCGTACATGTCGGATTCGCCCATGCCATAGGCCTCAGACTTCCAAATTGCCTCGGCACAGCCGCAAAACGCATCGGGCATACTTTCATACAGCGCGCCTATGGCTTCAAACATGCGGTCAAAATACTCCGACACGGCATCGATCCCGGAAAGGTCCACCACCGAATAGGTATAGAGCGCCTCCGCCTGATTGTCGTCCATTTCGGCGATTTTCTTCTGCATGATATCGCAGAAGACGCGGCCCAGGTGCGCGCCGTCGCAGTCGGGATTGATGTAAAGCTCGCTCAGCCATCCCTCAAAGGCGCTGGCCTGGCCGGAGGCCACCTCCTCGGAGGCGACCATATAGTGCGCCCGGGATTGAAGGGCCTGGGCCGTCTCCAGGCTGCTCATTAGGCAGGCATCGATGGCAACGATTTCAAAATACACATCCTGAGCCTCAAGCGCATCCTTCAGCTCACTGAGGTACATGATATCATTGTCAAACAGCTCGTCCGTCAGCAAGCCCGTGCGACTGCCGCCGCCATGGTCCCACAGCACCAGTGCGTACCGCTTCGCGGGGTATTTGGCCACGCTCCATTGGATAAAATCGCTCAGCGTCTCCTGTTTGCACATGCTGTCCAAAGGCAGCTCCTCCTGCAGGATCAGCGTGGGCCAAAACAGGTTCTCCTCCAGATCCTCTCCGGCCGCATAGCGCTGTAAATATTTCTCCGAAACCGGCTGCGTGAGTGATCTTCCGGTCTTATCCTCCTCCTGCCACCGGGACGAGCCCCCGGTTTCCACGGTGATGTTGATTTTGGGATTGTCGTATTCCACGGAATAGGACCTCCCGCTTTCATCGACGCCGTACCACCAGGAGGGCACAGAGCTGCTTTCGATTTCCAACATGCTGTAGGTTCCGAGACCGTATTTGGATTCAAGGTCCGAGCCGCACATGTAAAACATGACGGTCCAGTCCGCCTCTTCCGCCGTCTCTTCCGCTTCGGCGCAGGCGACGGCAAAAAACCCCCACACGGCTAAAGCGGCCATCAGGACCGCAAGGCAGAGCTTTCGCATATTTGTTCGCCTCCCATACTCGCGCGCATTTGACATGTTTAGGATATTCTATCATCTCCGGGACTTTTTTTCAACCGTCGGCGGTTTCACAAGCAGTCTTTTTTTCATTCGGGCATTGACTTTGCGGGCGCAATAATTTAATATAGAAGCAATGACAACAGACATTAAGGAGGTTGTTCCCATGAAAACGCTTCGCCGTCTGTCCGCGCTGCTTCTCGCCCTCGTGCTGCTCGCGGGGCCCTGCGCTGCGCAGGCTGTCTATTCCGGCTACGGCTCCAACTATGACTACCTGATCGGCGCGATGGAGGTGGTCAACTGCCAGTCCTGGACCTCCCTGCGCGCCTATCCCGACACCCATGCCAACCGGCTGATGAAGGTCCCCGTGGGGGCGGTGGTGACCAATTGCTACTATCAGGACGACAAATTCATCTACTGCGAATACAACGGCGTGGGCGGCTACATCCTGGCCAACACCCTGTCCTTCATCTACGGGCCCATCGGCTATGAATATTCCGAAGAGGACTATCTGGGCAATATGCAGATCGTGAACTGCCAGTCCTACGCCTCCCTGAGGGATTATCCCAGCACCAGCGCCAACCTGCTGGTGCGCGTGCCCCTGGGCGAGATCGTGACCAACGTGTTCTATCAGGACGAGCGCTTCAGCTATTGCATCTACAACGGCGTCGAAGGCTACATTCTCAACAGCAACCTGGCTTGGGTCTCCGGCGGCAGCCAGAGCAGCGGCAGCTACGATTCCACGTGGATTGGCGACGCCTGGATCGTGAACGTCGGCGCGTGGGCCTCCCTGCGGGAGCTGCCCGACACTTCTTCCTACCGGCTGGCCAAGGTGCCCCTGGGCGACATTGTCACCAACTGCTACTACGTCAACGACCGCTTCGCCTGCGTCACCTGGAACGGCATGGTGGGCTACATCCTGGTGGACAATCTGGGCTGGTAATCCCGGATTTTTGAAAAGGCCTGTCTCAAACCCCGAAGAGGGGCATGAGACAGGCCTTTTTATGCCGCTTCGTCCATGGCGTTCAGCATCGTCTCCGCGCACACGCCATAGCCCATGGCGGGATCGTTCACCATCACATGGGTCACCGCACCGATGATGCGCCCGTCCTGGATCAGCGGGCTGCCGGACATGCCCTGCACGATGCCGCCGGTCCGCTCCAGCAGCGCGGGGTCTGTGACGCGAATCACCATCGCCCGCGCGTCGGCCTCGGACCTGTCCGAAAGCCGGACGACCTCGCAGTCATAGGCCCGCACCGCGCCGTCGTCAAGCGTGGTCAGCAGCTGGGCCGCGCCGGTATGGATCTGGCTGCGCCCCGCCACCGGCAGGCCATCCGGGTACAGCGCGCTGGCCAGGGGCCTCGCGGCGCTGCCGAAGATGCCGTAGGCCGAATTCTTCTCCACGCTGCCGATGGCCTCCGTCTCGCCCAGGAAATCCCCCGTCAGCTCCCCGGGCGCGCCCGCGCGGCTGGGCTTCACGGCCACGACGCGGTTGTGGTACAGCCCGCCCTCGCCCACGGGCATCATCACCCCGGTGTCCACATCGGTGATGGCGTGGCCCAGCGCGCCAAAGCCCCCGGTTTCAGGGTCGTAAAAGGTCAGCGTGCCCACGCCCGCCGTGCTGTCCCGCACCCACGCGCCCAGGCGGTAGCTGCCGTCCCGCTCGTCCCGGGCTGGCGTCACATCGCACTTGATGACCTCATTGCCCCGCAGCACACTCAAATGGGCCGTCTGTCCATTCGCCAGGCAAGCGGAAAGCTGGTCCGCCCCATGGATCGCGTCGCCGTCCACGCTCTGGATCACGTCCCCGCTCCTCAATCCCGCCAGTCGCGCCGGGCTGGGCACCCTGCCCAGATCCGAATTGCCGACCACCACCACGCCGCCCGTGCGGATCGCCACGCCCACGGACTGTCCGCCGGGAACCAGCGTACGCTCGGGCTGCACGGTGAGCTTCACGGTCTTGACGGGCCAAAGTCCCAACAGTCTGAAGGTCAGCTCGCCCTCGCCCGCTTTTCCCGCCTTCAGCGCCACGCCCTGCGCGTCCGGCTGCGCCACAATATCGCCCTCGCCGCTTACGGCGTCGGCCTGCAAAGCCGCGGAGACGGTGATAACCGTCACCGTCCCGGCGTCCAGCACCATCTCGTCCGGCAGCCGCGCCAGCGCCCCCAGCTGCGGCGACAGCATGAGCGCTGCCATCGCCGCCGCCAGCGCCCCCGCCAGCCGCCGCCTGATCCTGTCCCCCATTTCACATTCCTCCCTATCCTTCCTTGCCGGCCCGCGTTGCCGGAAAATGGCATTGCGCCCCCGGCGGTCCGACGCGAACCATCCTGTAATTTGGCCGGAGGCGGCGCGCGCTATGCTGGCAAATACGGCGCTTTCAGGGAATTGTTGTCGAAACCCTCCGGCTGCCCGCGCCGTCGCGTCACCCGAGTTTCGCTGCCATTTATTTCCTGCATACCATGATTTTAACCTTCTTTTCCTGCATTTATTCCGTTTTGTGCGCAAAATCGGTTGCTATATTTTTTTAAACCGATTATAATAGAAGCTGTTATGATGGAGAGGAGTATGGTGCCCGCGGCCTTGCCCCCGGGCGTGGATTTTTCAGCCGTGCGGGGAAAGCGCCTGTTGATCGCCCTTTCCGGCGGATCTGATTCCGTGGCGCTGGCCGCAATGCTGGCCTCGGAG
This sequence comes from Clostridia bacterium, assembly GCA_017459565.1. Classification (GTDB taxonomy): domain Bacteria; phylum Bacillota; class Clostridia; order Christensenellales; family Aristaeellaceae; genus UBA2862. The sequence continues at coordinate 4,847 of JAFUCP010000189.1, read as the reverse complement.
CGCAAGCGGCTGGGGCTTTCGCTGTGCGCCGCTCACCTGGACCACGGCATCCGCGCGGAGAGCGCCGCAGACGCCCAATGGTGCCGCAAGCTGTGCAAGGCGCTGGACATTCCCTTTTACACGGCGCGCATGGACGTGCCCGCCGAGAGCGCGCGCCGCGGCGAGGGCCTGGAGACCGTCGCGCGGCGGCTCCGCCACGGCTGGCTGCTGGGGCTGCGCGAGGCGCTGGGGGCGGACTATATCGCTCTGGCGCACCACATGGACGACCAGGCCGAAACGGTGCTGATGCACCTGGCCCGGGGCACCGGCCCGCAGGGCATCGGCGGCATGTCGGAGCTTTCCGGGGCGCTGTACCGCCCGCTGCTGGGCGTGCGCAAGCGCGCGCTGGCGGACTATCTTGCCCGTCGCGGCCTCGATTGGCGCGAGGACGCAACCAACGCCGTGGCGGACAACGCCCGAAACGCGCTCCGGCTGCATGGGATTCCCGCTCTGGAGAAATCCTATCCGCAGATCGTGCCCGCCATCGCCCGCTACGCCCAATCCGCAAGGATCGAAAGCGACTTTGTGGAACGGCAGGCGCGGCTGTGGATCGACGGGCGCGTGGAAGCAGGGCCGTATGGAAGGCTGCTGCGCTTTTCGGAGGCGCCGCACCCGGCCATCCTGCGCCGCGCCGTGCGCGCGATGTGCCCGGAAGAGGCGGGCTGGGAGCGCGTCAACGCCGTGGCCGCGCTGTCGGAAAGGGCGCATGGCGCGGAGGAAATCCACAGCGGGCTCTATGCGGAGCGCGGCCGCCTCGGCATCTATTTTCTCCGGCGGGAGGCCCCCGATATGCGCGAAGCGCCGCTTGCGCTTCAGGGCGGAACAGCGCTTTCCGGGTTGTGCGAAATCGACGCGCAAGCCACGCCCGCCGTGCCCGTGCGGGACGATCCCTTCTGCCAGGTTCTGGACGCGGACGCGCTTGAAGGCGCGGTGCTGCGCACCCGGCGCGCGGGCGACAGGATCCGCCCTCTGGGCTGCGGGGAGAGGCTGCTGTCGGACTATCTGACCGACAAAAAGCTGGACCGGCCCCTGCGCGGCTGCACAGCCCTCGTCGCAAGGGGCAGCGAGGTGCTGTGGGCGTGCGGTCTTGGCATATCCGAGAGGGCCAGGCTGACCGCCTCGACCCGGCGCGCCGTATCGCTCAAGTGCCGGTATACCTTCAAATGGAATATAAACAAATGACGACGGGAGGATACGACCATGGAAAAGGACATCGCCAGGGTATTGCTATCCGAGGAGCAGATTCAAAATCGCGTGCGTGAGCTGGGCGAAAGGATCGCCTGGGACTACCGGGGCAGAAAGCCCGTAATGATCTGCATATTGAAGGGCGCGGTCATGTTCTATACGGACCTGCTGCGCGCCATGCCCATCGACCTGAGCATGGACTTCATGGCGGTTTCCAGCTATGGGAAGCGCACAAAATCCAGCGGCGAGGTGGAAATCCGCAAGGACCTGTCCATCTCCATCGAAAACCGCCACGTGATCATCGTGGAGGATATCATCGATTCCGGCTTCACCCTCACCTATCTGTCGCGTATGCTCAATGCCCGCGGCGCAAGCTCCCTGAAAATCTGCACGCTGCTGGACAAGCCCAGCCGCCGCGCGCCGGGCATCACGCTGAAGGCGGACTATTCCGGCTTTGAGGTGAGCGACGAATTTGTGGTGGGCTACGGGCTGGATTATGACGAGTCCTATCGCAACCTGCCCTTTATCGGCGTGCTGAAGCCTGAAATTTACGAAAATAACTGAATTTCGCTCGACTTGACGCGCACGATATTGTTATAATAGCAACTGAATCGGTTGATTGGGCGGACGCGCCGCCTTTACGGAAAGAGAGGACCAAGGGATTTGAATAAGAAACCGCTTCGCAAGGCCCTGCAGGGCCCGCTGATGTATCTGCTGATCCTGGCCGTCATACTGCTGATGGTCCACATGCTCAGCGAGGGCTCCCAGCCCACCACCCAGACCATCAGCTATTCCAGTCTGCTCAAATGGGTGGAGGCAGACCTGCGCCACAGCCAGGGCGAAAAAAACCTGGACAAGGAATTGCAGGGCAAGACGCTGGCCCGGGTGGTCATACAGTCCAACACGCTGATGGCTGTGACGGAGGAAAACCTGGCCTCCTTTGAGATGACGGGCAATTACGACCTGCAATGCGTGCTGCCCAGCGAAGAACAGTTCTACAGCGACGTCAACGCCATCTACAGTGCTGTACTGGGCCGTTCCGTCAGCCCCACGGAGTACGATTTTGAAGTTAATTCCCGCCTGCCGGCCCAGCCCGCCTGGTGGGTGGAATGGGTGCCGCTGCTGGTGACGGTGGTGCTGTTCGGCCTTTTGTGGTACTTCCTGATGCGGCAGCAGGCCGGGGGCGGCAAGGGCATGATGAGCTTCGGGCGTTCCCGGGCGCGGATCACCGATCCCAATGCCAACAAAGTCACCTTCAACGACGTGGCCGGCGCGGACGAGGAAAAGGAGGAGCTGCACGAAATCGTACAGTTTCTGAAGAACCCCCAGCGCTTCACCAAGGTGGGCGCGCGCATCCCCACGGGTGTGCTGCTGGTGGGCCCTCCCGGCACTGGCAAGACGCTGCTGGCCAGAGCCGTGGCCGGAGAGGCTGGCGTGCCCTTCTTCACCATCTCAGGCTCCGACTTTGTGGAGATGTTCGTGGGCGTGGGCGCCAGCCGCGTGCGCGATCTGTTTGACCAGGCCAAGAAGAGCGCCCCGGCCATCGTGTTCATCGATGAAATCGACGCGGTGGGCCGCCAGCGCGGCGCGGGCCTGGGCGGCGGTCACGACGAGCGGGAGCAGGCGCTGAACCAGCTGCTGGTGGAGATGGACGGCTTCACCCACAACGAGGGCGTGATCGTCATGGCCGCCACCAACCGCAGCGACATACTGGACCCCGCGCTGCTGCGCCCGGGCCGCTTTGACCGGCGCATCGTGGTCAACTATCCCGACGTGAAGGGCCGCGAGGAGATTCTGAAGGTCCACAGCCGCAACAAGCCCCTGGGCGAGGATGTGGACCTGGGCGTGCTTGCCCGCCGCACTCCCTACTTCACCGGCGCGGACCTGATGAACGTGATGAACGAGGCCGCGCTGCTGACGGCGCGCCAGGGCCGCGAGGTCATCCACATGGACGCCATCGAGGAGGCCATCACCCGCGTGATGGCGGGCCCCGAAAAGAAGAGCAAAAAGGTTACGGAGATGGACCGCAAGCTGGTGGCCTACCATGAAGGCGGCCACGCCATCGTGGCCCACTACATTCCCGAGTGCGACGACGTTCACGAGATCACCACCATCCCCCGCGGTTCTGCCGGCGGCTACACCATGTATCTGCCCCAGGAGGAGTTCCACTATGTCACCACGGCGCGCATGAAGGCCCAGATGGCCAGCGCCATGGGCGGCCGGGTGGCCGAGGCGCTGATCTTCGGCGACGTGACCACAGGCGCCTCCAGCGATATCAAGTCGGCCACGGAGATTGCCCGCAGCATGGTCACCGAATACGGCATGAGCGCCAAGCTGGGCCCGGTGTTCCTGGGCACGGAGCATGAGGTGTTCCTGGGTAAGAGCTTCTCCCAGCAGAATTCCGGCTTTTCCGAAAAGGTCAACACCGACATCGACACCGAGGTCCACGCGCTGCTCCAGGAGGCCTACAACCGGGCCGAAGGCATTTTGACCGAGCATATCGACCAGCTGCATGGCCTGGCGAAGATACTGATCGACCGGGAGAAGATCGATCGTGCGGAGTTCCTGGCCTTCATGGAGGGCAAGACCGTTCCCGAGAAGGTGGAAACGGAATTTGTCCCCAAGGCCAGCCCCGAGGACGCCCCGTGGAAGGCCGCCCTGGGCGACGCCGCAGAGCCCGAGGGCGACGCGGCGGAGACTTCGACAGAGGAATAACCAACCCATGTTTCTATGGCCGGGCCGACGCGATTTTTCGCGCGGCCCGGTTTTTATCGTATTTTTGTCGCTATCGGCCCGCAGCCCCTTGAAATTCCGGGCAAAATCGTATATCCTATAGACAGGGTACATATGTACCAAATATAATACGGGAGTGAATCGACATGAGCAAGAAGCTACTATCCCTCATTCTGGCGCTGGCCATGGTGCTGGCGTTAGGCGCAACCGCCTTCGCGGACGACTATGCGAACCTGCTGCCCGCGGTCAAGACCATCCCTGCCGACTACACCGGCAAGACGGTCATACTGCACAGCAACGATGTGCACGGAGCTATCGACGGTTACGCCTGCATGACCGCGATGAAGCAGAAGTTCCTGGACGCCGGCGCCAGCGACGTGCTGCTGGTGGACGCCGGCGACTTCAGCCAGGGCACCCCCTATGTCAGCGTGACCAAGGGCGCCGCCGCCATCGAGATGATGAACGCCGCAGGCTATGACGTGGTCACCCTGGGCAACCATGAGTTCGACTTTGGCTATGCCCAGCTGATGGAAAACCTGAAGAGCGCCAATTTCACCACGCTCTGCTGCAACGTCTACCTGGACGAAACCAACGAGAGCATCCTGCCCGGCAGTACCGTCGTCGAATGTGAGGGCGGCCTGAAGATTGGCTTCATCGGCGTGGAGACCCCCGAGACCGCCACCAAGGTCAACCCCGGCCTGGTCGAAGAGATCCACTTCGCCACCTTTGGCGATCTGTACACCGCCGCGCAGCAGGCCGCGGACGAGATCAAGGACGACTGCGATATCATCATCGCGCTGACCCATCTGGGCATGGAGCCGGAGGGCGCCCTGAACGGCTATCGCTCCGCGGACCTGATGGATCACCTGACCGGCGTCGACTTCGCCATC
>JAFUCP010000188.1 GCA_017459565.1 Clostridia bacterium | reverse complement strand
GAGCGCGGCCCCCTCGGACAGGGAGGGCTGCGCGGCGGGGGCCTCCCCGGAAGCGGGGGCGTCCTGGGGCGCGTTGCCGGTGGCTTCGGGCTGGGCGTCGGGGCTTGCTTCGCTCTGGGGCTCGGCCTGCCCGTCGCCGGGATTGGTTTCAGGCTGTGGCTCGGCCTGTCCGTCGCCGGGATTGGTTTCAGGTTGGGGCTCGGCCTGTCCGTCGCCGGGGTTGGCTTCGCTCTGTGGCTCGGCCTGTCCGTCGCCGGGGTTGGTATCGCTCTGTGGCTCGGCCTGTCCGTCGCCGGGATTGGTTTCAGGTTGGGGCTCGGTCTGTCCGTCGCCGGGATTGGTATCGCTCTGGGGCTCGGTCTGCTCGTCGCCGGAGGCGTTCTCCGCCGCCGCGACGCGGGCAGCCAGCTCCTCGATCTGCCGCTGCAATTCGGCGCGCTGGCTCTCAAGCTGGGCCTGGGCGGCCTGGGCGTCGCTCAGGGCCTTCTCCCGGTTCTGGACGGCGCTCTCCAGGGTGGCGATCTCCCCTCGCAGGGCGTCGGCGTCCAGCAGGGTCAAATCGTTCAGGTACTGCTGCTGAGAGTTGCGCTGGGCGGCCAGCTCGTCCCGCTGGGCCTGAATGTCCGCGCGCTGGGATTCCAGGGGATTGGCGTTCGAGGCCTCCGCCTCGGCCAGCTGCCGCTCCGCGTCGGTCAGCTGCTGCTTCAGCTGGGCCAGCTGCTGCTGCATCTGGCGCAGCAGGGCCTTCTGGTTTTCATCCATGTTCACCAGCCGCTCCATCGAGGTGACGGCCTGGGCCAGCTGATCGCGCTGCTTTACCAGATCGGCGCGCTGCTGCTCCAGCTGTTTGATGGCGGGGTCGATCTGCTGCGCGCCCTCCTCGATGGCGTTCAGGGCATCGTCGATCTGCCCGAAGGCCTGGCCGCGCGCCCGGGAGAGCTGTCGCTTGCCGTCTGACAACTGGGCCTGGGCGTCGTCAAGCTGCTGCTGGGCCTCGGCCAGCTCCGCGTCCACGTCCTTCAATATGGCGCGGTTGAGGACATCGATGCGGCTTTGCTCGATGGTGACGTCAATGCGTTGCTCGATCACGCCGGAGGCGGTGGCCGAGGCGACGCCGTTCAGGGATTCAAAGGCAGGCACCAGCTCGCTTTCCACATAATCGGACAGCGCCAGGATATCCATGTCGTCCCGGGTGACGGAGAGGATGGCCACGGGCAGCATATCCGGGTTCAGCTTCATGGCCACCGGCGCGCCGATGGCGTCGTCCCAGCCGCCCCGCAGCTGGTCCAGCCGGGAGGACAGTTCGATCAGGGCGGTGTCCATGTTCGCACCGTCGTTGAACTGCATGATGACCACGGAGACGTTGTCCCGGGAGGACGAGGTGATCTTCTTCACGTCCGTCAGCGTGGCAAAGGCGGCTTCCATGGGGCGCGTGACCTCGCTCTCCACCTGCTCCGGCGTCGCGCCGACATATGTGGTGTAGACCACCACGTAGGGCAGGTTCATGCTGGGCAGCAGGTCCGTGGTCATGTGCTGAAAGGAGATGTACCCCAGCACGATCACCAGTATGATGCCCACGATCACCGTATAGGGCTTTTTGACGCTGTATTTGGATAACATGCCGCGCCTCCCGAAGCAAACTGTTTCTACATTAATTATGGTCTGAAATATAAAGCGAGTATGAATTCAGATAGTTATTAAGAAAATATTTCAAACCTATTATAATTGATAAGAAGCGCTTTGTCTACGGCAAATGTAAGGTTTAACCAAAGGAATTTATTCCGGATGGGCCCCTGCAATTCAAAAAGTATTGACAAATTTATTAAAATTGAATATCATAACTATGAATATGCAGTTGCAAAATTCTGAACACAGACGGACCGCTGACACGCGCCCGGGGAATGGGCGCCGATCGAAGGGAGACGGGGATTGTGCGCAAGCTGGGATGGCTGGTCATGGCGCTGCTGCTGGCGGTGATGACGCCTGCGGCGGGCACGGCGGAGGAGCTGGGCGAGGTGGATCTGTTCGACCCGCTGATTTACGCGGTGGAGATACAGGAGGCGCCCGCGCCGGATGAGCCGATCCCTGCGGGACCCGCGCAGGACGAAGCGACGCGGGAAGCGTCCGCGGAACCCGTGCCGGGTGAGCCGATGCCCGCGGAACATGCGCAGGAAGCGCCCGTAGAATCCGCACAGGCCGAATCTCCGCAAGAGCAGCCCGCGCAAACGCAATCTGCCCCCGTCGGACCCGCGCAGGACGAAGCGACGCGGGAAGCGCCCGCGGAACCCGTGCCGGGTGAGCCGATGCCCGCGGAACATGCGCAGGAAGCGCCCGTAGAATCCGTGCAGAACGTATCCCCGCAAGAGCAGCCCGCGCAAACGCAACCTGCCCCCGTCGGACCCGCGCAGGACGAAGCGACGCGGGAAGCGTCCGCGGAACCCGTGCCGGGTGAGCCGATGCCCGTAGAATCCGCGCAGGAAGGATCAGATGCAGAATCCGCGCCGGAGCTGCCCCTGCCGGAAGCGCCCGTGCAAGCGGAGCCCGTTTCCGCGCAGCCCGCGGAAGCTGTCGCCGCAGTTGAAGCGCCTGCGGCCTTCGCGGTGGCCGCGCCGGAGGCCTTTCCGGCGGAGCTGACCCTGGGCCTGAAGCAGAGTTTTGCGCTGAACGGCGCGGCCCTGGCCGGGGGACAGCCGGTGAGCTATGTCTCGTCCGCGCCGAAGCTCGTGAGTGTGGACGAAAGCGGCCTCATCCTGGCGCGGCGCGGGGGCGCGGCCACCGTCAGCTGTTGTCTCGGCGAGTCGGTGCTGGGGGTGTGCCAGGTGACGGTGCTGAAGGCGCCGGGCAAGCTGACCTTCCCGGGAAAGAGCGTGGTCATCAACGCGGGACAGCTCTGGCCCTTC
>JAFUCP010000187.1 GCA_017459565.1 Clostridia bacterium | reverse complement strand
GTCGTTGTATTTGAACACCAGCAGCGCCACCTTGTTGATGCCCTCGTCCTTCAGCGCTGCCAGGCATCTGTCCACCAGCGCGGAGCCCACGCCCCTGCGGCGGTAGGCCTCGCCCACGGACATGTGGTAGACATAGCCCCGGCGCCCGTCCTGGCCCGCGAGGATGACCCCGGCCAGCGCGCCGCCGATCTCGGCCACGAAGTTCGTATTCGGGTTGCGCGCAAGCAGCCGCGCGACGCCCTCCCGGGAGTCGTCCAGATTGTTGAAGCCCATGTTTTTGCAGGACATCCACAGCGCCCAGACGGCGTCGTAGTCCCCGATGGTCATTGGCCTGATGTTCACGCCCTCCGCCTGGCTTGCGAGGAGCCTGCGCAGCGCGGTGTAGTCCCGAAGGTACAGTCCCCGGCGCTCCTCGTCCGTCACGGCATAGTCCTCATGGCGGGCAAACTCCGCCAGGGCCCGCTCCACCGGCACCCATTCCGGCTCCGTGCCCGCCGCCCGCTCCCGGTCCGTGAGTCGGCGCTCCGTCGTCCCCACGGGCCGGCAGAGGAAGAAATGGCTGACGTATTTGACGTTTTCGTAATACTCGTTCAGCTCAAGCGCACATTCCCCGCAGGCAACCAGCAGGCCCGTCTCCTCGGCCAGCTCCCGGCGGCAGCACGCCTCCCCGCTCTCCCCCGGCTCCAGCCCGCCGCCGGGGATCATGTACAGCCCGGTCACCGTCTCATGGCACAGCAGGATCTCGCCGCCGCGCAGCACGATGCCCCGGCAGCCTGTGCGCTCCCTGTCCCAGTGGCCGAAATAGTTTTCGCCGAAGATTTCAACGCGCTCCACGCGCCCTCACCTCACCGTAAAGTCCGTCCACTGGACGCGGTTGTAAACCATCACGTCCCGCGCCGGGGACATGCCCAGCCTTTCATAAAAGCCCACGGCGTTTTCGTTGGCGCAGGTATACGCGATGATATCGTCCGCGCCCCCCGCCGCCTCAAGCGCCGCGTCCATCAGCCGCCTGCCGATGCCCCGGCGCACATAATCCCGGTCCACGCCCAGGTCCGTGACAAACAGCCAGTAGGCGAAGTCCGTGATGCCGAAAAGCACGCCCACAAGCCTGTCGCCGTCCCGCGCCGTCAGGCTGATGGGCACGCTGCTCACCAGCCTTTCGATGCGCGCCTCAAAGCGCTCGGCGGGATACTGGCTGCCCAGATCCGTGCGCCGCAGAAAATCGATGTACGCCCCGGGGGCGAGGCGCTCGGGTTGAATCAGGATCATGGGTGCCCTCCTGTGACAAAATGTGCCGGGGCGGTCATTCTGACGCCGCGCTCTGACAGCCCAGGATTTCCCCCGCCAGCCGCCGGCCCGCCCGCGTGCGGAAGATTTTCCCCACGAAATTGGCCGCGTTGGCCGGGGAATACCCGTTTTCGGTGGCGTTGGCGATGTAATCCGCCTCCACCAATATCTGCCAGTCGGCGCCGTCGATGCCGGCAAACGTGTGGTGGTGGCCCACCAGGAAGGCCACGCGCGCGATCTGCGCTTCCGCAAGGCCGGAATCCGCAAGGAACGCCGCGGCCATGGGCGCGCCCTCGGCCTCCTGGTATTTTCCGTTGGTATTGCCGTACTTTTGGCGGCACAGCGGGCAGGCGATGTCGTGGACGATGGCGGCGGCCTCCAGTATGAGAAGGGTATCCGCGTCCAGTCCCTCCAGCTCGCCGATGGTCCTGGCGTAGCTCCAGACCCGCAGAAGGTGGTCAATATCGTGGATGTTGCCCTCGGAAAAGGCGATCATGCGCTCCATGATCCGGCTGATGAGCTTCATTTCGCTTCCTCCCCCTTTCCCCCGTCCGCGGGGGCATCGGCCTCAAAGGCCGCCACCACGCGCTCCATCGTCCTCACGGCGTCGGGCAGCAGCTTTTCCAGCTCCTTGCCCCGCTCGTAGAAGTACAGCTCCGGCGGGTTGATGGGCTTGATGCGAAAGACCTGGGGGAAGGCCTTCACCGCGGCCAGCACCCGCATCAGGTCGATATCGGCGGACATGGAGAAGCGCAGCATCAGCTCCCCGCCCCGCCAGGTCACGTAATCGATGCCCAGCCGCGCGCACAGCGCCTTCAGATGGGCCGCCTCGATCAGGTTCATCACGGGCCGGTTGGGGTCGCCGAAGCGGTCGATCAGCTCCTCGATCAAGTCCTCCCGGTTCTCCCGGCTGCGGATGGAGGCGATCTTCTTGTACATCTCCACCCGCAGCAGGTCGTTGGCGATGTACTCCTGGGGCAGATAGGCGTCGATCTTCAGATCCACGCGGGTCTCGATATCGCCCTGGGCCACGTCGCCCCGCAGCTCGCGCACGGTCTGCTCGATCATCTTCACATACAGGTCATAGCCCACCGAGGCCATGAAGCCGCTCTGCTCGCTGCCCAGCAGGTTGCCCGCGCCGCGGATCTCCAGATCCCGCATGGCCACGCGGAAGCCGGAGCCGAACTCCGTGAACTCCCGTATGGCGGCCAGCCGCTTGTCCGCCGCCTCGGTGAGGACCTTGCTGGGGTTCACCGTCAGATAGGCGTATGCCAGCCGGTTGCTGCGGCCCACGCGCCCGCGCAGCTGGTACAGCTGGGAAAGGCCGAAGCGGTCCGCATCGCAGACGATGAGGGTGTTGGCCCGGGGCACGTCCAGCCCGGCTTCGATGATGGTGGTACACAGCAGCACGTCGAACTTGCCGTCGTAGAAATCCAGCATCACGTCCTCCAGGGCGTGTTCGCGCATCTGGCCGTGGCCGATGGCGATGCGGGCCTCCGGCACCAGCTTTTTCAGCCGCGTGTACATGACCTCGATGGTCTGCACCCGGTTGTGCAGCACATAGACCTGCCCGCCGCGGCCCAGCTCCCGCAGGATGGCGTCGCGCACCAGCCCGTCGGAATACTCCACCACATAGGTCTGCACCGGGTAGCGCTCCTCGGGCGGGGATTGCAGCAGCGACATGTCCCGTATGCCCACCATGCTCATATGCAGCGTGCGGGGAATGGGCGTGGCCGTCAGCGTCAGCACGTCCACGGATCGCTTCATCTGCTTGATGGCCTCCTTGTGGGTCACGCCGAAGCGCTGCTCCTCGTCCACCACCAGCAGCCCCAGGTCCTTGAAGGCCACGTCCTTCGCCAGCAGCCGGTGGGTGCCCACCACCACGTCCAGCTCGCCGCTCTTCAGCTTTTCGATGATCTGCTTCTGCTCCGCCGCCGTCTTGAAGCGGCTGATGGTCTCCACCCGGATGGGGAAGCCCGCAAAGCGGTTGAGCATGGTGGCGTAATGCTGCTGCACCAGGATCGTGGTGGGGGCCAGCATGGCGGCCTGCTTACCGCTCATGACGCACTTGAAGATGGCCCGCAGCGCCACCTCCGTCTTGCCGTAGCCCACGTCGCCGCAGAGCAGCCGGTCCATGATCTTCGGCTTCTCCATGTCCCGCTTGATATCCTCGATGGCGGTCAGCTGGTCCGGCGTCTCCTCAAAGGGGAAGCTGTCCTCAAACTCCCGCTGCCAGGGCGTGTCCGGGTCGAAGGCATAGCCGGGGATGGCCTCCCGCTGGGCATACAGCTTCAAAAGGTCGCCGGCGATGGCCTGTATGGAGGCGCGCACCCGGCTCTTCTGCCGCTGCCATTCCCCGCCGGACAGCCGGTTCAGCTTGGGGGCCTCGCCCTCGCTGCCGATGTATTTTTGCACCCGGTCCAGCTGGTCCGTGGGCACATACAGCTTGTCGCTGCCCTGATAGCGGATGTGCAGAAAATCCCGATAGGTGCCCTCGCTGGCCAGGCGCACCATGCCCATATACTGGCCGATGCCGTGGTTTTCATGCACCACGTAATCCCCGACCTTCAGATCGGTAAACGCGGCCAGCTTTTCGCCCTTGTTGGCACGGGCGCGGGCCTTCTGGCGGTTGACGCCGTAGATGTCCGATTCCGCGACGACGGCGAATTTGATATCCGGGTACACAAAGCCCCGGTTCAGCGTCATGGGGAAGATGACGGGCCTTCCGGGCAACAGCGCCTCCGGCAGCTCCGTCACAAAGGGCGCGGGGCTCTGCTGGGTCTCCAGCGCGCCCTGAAGCCGCTCGCCCCGGGCGGTGCCGCCCGCCAGCAGCGCCACCCGCCAGCCCGCTTCCTTCCATCGGTTCAGGTCCCGGGCCAGCTCCTTTACGTTGCCCTGGTAGGCCGGGGCGTTGCGGCACTCCATTTTGATCAGCGCCTTCGGGGCAAAGTCCTGCTCCGTGCGCATGAACAGGTTGGTCAGCAGGATGGAAGCGCCGCCCAGCTTCGCCAGCAGCGCGTCATAGCTCATCAGCAGCTCCGCCTGGCAGGGCAGGGACTCCTGCCGCTCCAGCGCCGCCACATAGCGCTCCCTGAACTCCAAAAAGCGATTTTCGCAGCGCTCCCGCAGCCGCTCCGGCTGGTCGAACACCACGATGGGGTTTTCCAGGTAGTCCGCCGGGGTGTTCTGATAATCCAGCAGCACCGGCAACAGCGAATCCGCGCCGTCGGGCATCCGCCCCGTGCGCAGCGCCTCCAGCACGCCCTCGAAGTTGCGGCGCAGCGCGGAGCCCACCGTCACCCGCTCCGGCAGCTCCACCACGCCCCGCGCGGGCGCCCTGCGGCGCTTCTTCGGCGCTTCGCCGCCCTCGCCGCCGTCCTCCTCGTCCTCGGTCAGCTTCAAAAACTCGTCGAAGGGGATCAGGTTGAACTCCCGCTCGATTTTGCTCTGCCGGTCCGCCCCGGTCGCGCCGGCCCCGGTCTGCGCCAGCATCCCGGTCAGCACCTCGATGGCCCGGGCCCGCTCCGCTTCGTCGGGCAAAAGCTCCTGCGCCGGGTACAGCCGCACCGAAGCGCGCCGGGAGATGGAGCGCTGGGTCATCACATCGAAGGAGCGTATGGAATCGATCTCATCGTCAAAGAACTCCACGCGCAGCGCGCTCGGCCCGCCCACGGGGTACACGTCCAGTATGCCGCCCCGCAGCGCGCACTGTCCCCGGGCCTCCACCAGGTGGACCCTCTCGTAGCCCGCCGCCGCCAGACGCGCCATCAGCTCCGCCGGCTCCATCCGCGTGCCCTCCGAAAGGTCGATGATCCGCGCGTCAAACCGCTGGGCCGGGGCCAGCCGGAACTGCATGGCGTCCGCCGGGACCACCAGCGCCTTCACATCCCCGCTCAGGCAGTCGCCCAGCGCCTCGATGCGGCGCATGGACAGCTCCCGGCTGGAGGCCGCCGCCTTCAAAAAGGTGATGTCCCGGCCGGGCAGCAGCCGCGCCGCCCCGCCCAGCAGTACGTTCAAATCCTCCGCCATGCGCGCCGCCGCCACGTCGTTGGGCACGATGATCAAAAGCGGCCGCCCCAGTCTGCGCGCCAGCGCCGCCAGCACGTGCGAGCGCTGCGCGTCGTCCGGGCCGTACAGCGAACAGACGCCCGGCCCATTCAGCGCGCGCGCCAGCTCCCCCATCGGCTCCAGGCCCTCCATGGGGGCAAACAGACATTGAAGGTTCCAGTTTGTGTCCTGCATATTTTGTTTACCCGTTGATCTTCCCCACCAGCTGTCTGGCCGCGTCGACGCCGTTTGCGATCCATTCGGCCACCACGTCCGCCGCGCCCATATAGGCGTCGAACATCGCCTGCCGCTGCTGGGGCGTGCGGTAGGTGGAAAGCACCCAGTCCTTCATGTCCCAGCCCTCCTCGGGCCGCCCGATGCCCACGCGAAGCCGGGGAAAGTTGTCCCGGCCCAGCAGGTAGATGATGTTGCGCATCCCGTTGTGGGTGCCGGCGCTGCCGCTCGGGCGGAAGCGCAGCCTGCCCTCGGGCAGGTCCACGTCGTCAAAGACCACCATCAGTTTGTCGTCCTCGGGCTTGTACCAGTTGCAAAGCTGCACCACGCTCTCCCCGGAGAGGTTCATGAAGGTCTGCGGCTGGCACAGCGCCACGCGCTCTCCGCGGATCGTCCCCTCGCCCACCGCCGCCTTGCAGCGCAGGCGCTGGATGGGAATGTCATATTTCTGCGAAAGCACCTCCACCACGTCGAAGCCCACGTTGTGGCGGGTATGCTCATATTTGCGGCCCGGGTTGCCCAGGCCCACGATCACATACATCGCTTTGTCCTCCAGGCGGGAATTTCCCGTATCGCTTTATTGTACCAAGCCGCGGGTCGGCTTGTCAAGCGCAAAAACGGAATTTGGTCGGTTTATCTCGCGGGACGTTGAATTGCGCGCCGTTTTCGTGCATACTGGAAGGAAAAAAACATCGAGCGCGTCAAGCAGATCAAAAAGCTGGAGGAAAGCGAACATTCGCATTGACTGGGACAAGGGGACGCTTCTCTTGTCCCACTTTTCAGGGTTTGAAGTGGGACAGAAGAACCTTCCCCTTGTCGCATAAAACGTCTCCCCTCCCGGTCTTGTCGGGAGGGGAGACGCTTCAATTTCTCCTTACGCCAGCACGGCCTCGACCTCGTGGGTCGCGGGGGCCTTGTCGGCGGGAATGGTATCGCCGTCGATGGGCGCGCCGTCCACGGTGAGGGTCAGCTTGCCCTTCTCGTCGCCGGCCTTGTTTACGATGTGGATGTTATAGGTGCTGCCCCGGAACTTGCGCACTAGGTGCAGATCGGTCAGCTCGCCGGGCAGGCAGGGATCGATCTTCAGGCCGTCGTAATCCGGCTTGACGCCCAGGATGCCCTGGCTGATGGTGTAGAAGCTCCAGGCCGCGGTGCCGGTCAGCCAGCTGTTCTTGGCCTGGCCGAAGTGGGGCGCGTAGGGGCCGGCCACCATCTGGCTGTAGACATAGGGCTCGGTGAAGTGCAGGCTCTGGTCCTCGATCCAGGCGGGGCAGGTGCGGCGGTAGATGTCGAAGGCCTTGCCGCCGTGGCCCAGCTTCGCCTGCGCCAGGGCGATCCAGGGGTTGTTGTGGCAGAAGATGCCGCCATTCTCCTTGTATCCCGGCGGATAGGAGCTGATTTCGCCCAGCTCCACGTGATAGACGGTATAGGGCGGGGTCAGTATGGCCACGCCATGCTCGGAGAGCAGGTACTTGTCCACGCTGTCCATGGCCTTCTGGGCATAGCCCTCCTTCACACCCACGCCGCCCATGACGACGAAGCCCTGGGGCTCGATGTAGATCTTGCCCTCGTCGCACTCGTGGCTGCCCACCTTGTGGCCGAAGGCGTCATAGGCGCGCACGAACCATTCGCCGTCCCAGCCGTGGGTCAGGATGGCCTTCTCCATGTCGTCGAACCAGCCGGAGACCTGCTCGGCCTCCTCCGTCCAGCCGTACAGCCGGCACAGCACCTCGTAATCCGGGCACACGCCGGTGAACATGCCCGCGATGAACACGGATTCCGCCGCGCCGGACTCGTTGTTTTCGGTGGTCTGGAAGCTCTCGCCGGGGGTGGTGGAGAAGCAGTTCAGGTTCAGGCAGTCGTTCCAGTCGGCGCGGCCGATCAGCGGCAGGCCGTGGGGGCCGCGATGCTCCAGCGTGTAATGGATGCTGCGGCGCAGATGCTCCATCAGCGGCTGGGCCAGCTTCTCATCGTTGTCGAAGGACACCATTTCGCTGAGGATGGACGCGTCGCCGGTCTCCTTGATGTAGGCGGCCACGCCGAAGATCAGCCACAGCGGGTCGTCGTTGAAGCCGGAGCCGATATCGTTGTTGCCCCGCTTGGTCAGGGGCTGGTACTGGTGATAGGCGCTGCCGTCCGGGAACTGGGTGGCGGCGATATCCAGGATGCGCTCCCGGGCGCGGGCGGGGATCAGATGGACAAAGCCCAGCAGGTCCTGGGTGGAATCGCGGAAGCCCATGCCGCGGCCGATGCCGGACTCGTAATAGCTGGCGGAGCGGCTCATGTTGAAGGTGACCATGCACTGGTACTGGTTCCACAGGCCGGCCATGCGGTCCACGCGCGCGTCGCCGCTGTTGACCTCGAAGGTGGACAGCAGCTCTTTCCAATAGGCGTTCAGCTCGGCAAAGGCGGCGTCGAACTGCGCGTCGGTCCTGAAGGCGTCCAGCAGCTTGTGGGCCGGTGCCTTGTTGATCACGTTGGGGGCGATGAACTTTTCGTCCTGGGGATTTTCGCAATAGCCCAGCACGAAGATGAAGGACGCCGTCTCGCCCGGCTTGAGAACGCGCTTGATCCAGTGGCTGCCGATGGGCGAAAAGCCGCTGGCGACGGTGTTTTTGCTCTGGTTGGCCGTGGGCACCTCCGGCTCGCCGAAGCCGTTGTAATAGCCGATGAAGGAGGCGCGGTCCGTGTCAAAGCCGTCGATATCGGCGTTTACCGCGTACACGGCGAAGTGGTTGCGGCGCTCGCGGTACTCGGTCTTGTGATAGATGGCGCTGCCCTCGATCTCCACCTCGCCGGTGGAGAAGTTGCGCTGGAAGTTGGTGGAATCGTCCTGGGCGTTCCACAGGCAGAACTCCACAAAGCTGAACAGCGAAACCTGCTTTTCCGCGTCGCTTTCGTTGGTCAGGCGCACCCGCGTGACCAGCGCGTCCACGCCCCGGGGCACGAAGGAAAGCTGCTCCGCCTTCAGGCCGTCCTTTTTGCCCGTAATGCGGGTATAGCCCAGGCCGTGGCGGCACTCATAGGCGTCCAGCTTCGCCTTCACAGGCATCCAGCCGGGGGTCCAGAGGCTGCCCGCGTCGTTGATATAGAAATACTGCCCGCCCGCGTCGGTGGGCACATTGTTGTAGCGGTAGCGGGTGATGCGCAGCATCCGGGCGTCCTTATAAAAGCTGTAGCCGCCGCTGGTGTTGCTCATCAGGGTAAAGAAGGTCTCACTGCCCAGATAGTTGATCCAGGGCGAAGGGGTGTCCGGGCGGGTGATGACATATTCCCGCGCAAGATCGTCAAAATGACCGTACTGCATGGTTGCCTCCTTCATTCAGCGCAGGTCTAAAACGTTTTAGCCCCCGCGCATCATTAAATTAGATGCCATAATTTTAACCTATATGTGCCAAAAAATCAAGGGCCGGAGCCCCTGATTTTGCCGGATTGATGAAATTTTAATGTCCGCGTTTGGGATCAGAATGTGTTTCTAAAATGAGGGATGTGCAGTTTCGAGCAGATAATCATTCATTTCAAGGCGATTTTCCGCAGGCTTAGTGGGTTCGAGCGCCCGGAAAACGCTCCAGTGGAGCGTTTTCAGCGAGAACGGGTCGGCAGACCCTTGGAGCTAAGTCAAGGGAAATCAACGCAGAAACGGAAGATTAGATGCCGAAAATGCAACTTTCCGTATTTAGAGTGTGTTTCTAAATGCCGGGAGATGCAGTTTCGAGTGGATTTGACTGCATTTCAAGGCGATTTCCCGCAGGTTTACTGGCGGTAAATCAAGGGGAATCAACGCAGAAATGCAGTCAAAGACGCCGAAAATGCGCTTCAGGTATTTTGGAAACACACTCTAGTAACAGACTCTAAGCAGCAGATACTCCAGCGAATCCTCCGCCGTGCCGAGCATGGTTCCCCGGACGGCGCGGTGGGCGAAGGTAAAGCCGCACTTTTCGATCACCCGCCTTGAGCGCGCGTTGCGCTCATAGTGGGCCAGCACGATGAAATCCAGGCCCACCTCTTCAAACAGATAATCGATCACGGCCCGGACCGCCTCGGTCATCAGTCCCCTGCCCCATAAGTCCTTCGCCAGCACATAGCCGATCTCCCGCCCCTTCAGTGCGGCAAGCCAGGCAAAGCGGTCCTCCGGGTAGGTTTCGATGCCCACCGAGCCCACGGCCCGCCCCTCGTACTCCAGGCAGAAGGTTCGCCTTTCGGCGATGAACATGTTCAGGATTCTTCGGGATTCCTCCATGTTCGCGTGGG
This sequence comes from Clostridia bacterium, assembly GCA_017459565.1. Lineage (GTDB taxonomy): Bacteria > Bacillota > Clostridia > Christensenellales > Aristaeellaceae > UBA2862. The sequence continues at coordinate 1,353 of JAFUCP010000187.1, read as the reverse complement.
GCCGCCAGCCCGCAAGCTGGCCCACGCCGTCCACCCGGGCATAGGCATAAAAATCCTCCAGGTCGTCCGCGCGCCAGGGGCGCAGGATCAGCCGCGGCGTCCGCAGCACCGTGGCGCCGATATCAATGGGCGCGTTCATGGATGCTCTCCCTTTCGAATCCAGACGGGAAAGGTCATTGGCGTGGCCCCGCTTCGCCCCTCCGACGCCTCCCCGGAAGTTCTCCTTTCGGGAAGGACGGGCCGCGCGTCACAGCGTCGGCGTGCCGATGCTCCAGCTGCCGTCCGCGCCGCGCACGCAGGCGGCGTCGGTCTTGAGCAGGTCATAGGTCACGGTATCCACCGGCTGACCGGCGGCGTTGCTCAGCGTCACGGTCTCGCCCTCGCTGGACAGCCGGAAGGAGGTGTGCAGGTGGGACGGGTTCTCCAGGCGGTTCAGTCCGGAGCAATGCACCGCCAGCGCGCCGCCGCCGGGAATGACCACGCCCGCGGGGAACTTCCACAGCCGGGGCAGGCCCGGGTTGTCCGACAGGTACCAGCCGCCGATATCCACAGCCTGGGCGGAGGTATTGCGCAGCAGCACATAGTCCTGGCACACGCCGTTTTCATCGGGGGCGTACTGGGTGTTGGAGGCCACGATCTCCGCCAGCTGCACGTCCGCGCCCTGGGTCACGCTGGTCATGGCCCGGTAATTTTCCTCGGTGTTCAGCATACCGGGCGTGGGCTGGCCGCTGACGCTCCAAGCATCGCGGCTCTGGCGGACATAGGCCTCGTTTTCGCCCAGCGCGGGGATATTCACGGTGTCCACGGCCACGTCCGCCGTATTGAACAGCATCAGCACGTCCCCGCCGGAGGACAGCCGGAAGGGCGCGTGCAGCTCTCCCTCCGGCTCGGAAAGCAGGGTGCTGTCGGCATAGACGACGGCGCACTCCCCCGGCTGCAAAATCAGCTCCGGGAACACAAAGACGTTGCCCGCCTTTGCGTTCTTGGCCAGCACATAGCCGCTCAGGTTGACCGGGCGGTTGGAGATGTTGGCCACCTCCGCCCAGTCGGGCGTCTGGCCCGCGCTGTCCACCAGCACGCCGCCGTTGGCGGTCATGATCTCATTCAGGCGGACGGGGCCGTCGCCGTGAATCTCCGAAACCTGCGCCGCCACGGGCATCTCCTTATCGCCGTTCTTGTCCGACAGCACAAAGCCGTTGGGCATCAGCCCCTGCAGCAGCAGACCGGCCGCCAGGACCAGCGCGCAGACGCCCGCCAGCGGCCAGAAGCCCCCGGGCAGCGCGCTCTTCCTCTCCCCGGAGGGCGCGGCGGGCGCCGGCCTTGCCGCCGGCCTCCTCGCGCCGCCCTGCGCGG
>JAFUCP010000030.1 GCA_017459565.1 Clostridia bacterium | reverse complement strand
CTCCAGTTCCGCAGGGACGCGGAGCGGTACAGCGCGGACGCGCTCATCGTGATGCTCGGCACCAACGACCTGCTGGAAGGCGCGACGGCCGGGGCGGCAGCGGCGCGGATGGAGGCATTCCTGAACCGATGCAATATGCCATTGATCCTGCTGATCAGCCCGCCGCCCATGAAGCGCGGCGCGTGGGTGCCTGACGACGGGCTCGTGGAAGAATCCAGGAATCTGGCGTGGCAGTATGAAGGACTGGCGAAGCGGCTCGGCCTGCCGAATACCGACGCGGGCAAATGGGACATCGAACTCGCCTATGACGGGGTGCACTTCACAGAAGGGGGACACGCGCGCTTTGCGGAAGGCTTGGCGTCCCGCCTGGAGGTGATTCTATGATCGATTATGACGCGCTGCGCGAGGCGTTGAGGGATGAATGCTATGCTGCCTGCTTTGGCGGAGGCATCGGCCCGGCCATCATGGACGCGCTCAGCGTGGAGGACATGAGCCCGGATGAGCTCGTCCGGGCGGCGCGGCTGTGGGGCATTGACATCTGCCGATTTGAAAGCTGAAACGGAGGGAAGCATATGAGCCGGATCAAGGATCTGCAGAAGCAGGTGCACAGGGTTTTGGAGAAGATGGAAGACGAGGACAAGCGGTTGAAGGCCGTTTCCCATCTGCATGGCGTCGCGCTGGCGGCGGCGGTGCTGGCGAAGAGGCGCGGGGAGAACGCGGAGCTCGCGACGATGGCGGGTCTGCTCCATGACCTGTACGCCTACAAGAGCGGCAGCTACGACGACCACGCCCATCGCGGCGCGGATTACGCGCGGAAGCTGCTGGAAAAGCTGGCGGTCACGACGGCGGAGGAGACGGACGTCATCTGCACCGCCATCCGGCATCACGACAGCAAGGCCGAAGTGGACGGCCCCATGGACGAGATCCTCAAGGACGCCGACGTGATCGACCACAGCCTCTCCGACCCGACAAAGGAGGTCAAGGCACACGAGGTTGCGCGCTACGCGAAGCTGTGCGAGGAGCTGGGATTGGCGGACCGACCGACGGACCGGGATCTGTGGGTGAGCATGAAAGGCGGATTCGACAATAATGAAGAAACTGTTGGACTTTGGGAATGAGTACTAGGTAGCCGCATGTGAAACTCAAGCAAAAGCTGTTTGAAACGGAAGCTGATAAAACGGATCATGCGCCAAAGATCGGAGTGGAAACGCGCCAAACATCGGAGCGAGATTCTGCCAATCATCGGATTTCGCTTGATTTCAGCATGGATCTATGCTATGCGAATGATAAAAAGGGAACCGGTATTGATAAGGGAGGCAAAATCGAATGAACCCGATGAAGGAACCGCGCTCACTGATGGAAACCAACGTCTACAGCGTCAGGGGCCGGGTTCTGGTGGTGGGCAGCTGTCTGCCGGAGGTGGAGCCGGAAGCTTATGGCAGGCTGGCGGCAAAGGCCGACCAGGTGTACTCGTTGTGCCTGGAGACGACCCACATCAACATGGCGGTGACGAAGCTGTCCGCCATCCTCAGGACGGGCCAGATGACAGGGCTGGTGCTGGCCTCGGTGGACCGCTCACCCCACTGCACCCAACTGCACTACATCAAGCACGAGATCGAGCGCATCCTGCCGAACCACGCGCCCGTGGAGGACTGCGTGGTCAGCGGGGGCAGGATCGTGCCCGTGCCGGACGCGGCCATCGAGCTGTCAAAATCGCTGGCAAAGCTGGCGGAGAGGGTGCAACGGGATTGGAAGAACGATGTGGATGAGAAATGACGTTGCTTTCCCGTCCTGTTCATGGTAATATCAGAGCAGCCGCCGGAATCGACCGGCAGAGATCAGAGGTTGGCTTCATGAGCGATATTCGAAAAGACCCGTTTTCGGAGTATATCGGGCACGTCGAGCCCGGCAGGAGAGAGCTGGGCTATGCCTGGTATACGGCGATCGGCCTGCAGGCCGTGGATGGGCTCAAGACCTCGAAGTACCTCCGCCAGACGGCGCAGGACAACATTGAAGGAAGAATCACGCTGCCCGAGGCCGCTCGTCTGATCGAAAGCTACTATCGTGAATCCGAAGAGAAATGTGAAGACCGCACCCAGGAGGCCGACCAGGTGTCGGCCCGCATCGCGATGCTGCTGGCTGAAAATGCGTTCAGCTTTTCGGTAGTGCAGTATCTGGGGATCCATCGCCGGCTTTTCGCGGGCATCTATCCCCACGCCGGGGAAGTCAGGGAT
>JAFUCP010000186.1 GCA_017459565.1 Clostridia bacterium | reverse complement strand
TCTACAGCGCCCAGTTCCAGTGAGGACGCAATTGACAGCCTCGCACGGGATATGGCATAATGAAATATCAGGAGGTGCGCCCATGAACGAGCGTGAATTCGACGCGGCGCGTCGCTACCGAAACCCCGTGGTGCCCGGCTTTCACCCGGACCCTTCCGTGTGCCGGGTGGGGGAGGATTATTATCTTGTGACCTCGTCCTTCGAATACTTCCCGGGGATCCCCGTATTTCACAGCCGGGACCTGGTTCACTGGCGGCAGTTGGGGCATGTGCTGACGCGGCCCAGCCAGCTGGATCTGCGCGGCGCGCGGTCCTCCGGCGGCATCTACGCCCCCACCATCCGCTGGCACGACGGCCGCTTCTGGGTGATCGTCACCAACGTCTCCCACGGAGGCAACTTCATGGTGTGGGCGCAGGACGCGAACGGACCGTGGTCGGATCCGATTTACATCGACCAGGGCGGCATCGACCCCTCCCTGTTTTTCGACGACGACGGCAGGGTCTACTACACGGGCACCCACTGGGCAGAGGGCGAGCTGCCGGGCATCGCCATGTTTGAAATCGACATGCGAACCGGCGCGAAGCTGTCTGAGCCCGCGGTCGTATGGCACGGTACGGGCGGACGCTGCCCGGAGGGGCCGCACCTGTACAAAATCGGGGGCCGGTACTATCTGATGATCGCCGAGGGCGGCACGGAGTACGGCCACAGCGTCACCATCGCGGTCTCGGACAGCGTGCGGGGGCCCTACGAGCCCTGCCCGCGCAATCCCATACTGACCCAGAACCGCCTGATGGCGGAGGACTGCGAGATTCAGGGCGCCGGCCACGCGGAGCTGGTGGAGGACCACAGGGGCAATTGGTGGATGTTCTTTCTGGGTTACCGACTCAGCGAAGCCTATTTCCACCACCTGGGCCGGGAGACCTTCCTTGCGCCCGTGACCTGGGAGGAGGGCTGGCCCCGGGTCAACGGCGGCGAGCCGATCCGCGGGGAGATGGCCGGCCCGCTGCCCGCCTGGGAGGACGCGCAGGAGGCCCCCATCCGGGACGACTTTTCGGCGGGCATCGGCTGCGTGTGGAACTGGCTGCGCAACCCCGTCGCGGAAAACTACGCCTGTGACGGCGCGGGATTGTCACTAAAGGGAACCGACGTCGGTTTATCCGACGGGGCGAACCCCACCTTTCTCGGCAGACGGCAGGAGCAGTTTGACATGCGCTGCGGGACGCTGGTGCAGAGCGCGGAGGGGGAGGTCGGGCTGACCGTGTTTTACAACGAGGCGCATCACTACGATCTCTGCCTGGAAAATGGCGAGGTTTTGCTGAAGAAACGGGTCGGGGACATGGCGTGCGTCGCCTTCCGCGCCCCGTGGCACGGGCCCTGCGTATTGCGCGTGGAGGCGGACAGGAAGCGCTATGCGTTCAGCTACGGCGCTCCCGGGGGAGAGCGGCGCGACGCGGGCACGGCGCTGACCCGGCTGATCAGCACCGAGGCGACGTCGCTCAGCTTCACCGGCGTTTACCTGGGCCTGTATGCCCGCGGCGGCTCAGCCCGCTTCGGCTGGATGGAATACGAGAACCTTGGGGTATGACGCTCGCTCCGCATGAGGGGAGGAAGGATATGATCTTTTTTCAGCGGTTTTATCTGGATCGTGAAAAGGATATCGTCGTGGAGCTGTACATGGAGGGAGAGCGGCTTGACTATGTGATCCGCACGCCCAACCACCACACCGGCAACCTGATTTCCAACCTGGCGCGGCTGTGCGGGCTTAAAACCTGTCCGGATGAAAACGGCCTGAAGGTGATCCGGGGGGAAATCCCCTGCTATTTTGACGGGGACAACCGCAGAATGTACATCCTCAGGCTGGGCAATACGAAGATCGCCAACATCTATCCCAACGGCACCGTGGAGCTGAAGGCCTCCGTGCCCGCCATCTCAAAGACGTTGATGAGTCAGACCAAGGACTATCGTTTGGGCATCGAAAAGACCATCGTCAAGACCTATATCCGCAGCGATTGCAAGTTCCGCACGGACCTGCACACCCACATGAACGGCAATCTGCCCCCGGACGTGCTGATCGCCCTGGCCATCGTCCACCAGATCAGATATCCCTACTACTACATCAAGAAGCTGGAGCTGAAATGCACGCCCCGGCAGCTGGAGCAGCTGGAGAAGCGGCGGCTGGAGGCGGAAGCGGCTCTGGGGGACAGCCCGCTGACGGGCCGCCACCGCCAGCGGCGCGTTGACGATTTCACCTTCATCAACTTCGCGGACCTGATCCTGGGCAATCCCGCTGACGCCGCGGGCAACATCGAGCGCATACGCAATTCCCTGACCATACCCAAGGACGGGCAGGCGGTGTTTGCCGATCTGGAGAAGGTTTACCTGTACCGCTATGTGTTTACCAAGGGCGTGCGCTTTGAGACCCCCTTCAGCGGCGTGAACATCGACGGCATCCCCGACAAGGAGGTGGCCGCCTGTGCCCGGCGCGTGCTGATGGACCGGGAGGACGATCGCTACCGGGCCAACACGCTGTACCAGGACCTGCTGTTGTGGATCGCCCGGGAATACCAGAAGCGGGGCATCCAATACGTGGAAATCTCCGATACATCCCTGCTCAACGGGGCGGAGCTGGCGTCGAAGCTGCGCCAGATTCACGAAATCATGCCCACCGTGACCCGGGAGACGGGCGTGCTGATTCGCTTCTTGACGGGCATAAGGCGCATCCCGCTGACCATCGTGCGGGACCGCGTGACTCCCAACGACTACCTGGCGGAAAACCTGCGCTGTCTGCGGGTGGTGGCGGGGGACCCCTATGTGGCGGGCAGCGATATCATCGGCGAGGAGATCAACGATATCCTGGAGCTGCGGGGCGTGATTCGGGAGCTGGTGGCCATCGCGGGGGAGCAGCCCGGCTTTGTGCTGCGCATCCACGCCGGGGAAAACGACAGCCTGCGGGACAACGTGGCCAACAGCATCCGCTGCGTGGCGGAGGCGCTGGAGGAGGGACAGCCCATGCCCCCGCTGCGGGTGGGCCACGGGCTGTACACCTGCGATTTGCGCAGCCCCAAGGGCAAAAAGCTGCTGGAGGACATGCGCGAAAGCGGGGCCGTGCTGGAGTTTCAGATCACCTCCAATGTCCGCCTGAATAACCTGAGCAGCCTGGAAAACCATCCCCTGCGGCAATATCTGAAGGCCGGGGTGCGCTGCGTGCAGGGCACGGACGGCGGCGCGCTGTACGGCACCAACTCCATCGACGAGGAGCTGAGCCTTGAAAAGCTGCTGGGGCTGAGCCAGGATGAGCTGCGGGCCATGCGCCTGGCGGAGGACGACATCCTGAACATGAGCCTGAGCGCCTTTGAGGAAAAGCGGGCGCGCTTTTGCCGGGACTGCGCCGGCAGCGACGTGGAGCTTTACTATCAGACCAGGCTGGAACGCGCCGGTTCGATGCCGAAGGCGCTGTGGCAGGACAGCGACAAAATCGGCGCGGAGGAGGGGCTGGCCGGGCAGCTCGCCGCGCTGCCGGAGGGCTTTCCCGTGGTGGTGGCGGGGGGCAGCTTTAACAACAGCCAGCACCGAACGCTGCTGCGCCCGGAGGACAAGGCGCTGATCGATGCCGTGCTGGACGCGGCGGATCCCGACAGGGTGTTTTTCGCCGTGGGGCACACGCTGTCCGGCCAGGAGGGCTATCTGGTCCGCAGGGCCGCGGGGCGGTTCCGGGTGTTCGCCATCGTGCCCAGCCGCATCACCCGCACGGAGCGCTCGCGTCTGGCGGCGGCGGGCGTGGGCATTCTGGTGTCCATCGAAAGCTCCGGCATGGGGCTGTACAAGAGCTTTGCCTATGAGATATTCAAGCGTATGCCCTCCGCGCTGCTGGCCTTCGATGGCAATTCCGCGGCGCTGAACCTGATCCAGGAGGCCCGGAACGGGCGGAAAAAGTGCCGCATCTTCATCAATCCCAAGTCCCGGGGGCTGGCGGTCAAGGCGAAGCTGCTGGAGGGCTATGTCCATCCGCTGTCGGAGGCCGCGGAGTATATCGCCGCTCTGAAGTAAAATCCCGGCCTTTGAAGTTTAACACAAAATGTATCTTGTCACGCTACCCCGCCCGTGCTATAATAGACGAGTTGAAATCGGGCGGTCCTCTGCCACGCATGTGGGAATGAACGTCCTGGAGAGGAAAGGAGGAAATTCCCATGAATGAGATCATCCGTTCCATCGAGAGCGCCCAGCTCAAGAACGACATCCCTCAGTTCGCCATCGGCGATACCGTGCGCGTGCAGGTGAAGGTTGTCGAAGGCTCCCGCGAACGTCTGCAGGCCTTTGAAGGCGTGGTCATCGCCCGCCGCAACGGCTCTGTCCGCGAAACGTTCACCGTTCGCCGCACTTCCTACGGCGTCGGCGTCGAGCGCACGTTCCCGCTGCACAGCCCCCGCATCGATAGCATCAAGGTTATCCGTCGCGGTAAGGTTCGTCGCGCGAAGCTGTACTATCTGCGTCAGCGCAGCGGCAAGGCGGCCAAGGTCAAGGAGAGGACTTAACCCCTTCGGCCAGATCCGGGAATCGCTCAGGCGGTTCCCGTTTTTTATAAGATGCGCGGTATGCGTGGAAAGGAGCGCGCCATGGGCGAAGTGCTGAAGCGGCTGACGGACCGCGTCTGGGTCTATCCCTTTGAGGAGGAACGGGACCGGCCGAACCTGGGCTACGTCCGGGGCGACCGGCTGTGCATGGCGGTGGACGCCGGTCATTCCGACGACCACATTGCCGCCTTCTACCGGGCGCTTGAGGACCGGGGCCTGCCGCTGCCGGACGTGACCGTGCTGACCCACTGGCACTGGGACCACTGCTTCGCCATGCACGCGGCCCACGGGCTGACGCTGGCCAACGCGCGCACCGATGGGCACCTGCGCAGGTTCAAGGCCAGGGTTGCCCGCGAGGGCGACGGCGCGTTCCTCAGCCTGCACGAGAGCGTCCGCCGGGAATACGCGGCAGGCCGTCCCGTGGTCATCGTGCCGGCGGACCTGGTGTATACCGGCGAGGCGCGGCTGGAGCTGGGCGGCTGCACGGTGCGCGCCTTTGAGGCGCCGTCGCCCCACACCGACGATTCCACGCTGGTCCACATCCCCGGTGAAGGCGTGCTGTTTGTGGGAGACGCCTGCGGAGGGGCCTTTCCCACCGGGGAGCGGGATGCCGCGCTGGCGATGAAGCTGGCCGGGGTCATTTCGGCGCTGGATGCAAAAATCTGCGTCGAGGGCCATTGGGTGGCCGAGGACCGGGATGAGGTCATCAAGGATTTGTTGTCATAAAACCTACTGAAAGGAATCGGCAATGGCAAACGACAGAATCAACTGGTATCCAGGTCACATGGCGAGGTCGCGCCGGCTGTTGCAGGAGCAGCTCAGGGCGGTGGACGCGGTGATTGAGCTTTGCGACGCCCGCGCGCCCCTGGCCACCCGCAACCCGGACCTTCAAAGGCTGACTGCGGGCAAGCAGCGCATACTGGTCCTCAACAAGGCGGATCTGGCCGACGACACCCAGACCGCCCGCTGGCTGGAGCATTTTCGCCGGCAGGGCCTCACGGCCATGCGCTTTAATTCCAACGGCGGCAAGGTGCGGGAGATTCTGGGCCACATCGAGGCAGCGTCGAAGCCTGCCCTGGAGCGCTACGCCGCACGGGGCGTGCGCAAGACCATCCGCTTCATGGTCATCGGCATCCCAAACGTGGGCAAGTCCACCTTCATCAACCGGCTCCACGGCTCATCCATCGTCAAGGCGGGCGACCGTCCCGGCGTCACCCGCGCCAACCAGTGGGTGAAAATCGGCCCGTTTTTGGAGATACTGGACACCCCCGGTATGCTGCCGCCCCGCATGGACGACCAGGAGGGTGCGCGGCTGCTGGCTTATCTGGGCTCCATCCGGGATGAGATCATGGACACGGAGGAGCTGGCCGGAGGGCTGATTTCGCTGCTGTACGCGCTGAATCCCGGCGCGGTCTCGGCCCGCTACAAGCTGCCGTGCGACTGTGAAGCCGCGCCTCACGCGCTGCTGGAGGCGGCGTGCCGGGGCCGGGGCTGGCTGCTGTCCGGAGGCCGCTTTGATACCGACCGGGCCGCCGCGCTGGTGTTGGACGAATTCAGGGGCGGCAGGATCGGCAAAATAACCATCCAGCCGCTTTCACGCTGACTTTGGGAGGAGCATCCATGCAGAATGACAAACCCCGCGCAAAGCGGGAGACGCCCGGGGAAAAGCTGGAGCGCCTGACGCGGACCGAGCGCGAGCTGTGGGCGCGGCATTTGCGCGTGGCGGGCATCGACGAGGTCGGGCGAGGCCCGCTGGCAGGCCCGGTGGTGACGGCTTGCGTGTCTCTGCCGCCGGACAGGCTGGTGCCGGGCGTGGACGATTCCAAAAAGCTGTCCGAAAAGCGCAGGGAGGCGCTGTATCCGCTGCTCATGGCGGCGGCGGATTACGCCCGGACGTGCTTCATCGGCCCGGATGTGATCGATGAGATCAACATACTGAACGCCACGAAGCGGGCCATGGAGACGTGCGCGGCGGACTTCGCCCCGGAGGGCTTGATCCTCGTGGACGCGGTGGAGGGGCTGCGGCTGCCCTGCTCGTCCCGGGCGCTGATCCATGGCGACGCCATCAGCTATATGATCGGCGCGGCCTCCATCATTGCCAAGGTGACGCGGGACCGCTATATGATCGAGCTGGACGAGAAGTACCCGATGTACGGCTTTGCCCGCAACAAGGGCTACGGCACATCGGAGCATATCGCGGCGCTGAAAAAGTACGGCCCCTGCCCGGAGCATCGGCGCAGCTTCATCGGCAAAATTCTGGGGGGAGGAGCATGAATAACCGCGGCGCGGGCGCGCTGGGCGAGGCGGACGCCCGCGCCTATCTGGAGCGCAAGGGCACGAAGATCCTGGAGATGAACTTCCGCCGCGCCACGGGGGAGATCGATATCATCGCCAGACAGGGCAAAACCATTCTGTTTGTGGAGGTCAAGCGCCGCTCCTCCCTGCGCTACGGCCGCCCCGCGGAGGCGGTGGACCGCGCCAAGCAGGCGCACATACTGCGCACCGCCGCGCTGTACCTTCAGGAAAACAGGCTGTCGGACGCGCCCGTGCGCTTTGACGTGGTGGAGGTCCTGCCCGGCGAGATCCGCCATATCGAAAACGCCTTCGACGCCACGGAATACGGGTGATGCCCACCACCAAACGAAAGCTGTTTGGTGGTTTTTTGCGTTAACGGCAGGATTTCGCCTGCTTTATGTGGAAATGATATAGGTTACAAATCCAAGGAGACCGGAAAGATTCATGATGAAAAAAATATGGCGCGTCATGCTGGCGCTGATGCTGATCCTGTGCCTGGGCGCCTTTGCCGAGGAGGGGGAAAACATCCTCCAAAACGGCGATTTTTCCGCGGGCGACGGCGATCTGCCCGATGGCTGGCGCAGGGAAATGTGGCTGACCGATATCGGCGTGAGCCGCCTGACCGTGGACGCGGACGGCTACGAGGGCGATTGCATCACCGTGGAGAACGTGGACGCCAACGACGCCCGCTTTGCCCAGACCGTCCGGGTGGAGCCGGACACCATCTACCGCTTTTCCGGGATGCTTCGCGCGGAGGGCTGCGACGAGGACGGCTACGGCGCGACGCTTTCCGTGGAGGACGTGTTTGTCTATTCCGACGGCCTGTACGACACGCAGGGGGAATGGCGGTACGCCGAGGTCTACGGGCGCACGGGCCCCGATCAGACGCAGCTGACGGTGTTCGCCCGTGTCGGGGGCTATGGCAGCCTGTCCCGGGGCAGGGCCAGCTTTGACAACCTGGCGCTGACCGCGCTGGACGCCGCGCCGGAGGATGCCATTGTGTATGAATTCTTCCGGGAACAGACCTCATCCTCCGCCTCTGCCGGCGGATCGGACGAAGCGCCCAAGCGCTACACGGAGAGCTGGCTGCTGTTTGCCTGCTGCTTCGCACTGGCCGTGCTGGGCTTTGCCCGCAAGCGGGAGCGCGCCGCCGTGCCCATGGAGGGCTTCCGCGTCCGGCTGCTGTTTTTGCTGGGGCTGGCCGCGGCGCTCATCGTGCGCTTTGTGCTGGCTGTGCGCGTCAGGGGCTACAACACGGACATCAACTGTTTTACCGCATGGTCGGAGCGCATGTTTGAACTGGGCCCTGCCGGGTTCTATGCCCCGGATTACTTCTGCGATTATCCGCCGCTGTACATGCTGCTTCTGTGGCCGGTGGCGGGGCTGCGGCGGCTGCTGGGCATCCAAACGGGCGATATCGCCTATCTGCTGCTGCTCAAGCTGCTGCCCATATTGGCCGATATCGCCGCGGCGGCGCTGGTGTGGCGCGAGGCGCGGCGGCGCGCGTCCGAGGGCGCGGCGGCGCTGCTGGGCCTGCTGATGGCCTTCAACCCCGCCGC
>JAFUCP010000185.1 GCA_017459565.1 Clostridia bacterium | reverse complement strand
TGGCCTGCGGACGCTGCTGCGGCTGCGGGCGGGGCTCCGGCTGTGCCGGGCGCTCCGGCGCTGGCTGTGGCGCCTCGATATTCCGGGGCTGCACCGCAGGCGCAGGCGCAGGCGCGGGCGCGGGTACGGGCGTCGGCTCATCCGGAATCTCCGGCACCTGCTCGCTGGAATAGGCGGTCATGAACTGGGCACTGGCCTCATACTGCTTTCTCAGCTCTTCCTTGGCCTCGCGCTCCTGACGCTCCCGCTCTTCGCGGACGAAACCATCCGAAATCCTGCGCAGCGAACTGAGCATTTCCTGCGTCTGCTTGCGCATGCGCGTCATATTCTCCAGCATTTTGCCGGTGTTCGCGCTCAACTCCCTGGTCGCGTCCTGAACCCTGACTTTGGTCATTCCCTCAATGCACCCCCGTACACTCTCTCATTGTCGGCCCGCTTGCGGGTCTGTTATCCACAGACGGCGAACGGTCGCCTATTTACCCGGCGTCCCGTCCCCGGTCCTGCATAACTCCATCATGCGCGCGGCCATGCCCGCGTCGGTAATCGCGGCGGCCATGCGCGAAGGCTTGCCGATGGCCGCGCCCAGCGCGAAATCGCCGGTGCGCAACAGCGGCACGCCATGGCTCTCACACGCCTGCGAGACAGCCTTGACCGCGTTTTGCGAGGCTGCGCCGTCAAGCAGCGCCACCTTTGCCGCGCCGGAGCGAATGGCCTGCACGCAGGCCTTCTCCCCGGTGATCAGCTTGCCGGCCCGAGCGCAAAGCCCCAGCATGTTCAGCATCCGATCCATGCCGTCAGCCCTCTGCGCCGGCGTCCTGCGGCTCGCTTGCAAGCTGCGCTTCCAGCGCTTCGAACACATCGTCGGCGATGGCGGCGTCCAGCGCCCGCTCCAGCGCCCGCGTCTTGCGCGCTTTCTTCAGGCACTCGGCCCGGTCGCACACATAGGCGCCCCTGCCCGGGGCCTTGCCCGTGCGGTCGATGTGAGCGTCGCCCTCGGAGGGCTTCACCACGCGCAGCAGCTGCGCCTTGGGCTTCATTTCTCGGCAGCCCACGCACATGCGCATGGGTATCTTGCGCGGCTTGGCAGGCATGGCAATCCCCCTTCTCAAACAGGCTTATTCCTGTTCTTCGGCCAGCTGGCTGGCCTCCGTCTCCACCTGGCTCTGGCTCTTGATATCAATTTTCCAGCCGGTCAGCTTGGCGGCGAGGCGGGCATTCTGGCCCTCCTTGCCGATGGCCAGCGAAAGCTGGTTGTCCGGCACCACCACCGCCGCGGCCTTCTCGGTTTCAGAGACGAACACGCTCAGCACGCGGGCGGGGTTCAGGGCGTTGGCGATATATTCGGCGGGGTCCTGGGACCACTTGACGATATCGATCTTTTCGGTCTTGAGTTCGTTGACCACGTTCTCCACGCGCATACCCCTGGGCCCCACGCAGGAGCCCACAGCGTCGATCAGCGGATCGGTGGACACCACGGCCATCTTGGTGCGGAAGCCGGCTTCCCGGGCGATGGACTTGATCTGCACCACGCCGGTCACGATCTCGGGCACCTCCAGCTCAAACAGGCGCTTGACCAGCCCCGGATGGGTTCTGGAGACGAACACCTGCGGGCCGCGGCCCAGGCGGGAGACCTCCAGCACATAGACCTTGATGCGGTCGTTGGGGTTCAGCTCCTCGGTGGGCATCTGCTGGTTTGGCTCCAGCAGTCCCTCGGTGCGGCCCAGCTCCACAAAGACCTGCTTGTTTTCCACCCGCTGCACGATGGCGGTGAGAATCTCGTTTTCCTTCTGGCTGTACTCGTCATAGATGACGCCGCGCTCCGCCTCGCGCAAATGCTGCACCACCACCTGCTTGGCGGTCTGGGCGGCGATGCGCCCAAAGTTCTTGGGCGTCACCTGCACCTCCACAAGATCGCCCAACTCATACTGGGGGCGAATGGCGCGGGCCTCCTCCAGCGACATTTCACACTGGGGGTCCTCCACCGTCTCCACCACGGTCTTGCGGGAAAGCACCTCCACCTCGCCCTTCTGGGAATCGATGGTGGCGCGCACGTTGGCGTTCTTGCCGAAGTTCTTCTTATATGCGGAAATCAGCGCGGCCTCGATGGCATGGAAAAGCACTTCTTTGTTGATCCGCCGCTCCTTGCTCAGGGCGTCCAGCGCGCTGAAGAATTCATTGGAATCGATTCCGCCGTTTGCCATAAGTCATTCCTCCTGTTTCGATTGCCCGTTCGCAATCAAGCTGTATGATGTGGGAGCGTCACTGCGCGGGCGAATCGTCCTGCAGGTCCTCCTCGTCAAATTCAATCAGGGGCCGAACCAGAGCCACGTCCTTTCGGTTAAAGCGCATATCAACGCCCGAATCGTCCCGGATGAGGATTTCGTCCCCCTCAAGGCCGATGAGTTCGCCGGTAAAGCGCTTGCCACCGTTCACGGGGCGATAGGTTTTCAGTTCCACCACCGTGCCCAAGGCACGTTCAAAGTCCCGTTCGGTCTTCAGCGGCCGGTCCGCGCCGGGAGAGGACACCTCCATATAGTCGTACTCCACGCGCTCCACCAGCGGCAGGATCCTGCGATGGTAGGCCTCCAGCTCATTCAGTGAAATCCCCTCGGGCTTATCGATATAAAAGCGCAGAAAATGGCCGGTCGGCTCCTTGACCAGCTCAACGTCGACCAGCTCCACTTCCATTTCGGAGGCGATCTTCTGTGCAATTTGCTTGGCTTCTTTGACCGGCATCGATTTGCTCGGCAACCATACCCCTCCCATCACATCGTATGGTCTTTCAAAAACACACCGCCGAAGATCGGCGGTTGTTCAGAGCAGCGTGACAAATTCCCGTATACCCTGACATTATAGCACGTTTTGCCGAATAATACAACCTAAAATTCCCTTAAAATCCATGATCTATGTTATATATTCGGCAGAAAATCGGGCCCGAAGAGGATTTCGCCGTCCCGCAGGTGTTCTATATGCGCGCCCAGGGACCGAAGCTTCGCGTCAAAATGCTCATAGCCGCGCATGATATACTCCACGCCGGAGATCTCCGTGACGCCCTCGGCCATCAGCGCCGCAATCACCAGCGAGGCGCCGGCGCGCAAGTCCGTGGCGTTGACCCTCGCCCCCACCAGCTTCTCCACGCCAGTGATGATGGCGGTGGTATCGATGACCCTGGAATTCGCGCCCATCTTCCGAAGCTCATCCAGGAAACGGAAGCGGGATTCAAAGATGGTCTCCGTCACGATGCTGGTGCCGTTGGCCACGGTCAAGAGCGCGGACAGCGGTTGCTGCAAATCCGTGGGGAAGCCGGGATAGCCCTGGGTCTTGATGTTGACGGCCCTGAAATTGCGGTTGCTGCGCACATGGATCACGTCATCCTCGCTGGTCACATGGACGCCCATCTCCAAAAGCTTCGCGGAGAGCGCCTCCATGTGGGTGGGAATCGCGCCAGTGATCAGTACGTCGCCGCCGGTGGCCGCCGCGGCGATCATCAGCGTGCCGGTTTCGATCTGATCCGGCACGACAGTATAGCTGGTGCCATGCAGATGCCGCCCGCCGCGGATGCGGATCACGTCTGTGCCCGCGCCCTTGACCACCGCGCCCATGCTGGAGAGGAAGTTGGCCAGATCGACGATGTGCGGCTCCTTGGCGGCATTGTGGATACAGGTGGTGCCGCTGGCGGACACGGCGGTGAGCATACAGTTCACCGTGGCCCCCACGCTGGGCATATCCAGATAGATGTCCCCGCCGATCAACTCCTCGGCGCTGGCCATGATCACCCCGCCGGGGGTATCCACATCGGCCCCCAGGGCGCGCATACCCTTGAGGGTCTGGTCAATGGGGCGCAGGCCCAGGTCGCAGCCGCCGGGCAGCGGCACCTCGGCGCGCTTGAACACGCCCAGCAGCACCGGGGCAAAGTAATAGGACGCGCGCATCTGGCAGGCCAGGTCGTAGGGCGGATCGTACTTGTCCGCCGTGCGCGGATCAATGGTGATCACATTGTCGCTGAACGACACCTGAGCGCCCAGGTACCTGAGCATATCGATGATGATATGTACGTCGTTGATATCGGGAACATTCTCGATCACAGAGGGGGAATCTCCCAAAAGGGCAGCGGGAAGAATGGCCACCGCTGCATTTTTGCCGCCGCTGACCATGACCTCGCCCTCCAGGCGCGCCCCACCGTGAATTCGCAGTTTTTCCTTCATCTTGTCTCCATTTCAGCCCGGTTTCCCATTGGAAACACCGGACCAGCCCTCATGCGGGCGGATATTCCACGCGGCGCTGAGCCGCTTCAAGCTTCAGACCGTCAGCCCCCGCAGCCGGAGCAGCCCCGGCAGTTCCCGCCGCAGCTGCATCCCCCGCCGCCCGGGCGCTTGCCCAGCGACGCCCACCTGCCCTCGTACACCCGGGCCACGTCGCCGCCGCAGCTGGGGCACTTCACGTCGTCCCGGCTGGAGACGGAGCGCAGCAGATCAAAGCGGTGGCCGCATGAGATGCACTTGTAGTCGTATACGGGCATATATTCCTCCGGCGCTATAGACGCCACAATTCTATCGTACCCTATATTATACATGACTTCGGCTTTTCAGGCAAGCCTGTTTACGTGGTTATTACGGGAACAGAACCTTGTTGCGCCCCTGTTTACGCAATGCGTCTCAAAGAATTAACCTTGTTCTATGGCGCGTGCTGGCTTTTCGGGCGAAAATTCTCCGATTTGACGCCGCTTACATTGTCATTTACCCCGTATTATGGTACAATAATCACAAAACCGGCGGCCCCTCGGGGCGGACGGACAGAGATTCGCGGACTGGCCGCAAACCGGGGTGGATGCGTTTGATCGAGGAGAGCCGATACCTGACCTTTTCAGGCGTGCGCGTCCATTTTTGCGTCGTCAGGCCGGATACCCCCGTCCACGACCGTATGCTGCTTCTGTCCTCGCCGCTGATCAACACGTTTCACTGGCGCAAGCTGCTGCCGGAGCTGGCGGAGCTGGGCTGTCTGGCCGTGCTGGCCGACCTGCCGGGCTTCGGCAAGAGCGACTGCGCCGCGCCCCAGGGGGCGGATGTATACGCGAACCTGATTTGGGGCGTGCTGGACGACGTGGACCGCGCCTTCGGCGCGCCGATGTCGATGTGGCACCTGGCCGGGCACGGCGGGGCCTGCGCCGCGATCCTGCGCATGGGCGTGCAGTACCCGGACAGCGTCAAATCCCAAATCCATATCGCGCCGCTGTTTTCGCTGGCCATGGGCCGCGGCGACGCGCCGGAGCGCTGGTACGACGAAAACATTCGCGATCCCCGGCGGTTCAGCCGCGCCATGGAACAGCTCTCCGGCTTTCCCATGGACGATTACATCGTGGACCGTATGCGCGCCCCGCTGCTGCGGCCCGGCGCGCGCGGCGCCTTCGGGCGGATGGCCCGCCGCCTGGCCTCCCCGCCCCGCGAGGGCATGGGCTTCTGCCCCACCATGGCGCTGCTGGGCGGGCGCGACCCGCTGCTGGACGAGGTCCGGCTGCGCCAGGTGCGCTCCCTGCTGCCCGATGCGGAGGTCCACCGCCTGGCCTCCTCCGGCCACTTCCCCATGGAGACCCACAGCAAGGCGCTCAGGGATTATCTGAGGGGATGGCTGAGGTACAACGCGTGAAAAGCCCGGCTTTTGAGATGCCCTATAATATAACGCTACGCTTCAAGGAGATATGTTATGCCGAAACTGGAGCCCTATTCCCGCAAGCTGGATTACAGCTACCAGCTGGGCGTGTTCCCGTCGCTGATGCTGCTTCAGGCGAGGCCCGACTGCGCCCAGCGGCTGCTGCTGCACCCCCAGGGGCTTGAAAACGAAGGGGTCGTAAAGCTGAGGGAGCGCTGCGCCCAGCTGGGCGTGCGGGAGGAGCTGGCGGAGCGGGTGCTGCGCCGGGAATCGAAAAAGGAAAACTGCTTCGCGGGCCTGGTGTTCAAAAAGTACGACTGCGTCCTGGAGCCCGCCGCCTGCCACGCCGTGCTGTGCCAGATTTCCGATAACGGCAACGCCGGCACCGTCATGCGCTCGCTGCTGGGCTTCGGCATACGGGACGTGGCCGTGGTCAAGCCCTGCGTGGACGTGTTCGACCCCCACGTGCTGCGCGCCTCCATGGGGGCGTTCTTCAAGCTGCGCGTGAAGGTGTATGACAGCTTCGACGCCTACCGCGCGGATTTTGCCAACCGGGCGCTGTATCCCTTCATGCTGGACGGCGCAAGGACGCTGAACGAGGTGGCGAAAGCCGCCAAACCGCCCTTTTCGCTGATCTTTGGCAACGAGCAGACCGGCCTGCCTCCGGAATTCGCCCGCATGGGGCAGAGCGTATTTATCCCTCAGAGCGACGAAATCGATTCCCTGAACCTCGCCGTGGCGGTATCGGTGGGAACCTACGCCTTTATGAACCGCGGCTGAACACGTCTGAAAGGTGGCGTTATCCATGTTCCTGCGCAATTACGGCGCGCTGATGTCCCTCGCCCGGCCGGAGGCGATGCCATCGCCCCAGGCCACGGGCGCGGCCCGGGAGGCCGCCCAGGCCGAGGCATACCTGGCCATGAGCCGGGAGCTTGAGGGGATGCCCCTGTCCCGGCGGCTGGCCGATCCCGCCGCCTATCTCCGCCTGCAGCGGGGCAGGCGCAGGACGCTGGAGGCGCTGCTGGCGGCGGAATGTGACGCCGCGGCGCTGGAGCGGGTCACGGACCTCGTCTGTATGCTCGCGGAGGAATCCACCTGGTCCGAAAACCCCAAGGGCGCGCCCTTTGACGACGACCAGCACCCGGAAATCGACTTTCAGTGCGCGGAAACGCTGATGCTCATAGCCTGGACGCAGCGCGCCCTGGGCGAACGGCTGGGTTCCCGCGTGTCGGGCAAGCTGCTGTATGAGGCGCGGCGCCGGGTATTCTCCCCCTTCCTGGCCCACGGGGACTATCCCTTCATGCGCTTTGCGGGCGTCCACGGCGCGCGCGCCTACCGCCCGCTGTGCATCCTTTCGGATATACTGCTCTCCGCGCTGATTCTGGAAACGGACGGCGCGCGGCGCGGCGCGGTGGTGAAGCTGGCCCTGCGGCTGTTGGACGAGGCCGCGCAGAGCCGCGAAAACCGCGTTTTGCCCCTGGCGGACGCCCTCGCGGACACCGCCGCCGCCACGGACCTGTGCCTGCTGCTGCGCAAGCTGACCCGGGGCGAGGTGGATTTGACGGCGGACTGTCCCAACGCGGACTGGCTGGACGGGCTGCTGTTTGCGTGGCTGGAGGACGACTATTTCGCGGACGCGGCCACCGGGGAGCTGCGCCCGGACCTGTCGGGAGCAGAACTGTTCCGCGTGGGGCTGGCCGCCAACGACGAGGCGCTCACCGCTCTGGGCGCAAGCCTGCACCGGGCCCGGCACCTGCCCTCCAGCACGCTGACGGGCCGGCTGCTGGACATCTCCTGCGCGGGCCTGCTTTCCGCCCAGGGCGGCAGCGTGCCCAGGCTCAGGCACGCGGCCACCCTGCGCAACCGGCTGATGCTGTCCCGCTTCGGATCGCTGACCTGCGCCATCCACTCCGGCGGTGGCAGGGGCAATGCCGGAAGCGTGCTGCTGTTTTCCGGCGCGCGGCCCATCCTGGTGGAAATCCCCGGCATGGCCAGCGTGCCCGTCATCGGTGGCCACAGCCAGCTGGACGCCCCGGCGGACCGCGCGCCCGAGGCCGCCTTCGGCGGAGAGGTGTGCCCCGCGGACTTCCAGACCCAGCCGGACCGGGAGCTGATGAGCGTGGAGCTGACTTACGCCTATCCCGTCCAGGCCGCCGCCCGCGCCGTACAGCGCACGGCCATGGCGCTGCGCCGGGAGGGCGCGCTGCGGCTGGTGGACGCCTTTGACCTGGAAAAACCCGCGCCCATCGCGTTTCAGTTCATCACCCCTGTCAAGCCCCAACGCCTGACAGGCGGCGTGCGGCTGGGCAGCGTGGACATGACCTGGGACGGCGCGCTCTCCTGCGATATCGCGCCGGTGGGGCGCAGCTTCCCCGACGCCGGGGGCAGCCCGCTGTACCGCATCTTATTGACCACGCCCCAGCCGGTGACCCGGGGCTTTTTCACGTTTTACTTCGCCGGAGGACAATGACGGACATTCGGGGATTGACACAACGATTCACTTGAAAAAAGCAAAGGAGATGATCGGTTATGAAGGCACAGTGGCCGCTGGACACGGCGCTTTCCTTCGACCCCTACTATGGAGAACCGGACCGGGACGGAGATCAGGGCTATGAGGTTCTGGAGGACGGGCGCGTCTTTTTCAGAATCAAGGCTCCCGACGCCGACAGCGTCGCCATCGACCGCTTCGGCACGCTGTTCCCCCTGGCGAGGGCGAACGGCGGGATGTGGGAGGGCACGGCGGACATGGGCCGCGGCTTTTTGTACTTCTTTTTGAAGATCGACGGCGCGGACGTGCTGTGTCCCTACCTGCCCATCGGCTACGGCTGCTGCCGCCCGATGAACTTCGTGGACGTGCCCGTGCCCGGCGAGACGGAATGGGACGCGCTCGACGGCGTGCCCCACGGCGCGGTGACCCGGCATTACTATCCCTCGAAGGTCTCCGGGAAGCTGGAGGTATGCCTGGTGTACACGCCCCCGGCCTACGACCCGGCAAAGAAGTACCCCGTGCTGTACCTGCAACACGGCTACGGCGAAAACGAGGTGGGCTGGGTCTACCAGGGGCACCTGGGGCGCATCGCGGACAGGCTGCTTTATGAGGGCAATATGGCCGAAATGATCATCGTGATGGGCAACGGCATGGCCCGAAGCGCGGGCGAGGGCGCGAACGTCTCCAAGGCGTTCAGCCTGTTCCCCGATATCCTGCTGGGCGACCTCATCCCCTTCATCGAGGGGCGCTACCCGGTTTTGACGGACAAGTGGCACCGGGCCATGGCGGGCCTGAGCATGGGCAGCTTCCAGACCAGCATCGTCACGCTGACCCACCCGGAGCTGTTCGGCTGGGCAGGGCTGTTCAGCGGCTTTTTGCGCTCGCCCCGGGAGGAATCCGACAACGCGCACCTGGCGCTGCTGGACAGGCCGGAGGCCTTTGCGGAGGCCTTCAGGGTGTTCTACCGCGCCATGGGCACCGAGGACCAGTTCTTCGACCGCTTTGAGGCCGACGACGCGCTGCTCGAGGGAAGAAGCCTGCCCATCACGCGGCGCACCTTCCCCGGCGGCCACGACTGGAGCGTATGGCGGCGCTGCATCCACGACTTTTTGCCCATGCTGTTCAGGAATTGACACAGGGACAGGATCGTCCCACAGGCCGGTCGCGCCGCGCAAAAAAGCACCCGTTCAATCATTGCGGGTGCTTTTTTTGCGCTCACGGCGCTTTGGGTATCATTGCTTTAAAAACTCAAAGCCGTTGAAGTTGTCATAGGCCCTGATGCCGGACATGCCGCCGATGGAGCGGGTGGACAGCACCGTGCCCGTTCTGAACAGCAGCCCCAGGATGGGCAGCCGCTGCACCACGGTCATTTGAATATCGCTGTACACCTTTTGCAGCGTCGCCTCGTCGCTGGTCAGCTCCGCGCGCTCCAGCAGCTGGTCCATGGCCTCGCTGCTGTATCGGTTGAAGTTCAAATCCCCGCCGCTCTTGAACAGCGCGGACACATCGGGCACCTCGCTGAGGTTCACGCCCACCAGCGCCAGGTCGTAATCCCGGTCCTTGATATCCCGCAGCACGGCGTCCTTGCTGCTGCGCACCGTGACCTGGGCGTTGAAGCCCACGGTGTTCAGGTATTCGGCGATCATGTTCGCCGCGTTCTCCCGGATGCTGCTTGAGCTTTCATTGTAGGTGATCAGCTTCACCGTGGGCTCCACCAGCATGATGCCGTTGCGCTTGTTCAGCGTGCCGTCGCCCGTGAGATCGTACCAGCCGGAGTTGTTGAGCAGCTGCAGCGCGCGCTCCGGGCTGTAGTAGTAGATGGCGCTCTGGCTCTCATACAGCCAGCTGGTGGGCACGATGGGCACCTCGCACTGTATGGCCATGTCCAGATAGCCGTTGGAGGCCACCACGGAGCGGTCGATGGCGAACATCACCGCCTGGCGCAGGTTGATATCCGACATGAGCGAGGCTTCCCCCAGGTTGGGGATCAGCATTTCATAGGTCATGGTGGGGTAATCCATGCTGGCCATGCCCGACAGCTTGCGGCTCAGGGATGCCTTTGAGCTGATGGTGGTGAGCATATCGATCCTGTTTGTGCGGATGGCCTCGATGGCGTCCCCCGCCGTATCGAAGCGCTTGAGCAGTATGCTGCGCACCTCGGGCTGCTGCTTCCACCACAGCGGGTTGGCCTCCAGCCTCGCGGTGCCGTCCTCGTCGCGCTGGATGTACCAGTAGGGCCCGGTGCCCCGGGGCAGCTCGTCGTAAAGCGTCTCATACTGCATGACGGGGAAATTCATGGCGTAGAGCGTGAGCATACTGGCGTTCTTCGCGTCCACCGTCAGCACGTAAATATCCGTAGCCTGCATGGAATTGATCATTTGCAGGCGGTTGTAATACGGGTTCGCGGGGCCGGTCTGCATCAGCGTCTGATAGCTGCGCACCACGTCATAGGCCGTCAGCTCATAGCCGTTGTGGAACTGTATGTTGCTGCGCAGGTTGAAGGTCCACAGCCGCCCGTCCTGCACCCAGTTGTCCGCCAGCATGGGCACGGGCTTCAGGTTCGCGTCCAGGTCCACCACGCTTTCAAACACCAGCTGGTTGACCGAGACTGATCCCCAGTCGTTGCACAGCACGGGGCTGAGAGAGGTATAGCCCGGGTCGATATAGCCAATTATCACGTCCGCGCTCTCCATGTCCACGGCCACGACCTGCTCGGTCTGCACCGGCGTGGAGGCTTGAAAGCCGCCGCCGAGGTCGGAGGCCAGATCGCCCCTGGCGGCGGGCGCGACGCACAGCATGAGCGCCAGCGCGGCGGCCAGCGCGCTAATCCGCCTGAGCGTACAGTTGGACATATTTTTCATAATACTTCAGTACCCTCTTGACATAGGTATCCGTGGAATCAAACGGTATCCGCTTTAGCGTGCTTCCGTCGTCGCTGTATTCCGCGTTGGCAAGCCACCCGTCCACCTGGCCCTGGCCCGCGTGATAGGCGGCGGTGGCGCAGGTCATGTCCCCGTTAAAGCGCCGGTAGAGATAGCCCAGATACCAGCAGCCGTAGCGCAGGTTGATCTGGGGGTCAAACAGGCAGCCCTCCGCGTATGTGTCGCCGAACTTTTCCGCGATCCACATGGCCGTGTCGGGCAAGAGCTGCATCAGCCCCTGGGCATTCGCCGATGAGACGGCCTCGGGCTGATAGCTGGACTCCGCCAGAATCACCGCAGCGGGCCAGGCCGGGTCGATGCCGTTTTCCGCGGCCAGCGCGCGGATGGACGCCTGATATGCCACGGGATAGGTCTGCACCGTCGTCTGGGGGCGGGCGTCGAACAGCATCCAAAGTCCAAGCCCCGCCAGTCCCAGCGCCACCACGGCGATCATGGAGACGGTCGCAATCCTCTGGATGCGCCGCGCACGGCGCACCCGCGCGCGCTTCTTTGACAGTCGCGGCGGCTTCGGCCTCGCGCCGGTGGGCTTTTGCTTTTGATCCGGGAGCATGGGACCTCCTTTGCCGATTCCGGTTTACCGCTTTGCGATAAATAAAGCTTCACCTCTCCGCCCGCTTCACCGCGGCGCGATACAGCTGCTCCAGCTCCGCGCGGGTGCGCTCAATGGGCTGGTCGGTGTTGATGGCGCGGTTCGCCCGGGCGTTGCGCTCCTCAGAGGTCATCTGGCTGTCGATGCGGGCCTCGGCATCCTCACGGCTCAGCCCGTCCCGGGCGATGATGCGCTCGATCTGCACCTCCCGGTCCAGGTAGAGCGCCCAGGTCTCATCGCACAGCGCGTCCATGCCCGTTTCAAACAAAAGCGGCACATCCAGTATCACCACCCGCGCCCCGGCCTGGGCCGCGGCGTCCATGCGCTCAAGCATCTCGCGCTGCACCAGCGGATGGATGATGCCCTCCAGCGCCCGGCGGGCGGGCTCGTTGCCGAACACCAGCCGCCCGAGGCTGGCACGGTCCAGGCTGCCGTCCGCGGCGAAGGCCGCGTCGCCGAACACCCGCCGGATCTCCGGCAGCGCCGCGCCGTTTTCGGCGGTCAGCTCCCGGGAGATCACATCCGCGTCCAGATGGGCCGCGCCGAGTCGGTTCAGATACCGCGCCGCCTCGGATTTGCCGCAGCCGATGCCTCCCGTCAGCCCGATCACATAGGGCTTATTTGCAAGCACGCCAATCCCCTCCAATGGAAATGTCGGTGCGCAGCGGCACGTCCAGCGTCATGACGCCCTCCATGCAGCGGCGCAGCAGATCGCGCACGCGCTCCGCCTCGGCCTCCGGGGCCTCGACGATCAGCTCGTCGTGAACCTGTAATATCAGTTTCGCCTCGTATTTTCCCTCCCGCAGAGCCTTCTGCACGGCGATCATGGCCAGCTTGATGATGTCCGCCGCGGTGCCCTGTATGGGGCTGTTCATGGCGCAGCGCTCCCCGAAGGCGCGCACGGCGAAGTTGCCGCTGGCCAGCTCCGGCAGATAGCGTCGCCGGTTCATCAGCGTGGTGACATAGCCCTGCTCGTGGCCCTTTTTTACGGCGGCGTCCATATAGGCCTTCACGCCGGGATAGCGGTTGAAGTACCTGTCGATGAAATCCCGTGCCTCCCAGCGGCTGACGCCGATGTTCTTCGACAGCGTGAATTCCGAAATGCCGTACACGATGCCGAAATTCACCGCCTTGCAGGCGGAGCGCATCTGGCTCGTCACATCCTCCAGCGGCACGCCGTAGACCTCCGCCGCCGTGCGGGCGTGGATATCCTGGTCCATGCGGAAGGCGTTGATCATGGTCTCGTCCCCGGACATGTGGGCCAGCACCCGCAGCTCGATCTGGGAATAGTCCGCGTCCACCAGCAGCCAGCCCGGGCGCGCCACGAAGGCGCCGCGGATGGCCTTGCCCAGCTCCGTGCGCACGGGGATGTTCTGCAAATTGGGCTCGGCGGAGCTGATGCGGCCCGTGGCGGTGCCCACCGGGTCAAACCGGGTGTGGATGCGCCCGCCCGCGTCCCGCATGGGGATCAGCGCGTCGATATATGTGGACTCCAGCTTCTGGTACTTTCGGTATTCCAGCACCTTGCCGCAGATGGGATATTCGCCGGAAAGCTGCTCCAGCACCTCGGCGTTGGTGGAAATCTTCTTCTTCGGGGAGGGGATGCCCAGCTTCACAAACAGCAATTCGCCCAGCTGCTTGGGGGAGTTCAGGTTGATGCTCTCCCCCGCCATTTCGGCAATCTCCTCCGTCAGCCGCTGAATATGGCGCTTGAAATCCACGCCCAGGGCGCGCAGCGCGTCGGCGTCCACCAGAAAGCCCTCGTCCTCCATGTCCCTTAAAACATAGGCCAGCGGCAGCTCGATATCCCGGTAGACGGCCTCCAGGTCGTTTTCCTGCAGCTGCTTTTCCTGCAAAAGCGCCAGCCTGCGCAGCGCCGTGGCGGGGTGCCGGGCAAAGCCCTCCAAGCCCTCCGCCTCGCACAGCGCTTCAGCGTCGAAGCCCGGGCGCTGGGGATTGAGGGCGTAGGCCGCCAGCATCACGTCCGTGATCTCCCCCTTGACGCGCCGGATATCGATGGGCAGGGCCTTCAGGTTCCACAGCGAAACAGGACAGTCGCCCTCAAGCAGCGGCATGGCCGCGTCCAGCGCCTCCGCGTCGGTTATGCCTGGGGAGAGCAGATCGCCCCCCATGGGCATCGAAAGCCGGGCGGCGTCGGTGGCCAGGGTGAACTCTGTCCCCAGGTGGAGGGACACCCATCGCGCGCCCTTTGCCAGTTCAAGAATACGCGCCGCCAGCGCCCCGGGTTCCGTAAAGCGCTCGATGGGCGGCAGCGCTTCCTCCTCCGCCGCCCGGACCGGGGCGGAAGCCTCAAAGTGGGGCGCGCAGGCCTTCGCCACCTCCGTCAGCCGCCGAAGCGCCGCGTTCATGCCCAGCTGGCGCAGCCTCGGCAGCGCGCCGCCAATGTTCCCCAGGCGCCAGCCTTCGGGATTGATCGTCACGGGGGCGTTGCGGTCGATCTTCGCCAGGGTGTAGCTCATCTCCGCCAGCGCGCGGCCCTCCATGAGCCGTTCGCGCAGCTTGCCCTTCTGCTCCGCGTCCGCCGAAGCCAGCACCGCCTCCAGGCTGCCGTACTGCTGCACCAGCTTCAGCGCCGTCTTTTCCCCCACCCCGGGCACGCCGGGGATATTGTCGGAGGCGTCGCCCATCAGGCTCTTGACATCGATCAGCTGGACTGGCTCCACCCCGTAGGTTTCGCGGATGTAGTCCGGCGTCACGCGCACGGTATCGGTGATGCCCTTTTTGGTGTAGAGGATGGTGGTGTGGGGGCCGGAGAGCTGAAAGGAGTCCCTGTCCCCCGTGACCAGCAGCGCCTCGTTCCCCTGTCGCTCGCAGTACAGGGACACGGTGCCCATGATGTCGTCCGCCTCATAGCCCTCACATTCCAGAATTGGAATATCCATCAGGCCGATCAGCTCCCGGATCACGGGGTCCTGGGAGCGCAGATCGTCGGGCATGGGCTTTCGGGTAGCCTTGTAGCCGTCGTACAGCTTCGCCCGGAAGGTGGGCGCGTGCATATCAAAGGCCACGGCAATGCTGTCGGGCTTTTCGTCCGCGATCACCTTCAAAAGCATCATCACAAACCCGTGTACGGCGTTGGTGGGCGTGCCGTCCGGCGCGTTCATGGGCGTTTGCAGCGCGTGATACGCCCGGTACATCAGGCTGTAGCCGTCCAGCAGGACGATCCTTTCCGCCATATAAGCGCCACCTTTCCCCCTCGCGCGCCGCTGTGCGCGCGGGGAAAAAACAATTTCGATTGTATTATAGCACACCTTGCGGAAAAATACAAATCCATCCCCGATATCCGACATTTTATCTCATCTGAACACATGGCGGCTTGCTTGACGGGCCGCGCTGTGGTATACTTTGAGCGTTGTTTTGCTATAATACTATGAAAACACCCCGGAGGCCGACCGTCCATGCGAAAGCTCACCGCGCTGCTCGCCATCATATTCACCCTGCTGCTGGGATTTGCCGCATGGTTCTATTTCGGCGGCACGCTGCGCGCGCAGGTCTACATCCAGTCCGCCGCCGCTTCGGAATACCCCGAGGCCTACGGCGCGATCCGCAGCCTGCTGGCCTCAAACTCCGCGCCCCAGCGGTTCGACGGTTCGCCGCTTCATGAGGACGCGGCGGGCTACACGCTGGTGAACGTGACCATCACGCTGACCAACCGGGGCCTGTTCGCGGCGGAGTGGCTGGACATTCGCGCCGGGGCTGTGCCCGGGGATATCGCCGTGTACGCCCTCACCGGCGAGGGCAGCGATATCGCCCCGCGGGACAGCGGACAGGTCAACCTGAAGCTGATCACCACCGCCTCCCCAGCCGCGGAGCGCCCCATCACCATACAGTATTACGTCCACGGCATGAAGCGTGAAATCACGGTGATATAAATGATTGTCGACGCCATCCTTCGGATGTCGCCGACCCGGGAAACGTGTTCCGTTTTCCCAATCATGTACAATTTCAAAATCGCCTCGCAATCGCCCTTTCGGAGCGTTGCGAGGCGTTTTGTATGTTATATCCGAAAGACAAGGCCGTCCCGGTGACGTCAATGCGCCGGGACGGCCCGTGTCCTGTGTCACGTCATTTCGTCCCTGCTCACGGGCTGGAAGGAGAAGTCAAAGGTGAACTCCTCCGGCATGGTGTAGCGGGGGTTCAGCGCCGGCCCGCAGCTGTTGGAGCCGATGCCGTTTTGCCGGTAATCCAGGCAGAACACGGTGTCCCCGCACGGGGTCAGCTCAAAATTGTGGGCCTTGGCCGTCAGCTCCTCCTGGGTATAGCGGGAGGCATTGAAGCTGAATTCCTCGCCCGTCACCTCCAGACCGCCCAGCGGGCCGGAGAGCAGCACATAGTCGCAGTTCCAGCGGCTGCCGTTCTCCTGGGGACGCACATAATCCTCATGCATGGCGTCCACGGTGTCCTCGTAAAGGTGCTTGACGCCGGCGCGGTGCTTGTCCTTGTAGCTCTCATAGGGGCCGTAGCCGAAATAGCGGACCTGGTTCACCTCCCGGGGCATCCGCAGCCGCACACCGAAGCGCGGCAGCGCGGGGGCGCCCTGGCGCTGCTTGAGATGGATGCTGGCATCCACCCTGCCGTTCATGTGGACGCGCCACACCGCCACACCCGTGGCGATGTTGGGCAGATAGGTGGCCCCGAGGCTGAAATTCGCCGTGATCACGGCGTCGTCCGAGGCCTCCAGCTTCACATCGTAAACCCGGGTGATGGCGCGGTCATAGCCGAAGCGCTCCCACTCCACGCGAATGTTGCGGTCGTTGTCGGTGGGTGCGCGCCAGATGTTGAAGCCCATGGGCGCCTCCAGCAGGTGCAGCTGATCATAGTTCAGCACATCGAAGCAGCCGGACAGCCGGTTGAACACATAGCGGAAGTTTTCGCCCCGGAGGCTGATCCGGCGCTCGCCTTCGCTGATCTGAAGGCCCAGCACGCCCTCCGGCCGCGCGGGCAGATCCAGCTTCTGGCGGCCGATCTGTTCATAGCCCATCACATGGCCTGCGGGCACCAGCGGCCCGTCGTAGCGCTGCTTCATCTCAAAGTACACCGCGAAGGGCAGCTTCAGTCCCTCGGGCAGCGCCAGCCGTACCTCCCGCTCGCCATGGGGAGGAATGTCCAGCTGCTCCTCCGGCACCTGGCCGCGGAAAATCTCCCTGCCGCCCTGGCGCACGGCGTAGCTGAGGGTCACGGCGTCGCTCAGCGTGGTAAAATCCAGGTAATTGCGCATATCGAAGATGCCTGCTTCCAGGTTCACCTCGCGGATACGGGCCGGGCGGTTCACGTTCTTGAACTCCTTGAGGCCCGTGTGGGGGCGACGGTCAGGATACACCAGGCCGTCCATGCAGAAGTTGCCGTCGTTGGGATAATCGCCGAAATCGCCGCCGTAGTAATAGCGCCTGTCCCCCGCCGGTGTGCGGCCCATGTCCACCGCGTGGTCGCACCACTCCCACACAAAGCCGCCGCAGTGGCCGTCATGGCGCTCAAAGCACTGGAAGTAGTTCTCCAGATCGCCGGGACCGTTGCCCATGGCGTGGGAATACTCGCACAGAATATAGGGCTTGGGGACGTGCTTTTCCTCGAAATAACGGTCAATCTCCTCAATGGAGGGGTACATGCGGCTGTAGAGGTCCAGGTTGTCCCGGTTGATCTCCTCGCCCGGCGGGGGGAAGGAGGCGCGCTCATAGTGGGTCAGTCGGGAGCGGTCGTACTCCTTGGTCCAGCGCAGCGCCTCGTGAAAGTTCGCGCCCATGCCGGATTCGTTGCCCATGGACCAGATGACGATGGAGGGGCGGTTCTTGTCCCGAATGACGCTGTGCTGCACGCGGTCCAGTATGGCCTCGCAGAAATCGGGGTCCTGGGCGATGCGGTTGTAGCTTTCCTCCTTGTAATTTCCGTCATAGAACACCACGCCGTGGCACTCCACGTCCGCCTCGCCGAT
This sequence comes from Clostridia bacterium, assembly GCA_017459565.1. Taxonomy (GTDB): domain Bacteria; phylum Bacillota; class Clostridia; order Christensenellales; family Aristaeellaceae; genus UBA2862. Next base: position 5,920 of record JAFUCP010000185.1, on the reverse strand, counting down.
CAGATAGAAGCCGTAGCGGTCGCACATGCGGGCAAACAGCGGCGAATTGGGATAGTGGCTGGTGCGGATGGCGTTGACATTGTGCTGCTTCATGAGAACCAGGTCCCGCAGCATGTGGTTTTCATCCACGGCGGGGCCCACCACGGGGTCGCTGTCGTGGCGGTTCACGCCCCGGAACTTCACGTTCTGGCCGTTGATGTAGACCACCTGGTTGGATATGTGGATTTCTCGCAGGCCCACGAATTCCGCGATCCTCTCCCCCGCGTAGCGAAGCACCAGCGTGTACAGGTTGGGGTTTTCCGCGCTCCACAGCTCCGCGTTGTCCACGTGGATATCGATGCCGGAATCATAGGTGCGCCCGCTGGCCACGGGGTCGCCCTGGGGGTCGTACAGATTGTAGTGCAGCGAATGGTTCTCGCCGGAATCGCCCCAGAACTGCACATCCACATGGATATCGGCGCTGTGCAAATCGCCGGAAAGATAGGTATGCACAAAATAATCCCGGATGTGGCGCGCGTCCCGGCGCAGCAGGTACACGTCCCGGAAGATGCCCGATGTGCGCAGCTTGTCCTGGTCCTCCAGATAGGTGCCGTCGCACCACTTCAGAACCAGCACCGCGATGGCATTTTCGCCGGGATGCACATAATCCGTGATGTCAAATTCGCTGGTGGAATGGGAAATCTGACTGTAGCCCACAAAACGGCCGTTGATCCAGAGATAGAAGCAGGAATCCACGCCCTCGAACACAATGGTGCGGCGTCCCTCCTCCTCGTCCAAGTCAAAGGAGCGCATGTAAAGGCCGCAGGGGTTCTGCGCCGGCACATAGGGCGGGTCATAGGGGATCGGATAGCGCACGTTGGTGTACTGGTGCCGGCCATAGCCGTGCATCTGCCACACAGAGGGCACGGGTATGGCTTCCATGGGCAGATTCGCGGTCAGAAAATCCTCCGGCACGTCCGCCGGGCTCTCAAAGTAGCGAAAGCGCCACTCGCCGCTCAGCGTCATATAGCGGTCCGATTCCGCGCGCACGTCCCTGCGGGCGGCCTCCATGTGGGAGTAGGGAATGTAATAGGCCCTGTTGGGCAGGGTGTTCACATGCAGCGTGTGCAGGTCCTCATGATAACCCGGAAGCTTCATCCGCGTCCTACCTCCTGTGGTTCGTTGTGGGTGAGGGGCGTTGTGCAGCCGTTCACAAGCCCACATAAATATACACGAACCGGCGCAAATTGTCAACCGGGCGCGGGTAAACATATGCGGCGGTAGATGGCCGCCCGGTTCATCCGCGCCGCTTCGACAGATCATTTCAATGAATCAAAAGTGCCTCTTCAATTCGCCCTTCGCGCTTCCCACCTTGCCGCCCGCGCGCAGGAAGGCCTTCATGCCGCGGCGCAGGGTAGTGTCCTCGGGCAGAGCGGCCAGGTCGACGGACGACTTCTGGCTCTCCCCCAGGCCGAACACCCATTGCAGCGCGTCGTCCGCCTCGTCATCCGTCTCCATCAAATCAAAGGCGGTCTGGAAGCGAAGGATGCGGGATGTGGGCGGCAGCATGGATTTGAGCGCCGGGGACAAAAGCCACGAATCGCAGGTCATCGGCGCGTCCGCCCAGTCCGCAAAGCGTTCCTTCATAAACGCCCGGGCCTTGGCCACGGAGGCGTTGAGCGCATCCGGCTCAAGCCTGGCGTCCGACGGAATGTGCAGCGCGATTTCCCTTCTTCCGTCCTCGTCGACGCGCTCATATTCCATCTCTCCGAGCCTGAACAGCAGGCCGTCGACCTGGCGCGTCGTCCAGAAGCCCCGGTCGAAGCCATAGACCCCGAAGGACGCGAAATGCTCCTTCACAAAGCGGGTATAGCACTTCATGGTGGCAATCCAGACGGATTCGGGAACATCCCGCCACGGCCCGTCTTCACGGTTTTCGAGGGCGCGGAGCAGCTGCCCGGCCATGATGTCCGCGCCGCGCACGTCCTCCGGCACCCGGGCCTCGTAGCCGTCAAGCTCCGCCAGCGCCCAGTCCCGCGCGACACAGGCGAATTCCCGGGGCATCCCGATCTCCTCCAGTAGCCGCTCCAGCGCCTCCTGGCGCAGCATACGCACCTCCCAGGTCATGGAGGGCAGCACGCTGGGCAAGGTGCGCCAGCTTTCGCCGGTTGCGGCATCCGCCGCTGCGGCCTCGGGCGGCATGTGCCACAGCGCCTCGGGAGCGCAGGCAAGCCCCAGCGCGTCGATTTCTGCCTGCTTTGCCTTGAGCCGGGCCGTGAAATCCTCCCACGTCGCGTCCTCCGCGCCGCCCAGCCGCAGGCCCACCGCCGTCATGCGGGGAAAGAGCATCCACGCCGCCCGGTCCAGATTGGTGATGCGCTCGGTCCAAAGGCAGCACTCCACGCCCAGCACCCCCGTCTCGCGGCCCTGGGCGTAGGGCGGCACCAGCGGATAGCGCCAGATGTGGTGCGCATCGATGCGCCCATAGGGATAGTCAAAGTAATAGTTGTCGGTGTCGGAGACGATCACCCGTCCCCCGGCCTCCAGGAACCGGCTGGTCAGCTCCCGGTTCCCCTTCCACTGCTGCACGATGAAGTGCTTCGGCAGCAGTCCGCCCGCCAGCACGTCGTTCCACACGATGGTATCCCGGCCCTTTTCGGCCAGATATTCCCCGATTTTCAGCACCAGCCAGCGCTGCAGCGCGTCCTCGCCGGCGATGCCCTCCTCCTTCATGCGCCGCTGGCAGTCCGGGCAGCGCCGCCAGTGCAGCTTTGGCGCCTCGTCTCCGCCGATGTGGACCATGGGGAACGGGAACAGCGCCACCACCTCGTCCAGCACGTCCTTCAGAAATTGGATGGCCTCGTCCCGCCCGGCGCAGGCCAGATCGGGATAGATGCCCGCTGCGTTTTGCACGCCGTGGGGATAGGGGTTTTCAACCGTCTCCGGCGACCAGGCCGGATGGATTACCCGGCGGCAGCCCAGATGGGGATAGGCAGCCAGCATGGCGCAGGCGTGGCCGGGCAGCTCGATTTCAGGAATGACTCCGACGCCCTTGGACGCGGCATAGGCCACGATCCGGCGGACCTCCTCCTGGGTGTAAAAGCCGCAGTTGTTCTCCGTTTCGGACACGTCCCCGAAATACGATGGGCCGCGCCGCGCACCCACCTCCGTCAGCCTCGGATAGCGCTTGATTTCGATGCGCCAGCCCTGGTCGTCCGTCAGGTGCCAGTGCATACGGTTCATGCCGCAGATTGCGGCGGCGTCGATCAGCTTCATGATGTGCGCCACGGGCATGTAGTGGCGGCACACATCCAGCATGAAGCCACGGTGTTCAAAGCTCGGCCTGGGCATGGAAATCTCCTCCTGTCATATCGCGCTTTGCGCCGCGCTCTTTTCGTCCTTCAGCGCCCGGTTCAGCAGCCACAGCGCGAACAGCGCGCCGCAGGTCTCTCCGGCGGGCAGCGCGGCGGCGAGGCCCACCTCTCCGAACAGCCGGTCCAGCAGGAACATGAAGGGGATGTAGAACACCAGCTCCCGCACAAAGGCGTGCAGCATGGTCTTGCTCCCGTCGCCCATGGCCTGCATACAGTAAGAGGTGTGGTAGTTGATGAACTGCACCGGGGAGGCCACGCAGCGTATCCTCAAAAACAGCGTGGCAAAGGCCACCGTGGTCGCAGCCGCCTCCACGTCTCCGGCGGAGGTGCTTAAAAACAGCCGGGACGCCTGGGACGCGAACAGCTCAAACAGCGCGATACAGGCCAGGGACACCGCAAGCCCCGCCTTGCGGGCGGTATCGATGGTCTGGCGCATACGCTGGCGGTTGCCCGAGGAATAGTTGAAGGCCACAATGGGCAGCATCCCCTGGCAAATGCCGATGTTCACGGCGTTGGGCACGCGCTCCACCTTCATGACAATGCCCATGCCCGCCAACACCAGGTCGCTGTGGACCGCGGCGAGTATGTTCACGCAGATGTTCGCCACGTCGAAAAGGCCGGTCAGGATGGCCGAGGGCACGCCCACGGCGAACAGCGCGCGGACGCGCTCCCTCTTCAGTGCCCGGGCCCGCGCGGGGTTGAAGCTCAGCGGCGCTTCGGCGGAGGCCCGCCTGTAGGCAATCAGCAGATACAGGCAGGCGGCGGCGTTGGATATCGTCGTGGCCAGCGCCGCGCCCGTCACCTCCTGCCCCCTGGGCATCAGCACGAACATGAACAGCGGGTCCAGCGCCACATTGAGGATACCGCCCATGCTCAGGCCCAGGCTGGCCTGGCTGGAAAAGCCGGTGTTGCGCAGCAGGTGAGCCAGCGTCATGGACAGTATGCTGGGCAGCCCGCCGATCACAACGACGATGAGCGCATAGCTGCGGGCATAATCGACAGTGGCCTCCGACGCGCCGAGGAAGCGCAGAACAGGGTCCAGAAACGCGCCGATGAGCAGCGAATAGCCCAGCGCCACGGCGGCGGCTCCGTAGAAGGCGAAGGCGCTCACCCTTTTGGCGTCCTCCGTCTCCCCCGCGCCCATCAGCCGCGCCACAAGACTGCCGCCGCCGATGCCGAACAGGTTCGACAGGGCCACATTCATCATCACCATGGTCAAAGTCAGCGTCGTAGCGGCCATCATGTAGGAATTGCCCGTGCGCCCGATGAAAAACGCATCCACCATATTGTAAACCAGGTTAATGATCTGGCTGATGATGGTGGGAATCGCCATGGTCAAAAGCGCCTTCGGCACCGGAACGGTGGCGAAGAGCGCCTGCTTGCTCACTTGCCTTTTCTTCATTTGCAAATCCTCTTTGCCCATATCCTTCCATACCAGTTTACAGGCCCGGAAGCGCCCCGTCCACCGCGGTCAGGTAAAATGACGCCCGTTATCTCATGCCCCGCCGCCCCTTTCAGCTTTAAAACGACGCATGATTTCCTGCATTTCATCAAACACCGGACATTCCTCCATCACACAGCGGTTTTTGACACCAAGTATCAGATAATCCATGGAAATGTCGAGGAAATGGCTGATGCCCGCAAGGACCTCGATTGTGGGAAGCACTTTCCCCGCTTCAATATTATCCATAAGCGATTCGGAAATTGATACCCACATCGCCAGTTCCTCCGTCGATATACGCAGTTCAAGCCGCCTCCTCGCAATTCTGCGGCCAATCATTTCATTATCGATACAGATGGGAAGATACATAGAAACAGCCCCTTTGCACAGAAATTTGGAATACCTAAATTTATTATATTTGGTTTTCCCAAATTTAGCAATGCCGAATCATCCTATAATAGCTTTGTTAGGGGGATGATTTTCTGAATACCAGGAAACTCGCGCTTGGAGATCGAAATATTATCGGCTTTCGCGTCACCCTTGCGCGCAAAAAACGCGATATGAAGCAGGTAGAATTATTGGCCCAGCTTCAGCTTCGCGGCATTGATATGAGCATCCCCGCGCTGTCCCTGCTGGAAGGGCAAAAGCGTTCCGTTAGCGATAAGGAATTACTTGCTCTATCGGAAGCATTGAATGTTACCGTTGATTGGCTGTTGGGAAAGACCGATGATATATAAACCAAATCGTGCTGTTTCAGAGAAGCGTTCTCTCCTCCGCAATGCACCAGCTCAGCTTTTCCCCTCTGGGGAGAACAGACCCGTCCGAGCGCGATGGGCAAATGTCGTCTGCTGCTGACATCCTGCATATCGACCTTATCCGACCCGCCGCAAGCGGCGGCCCACCTTCCCCAAAGGAGAAGGCATTTTCACTCTGCACCTCGCCAATTTAGCCTTCCCCTGTGTAGCGGCAATTTCTCCGCTCTGCCAAAAAACAGGGAGCCGCCTCGTTTGAGGCAGCTCCCTGTTGCATGATATGGCTCAGTCGCCCAGAATCTTGGTGACAACGCCGGAACCCACGGTGCGGCCGCCTTCGCGGATAGCGAAGCGCAGACCTTCCTCGCAGGCGA
>JAFUCP010000029.1 GCA_017459565.1 Clostridia bacterium | reverse complement strand
GGGAACGAGGCTGGAGTGGACGTGAGTGGTATGGTGAGAAAGGCAACTTAAGGCATCAACGCCTCCGTATTTGTTCTCAACGCCCTCCGTGCGGAGGCGATTTCCGTTCTAAACCTGGGCAATGCGGTAAACATTTCCTGTTCTCCGGAACTGCGCCTCTGTTCTTCCCGTCAAAGCCTGCGGATAACAAACACAGAGGAGGCCCTACCCATGACCGCACTGATCGCTCTTTTCACGCTTCCCGTCGCCGGCATTGCCGGTTATAGGATTATGGGACAAGTGGACCGGTTCCTGGACAGGGTGCGGCGATCCTGACCCTTTCATTATAAACCTTATCCGTCATCATGGCGTGATATATCGCAGAATACACAGCCGCAATTGTGTCCGAGGAATGTCGCACTCCAATGGGCAATTGAAGAATACAGTATGGGGCACCCCATACCTCCGCCTTAACAGCCGTCGTCCACAGGCCATTGCGCGTATAAAAGCTCAAGCGGCGATTCCTGGTCTCTCGTTCATGCATATCCTGTGCGCAATCCGGATCCTCAGCCTCCAACAGGACGCAGTTCATACCTTGAAGCGGTCCGGCGATCAATTCCCGTATAAAGCGACTGCCGATACCTGCGTCGCGCATGTCTTCTTTGACGGCATAGTAGTCCACCAGGGCATTGGCCCCACACTTCACAAAGAACGCATATGCCAGGATTGTTTCACCGGCCACAGCCCCATAGCATATATACTCGTCTTCCTCCAAGGCCTTCGTAATCATGGAGAGGGGTTTTAGCTCGTTAGGCGGGAAATCCCTGGTGAGACGTTCTTTGTATAGGGTTTTGATTTCATCTGTATGAAGCGTTCGTACTGAAAACCTATCGATCATTTCTTCCCCCACCCTGGAAACTCCGCGACCACAGCCTCACAGTTCCAGCTATACCGATCATCGCTCTTCAGTCTTTTCAGCTCTGCAGCGGCGCTGGCCTTATCTTTGAAGAGCCAGATATCCGCGTCCTTCCCCACAATCCAACCTACAATTCCGTTACTGGTGACTTTGATTCCGTACATTCATTTACTCCTGTTCTGTCGCGGCTCCACGGCCGCAGCAGGAGCGATTATACCATAAATCTCCGGGAAAAGTCCAGTCACTCCATGATCTTTGTCCCCACCCAAATGGCAAGAACCATCTCCACAACCAGCACGACCACGCTCCAGGCCATCGAGAACAGCGCGACATATCCGCAGTGCGCCGGAGCAACAGCCACCAGCGCAACAATCTCCGCAACCTGCCTCGCATATGCCTTTTTATCGTCTGTCTTGGATGCATTGCCGCGCGGAATCAACTTGTAGTCCCTCGTCGTGTACAGCAGCACCGCATAGAGAAACAACGCCCCTGAGAAGCAGAACATCATGATTGAAAATGGGTTCATGGAGATTCCTCCGTTCTCTGTCACATCTGTAAGAAAACTGATAGGAAAAGGCCGTATTGTTGTCACTCGCCTCCACGCTCTTCTGTGGTAGAATAGAAGTCCACCCCCACGCGCTGTGCCCCATTTCAAGGCACAGGTATCGCCCACACAGAGGAGGCCGATGGCATGATCAGCTACAAAAAGCTATGGTTGCTCCTCTCCCGACGCGGCTATACACAGCGCGACATCATATCCCTTGCCGGAATCAGTGAATCCACCTACCAAAAGCTGGTCAAGGGAGAGGCTGTCCGCTTGGATGTTCTGGAAAGGGTCTGCAACGCCCTTAATGCGGACATCGGTGACATATGCTCCTTCAGAGGCTTCCCGACGCGCATCCGATAGGCGCATAAGTATACGGCGACGCATAATCATACGCCGCCGCTTTTATTATGTATTAGCCCCAGATCTCCACGTCGCCGGTGTCGCCGGCTTTGTTCACCCAGTAGATCTTGTTCTCTTCCACTTTCACATAGGCAGAAATTGCATCCTTCGGAACCTTCGCAGCGATCTCCTCGGGGGTGATCGCGCCGCCCATGACGCTCTGGATGACGATGTCGAGCTTGGCAGTACGCGCCTTACGCGCCGGCTTCTTGGCTTCTTCCACAGCCGTCTCCACAGCTTGCTTCGCCTCGGCAGCCTTTCTGGTGCGCTTCGCCTTAGCCTTGCCGGCCTCGATCTCGGCAGCGGCGGCGGCAGCATCGACCTTCTCGGCCATCTGCTCGGCAGCCTCTTCAACCTTGGCCTTTGCCTTGCGGCCAGCGGCGCGGGTGGTCTTCTTCACTTCAACTTCCACAGCGGCAGCAGTGTCGGCGGCCTTCTCAGCAGCCTCTTCGATCTTGGCTTTCGCCTTGCGCCCGGTCTTCTTCACTTCCTCGATAGCGGCATCGATGGTTTTCTTCGCTCTGGGCATGGGTTTCTCCTCCTTGTGGTTGTTTATTGATATTATTCTACAGCGTCCTTTAGAGCCTTCGCTGCCTTAAAAGCAGGAATACGCTTCGCGGCGATTTCCACGGTTTCACCGGTCCGGGGATTGTGGCCGGTACGGGCCGCGCGCTCGCGCACCTCAAAGATACCCAGGTTGGAGATGGCAATCTTCTCGCCGGCCTTGAGTTCTTCGGTGATTGTAGCCGTCAACGCAGTCAAGGCGACACCGGCATCCTTCTTGGAGATGCCTGCCTTTTCGGCAATCTTGGAAATCAGTTCTTGCTTGTTCATTTTCATCTCTCCCTATGTTGATTTACTACAGTATAGCATAATCTGTTACTGCTGTCCACCATTGTTACAAGCATGGCAAAGCCCCCAGCGATGCCGGGGGCAGTCAAAGGGGGAGATATGTGAACAGCCCTGCCTGAGCTGATGCTTTATTCTAATCCGCAATCATGAACTCCCCATAAACAGGCAGCGCTTTTTTTCCTCCGATCCACGAACGTCCCCGCCTTCTTCTCCCGACGAATCTCAGCCCTCCGCGCGTTGTACGCTTCTCTGTTGGCACGTTGCCAAGCCAACGTCCTCTCCTTGGCCCTTTCCTTCGCCGCTTCGCGTCTCTCTGCACGCTCTTCCTCTGTGAGGATGAGCTGGCGGGACCGCCCTTCTGCTGCCAGTCGCTTATCGTAGAGACGACGATTGCGCTCTGCCTGGGCTGCTTTGTAGGTGGTGATGTAAGCCTCATCGAAAGCGACAACCCCGACCCACACCTCTTCGTGTGCAGCATAGCCTACCTTGTGGGAGCCGATGATGATCGGATTCCTGAGCAGCGTGTCGCGGTAGAGCTTACTCAATCGGTTGGAAAAGCAATGCGCGAAGAAGTTGTGGAAGGCCACCTGGCCGCCACGCTTGCCCTCTGTGGGGCGGAAGCGCTGCTTCTCCACCAGTTCCCAAAGAAGGATCCGCGCCTCCTGGAGGGCATCGTCCCAGGTCCAGGAGAAGACTCGGAGGAATCCCCGGCTGGCGTTTATGATGATGGGGCGAAGGTGCTGCACAAGTGCCTCTATGCCCTGGTCGAGGCTAATCCTGTTTTCAACCATATCCGCATAAATCTGTTCATTGGTCATGAAAAATGCTCCTTTCAGCAATATGTGCTTTCAATGTGAGCACATATTACCGTCAGGAGCACATTATTGGAATACGGGAACCTACCAAGGTTTACAGCGGTTTCCCGCGCCATCTGCCCGAAGAGTTATTCTCCCTTCAGCCAGGCAATGACTTCATCCACAGACTTTCCGCTGGCAGCAAAGGCCTCCATTAGCTTGGCCTTGTCTTCTTCGGCTTGCTCAGCTTCCAACTTCTTCAGTTCAGCTTTCTTCTCCTTCAGCTGGGTGCTGAGACTCTCAATTTCGGCCTTTACGGCCTCGATCTTCTCGGCAGTGTTGACGACTTTCTTCCTTCCACGGGGCATGTAACCATTCCTTTCTTGGCCGCTCGATGGCGGTTTATTTCAATTTCAGACCGTCTCCAAAGGCCTTCCCGACGACCTCGCCAATCACACGATAGGCATTGAAAGACGGGTCAAAGATGATTGGACGCAGTTCGACCTTTCCATCCGTGAGAATGGACTCATCCGCCTGGGAGGCGACAATTTCGCCAATCAGATAGCCGGTCTCCGTATCCCAGCTTCTAACCCTGCATTCCAGCGTCAGGGGATACTCCTCAATGATGGGAGCGTTGACGTGCGCGCTCTTATGGACGTGACAGCCCGCCTTCTCGATCTTGTTGACCTTCTTTCCAGTCTCCACACCGAAATAGTCGGAGATTAGAACTGTGTCAGCAGTTCCGAAGGCTACGGTAAACGCACCTGTCTTCTCAAAGTTCTCGGTGGTTTTATGCTTGGCGAGCATCAGCGTGATCTCGCCCATGTCGCTCTGCATGCCCCAGGCAGCGTTCATGGCGTTGGGCACGCCATTTTCATCGTAGGTGCCGATGATGAATACGCCCTCGGGCGTGATGACAGACTTGTTTCCCGCAAATTCGATGCTCATGATGTTGCCCCCCATTGGTTTTATCGTATGAAATTCATAAACTGAGTGTGGCGCACATCCGGCTTGCCGATCTGCTCCTTGCCCGCCTGGATGCACTTGATCATAAAGGCCATGTTGGTTGCCATATTGCGGATCGTCTCCACGCCTTCCACGTCTGCGAGCACATCCTCGGCCTTGTAGCCATGGACGTCGTTCCAGTAGGTAGCGGGTACTGTGGGCATCCCGCTGATACCGAAGAACTGGTTCATGGCCTCAAAGGTGGCGCTGTTGCCGCCCCGGCGGCAGGAAACCACCGAAGCGCCAACCTTCATGTGCAGGTTGCATCCACAGCTATAGAACAAGCGCTGCATGAAGGAGAGCACTGTGCCGTTTGGGTTGCCATAGTAGACGGGCGTTCCCACGATAATGCCGTCCGCCTCAGCCAGCTTCGGAGAGGTCTCGTTCACCAGGTCATTAAACACGCACTTGCCGATCTCCCGGCATTTGCGACAGCCAATGCAGCCACGGATGTCCTTGTTCCCGACGATGATCTCTTCTGTCTCAATGCCCTCTGCGTTCAGCACCTCAGCGGCAAGCGTCAGCGCGGTGTGGATGCAGCCCTTGGTGTCGGGGCTGCCGTTGATCATCAATACCTTCATACGTCAAATTCCTCCTTCAAGTCCATCATGCCACGGATTTCAGCATGGCCGTTCTTCAGATAGAAAAGGCCCATTTCCCAGCCGTTTTTATCATACATGGCCATGATCTGCGGGCTCATTTCACGCACCTTAGCGGTCAGAGCTTCATCCCTCACTACCACAGCTTCGCCGTCATACCTCAGGAACTCGCCGCCGTTCACAGCCAGCACCTCAACTTTCGGATTCGCCATCAGCTGCTTGAATACGTTTTTGAACGTACCGCAGCCAAAGTACAACTTATCGTCCACCAGCATATGGAAGCCAAAAGGCCGGCCCTTGGGTTGGTCACCGTCTGTAGTCAGAAAGTAAAACGTCTTGGCTTTGTCCAGAAAGTCATTGATCTTTGTCACGTTTGACATACTCGCATCCTCCTCTTTTTTCTTCGGTTGATAGGGGCACTCTTCTCGTTGTCAAATATACCTATCCTGCTTTGAGCTTCTCACGACCAGCAGATATGAGAGAATAAACAGCCCGATGATAAACCCCACGAAATAGCCGCTGCTGGTTTCCGTGCTTGCGATATAATCATATGCTCCATGCAGGATAGCCGGGATAACTACCGCCAGAATCTGAAACGCCTTTGCCTGCTCCCAGTTGCCTCTGTTGGCATACTTTCGGGCAATGCCGTAGAAAATGCCCATAAAGACGCCGAAGCATGTATGGCCGGGGATAGCCGTAAGGGCACGCACAACCGCCGTTGAGAAGCCATAATGCATGACGTAGCTGATATTCTCCCAGACGGCAAAGCCCAGTGAGACGAATACGGCATACACAACGCCATCATACTGACAGTTGAATTCTCTGGAATTCCAGGAGGACCGGCGCAGCATGAAGTACTTTGCGCCTTCCTCAGAAAACGCCACGACGCCAAAGTAAAGCAGAAATTGGTACAACTCATAATTGGACACAGCCGCACCGAGTACTGCGCTGAGAATGCGTTCCGCAACCATGGCGATCAGGGAGGAGAAGATGCCGGCGCGAACCAATGCCCACAGCATAAAGGGACTTTCTCGCTCAAGGCGATCAGAACGATACACCTTCACCATCAGAAAAACTGCTGGGATGACTGCAGCAGCCAGCAGTATAAAGTCGTAGGTCATCAGTGTCGGTAACAGAAAGTAGAACATTCAGTTGATCCTCCGTAGTCCGTAGTATTGCTCTATATTGGTCTATGTACCTCAATCTTCGGCAGTACGGCATCAATGTCCACAAAGCCGACTCCGCTGTCACGGTCCAGATATACCGGGACTTCATCTCCCGTCAGCACATCAGCGACGTTGACATACAAATAGCGGCTGAAATAGACATGCACCGTCCCTGTATCCGGATCCGTATAATGCACCTCCACAACAACCGGATGCGTCCAGCCCATATTCACCCGTGTTATAGTTTTGAAGCCAGCCACCTTGCCCATCACATAATGACCGCCCTCGTAGGCTGATCTTTGGAGTCTCCGCCGACGGAGATCCAGGAAAAGGAGTACCAGTCCGACAAAAAAACACAGCGCCAACGCCGACAAAGCTGCTCAGGAAAGCTAAGCGCTCCTCAGGATCAACCGCCCCGGCATGTGTGACTATTGCGCCTACAGCCAGGAAGATCAAGCCCAAAGGGGTGAAAATGAAGCCTACAATCCCTTTTTCAGTCCAACCGTATTTCTTCATACTCGATCTCCTTGCGCCGCTGCTCATTTACCATCTGGATGCAAATTTCATCCACTGGCGTCAGTTTATTTCTTGGTATCCATTATACCCCAAGGATGGTCATCCGGTCAATGAATAATAAGCCCCAGTTGGCTGCTGTTCCAACCGAGGCAAAGGAGTATGAAGAAAACTGCTCTATCTCAACGAAGGTGTTGTTCCTTTCGATGGTACTCTCCATACTCACAGCCGATAAGGCGATGCGGATTATTTCGTGATGATTGAACATTGGGGTGGTCACACACTCTTTTTCCCTAATCGTCGTCAATAATCTTCGGAGCATTATTCGACGATATTCGATAGTACTCAAGCAATGATGATATCTCATCGTCATCGCACTCGTATGACCCTTCATCAAACTGGTTTGTGCTTATTATTGCCTTTGCAATTTCCAGTTTTTGAGGATCAAGCCTGTTGAATGCATCCCACCATTCATTCGCTAAATCACTTCCGTCCTTTGACTTCGCCGTGTACTTATCAGGATTCATGATTGCCAATCTGGCACGAAACTCTGCGTCGTACTTACTGCGGAATAAGATGAACTCTTCCGGCATCCAAAGCAAGCGGTGAAATTCGTCAACATCTCTACCAAACGCTTGTTCAAAAAAGGCTTTGTTTGCCCCGACTTTCCCTTTCGTTGAATTCAGAATACACTGAATTGTTCTTATGAATTTCCGATTCCAACGCTTTCCAATATAGTCTCTGTTATCGAAGAACTCCGGATCCCGTATTGGATGATATTTCATCGGAAAAGAGTATATTTTTACTCCCAACTCTTGGCAGAGGTCAACATTGATCTTCATACGGTAGTATAATTCTTCGGGTGTATCCTCGAAATTATACAACAGATAATTTGACATATCAGTAATGCCATGTGCCGCCGCAAGCCTGATAGCTCGACAGTAAGTATCCCTCTGTTCATAATGGTCAAATGCGATTCTCAGCGGTTTTATGCATATTTCAGAAAGCTTTGCCATTTTCGCATCTGTGGCAAGTCTGGCATCCAACCCTTGATTAAAATCGATATGATGAACTCTAGGGAGTAAATTATGATGAGCATCATAAAAGGGTCTGAAAAGAGCATCGAACTGTATTACTGAATCTACTGTTGCTGTTTCAGCATAGAGTAGCGCAAGCTCTTCTCTCTTTAGATATAGCCCCCCCGCTTCTTCGTTGGTGAGTTTTTCTGCGATCTTATTATAAATATCAACTACAACACGCAGATAAGCTCTAATATTATACCCTTCCTTCAAATTCTGAAGAGCGATTACATATTCATCGCTCGGGACATATTTTGAACCCTTTTCAAACCCGCATTTTTTAATTTCCCCGATAATCTGCGCAAAACACTTAGATGCAAATACATTGTTATCCATCAGGAGCAAATCACGTTTTACTCCGAACCGCTTATTAATATACTGTAACTGATCCTTAATACCGATATAGTCCTTATAATTCGGTTCCAGTGTTTTTACAGCACAAAAGGTACAGTTTCGAGGGCAGCCGCGAGTCATGTATCCAAAATAGGCATCGCTTACAGGATAACGATAATCTACTTCATGCAGAATCGAATAATCCAGAGGCAGTTCGTCGATTATATCTGGGTTGCCCTCATCAATGTCTCCGGGTTTATCCAATAGTCCGAGGTGGGGATGGACACCAGTATCCTTAAAAAGCTGCTCAGGAAGAATCGTAGACGCTATCCCCCCTACCATAAAGCGACCATTCTCAGCGAGAAACTGTTTCGCCTGGTTAATAGTGTCAACTGTTTTTTTCCAATAAAACGTGAACAGCGTTGTTACCCCTATGAAGTCAAATTTTGGATATTCCTTATGCACATATCGCATATGATAATACTGAATATTCACCTGCAACGATGTGCCCATAAAGTCCGGGATAACATCAATATCATTTAGGTGACCATGCTTTATATAATTGAGGAGGTTAGGGTAATACCTTTTGATTCTGTGCTCGTTGTTTTCTTGCAAATATTCCTCACAGAGTAATTGGGCTGCAAAGTGTCTCAGATCTCCCTTGAAAAATCGCACATCATCTCCGCAGCGACGGAAATAAGTAGCAATCTTCATGAGCCCCATCGGAGGGTATTTGTTTTTATAATCAGGCTCAATTAGGAGAACTTTCCGACTCATTTAAAATCTTCCTCTACCTTATCTAGTATCTTCTTCATGGTAGTCTCATCCACACATTTGCGAACGACTCTAAGCACTCGTGTAATTAGTTTTCGTTCATTCTTTGGAACCGATGTCAGTCTGTCAGTCCACCATTGTTTTTTCCTGGGCTGCTCTTCTTTCTTCGGTTCCCCTTGTGATTCTCCAGACGGATTGTCCTCCTGTACAGGCGTAGAACCTTCTCCGCCATTACTACTGGAGGCTATATATTTCGTGGCACCGCGATCTTTAGCTATGCGCGACACAACTTTGAATATCGGGCTGTCCGGATCACCTTTATAGCGATCTGTTACATTGACGATCTTCTTTTTGGCATCCTCAGCATTCCTCTTTGCCTTGTTAACCTTCGCTTCTGCATCTTTCCGCTGCTGGTCATCTATGTAATCACCATTCCGCTTCTTCTGTTCAAATTCTTCACGCTGTTTCTCATATGCATCAATTTTATCCACAGCTGTACTAAAGTCATTCCCTGCATGATATAATTTGTGAAGCGTGTCTACAAAATATTGTTCTGCTTCACGTTCGAATATATTACGCATCTGATTCTCATTAAAGTAGTCTCTTTGAGAATTCGGAATTAGGTCACGCGAAATAGCATGGACTTCTCCGATAAAATAATGTGTGCCTCGATCCTCCTTAAACAACCGCTGTAATGCATCCTCATCCCCAATTTGGATGTTCTCTTTACGGAGACGAAGTCCGCGTTGTGGACTGTCCTTGTCGATCACTGCCTGAAAATTTCTAAGGCCATACCACACCCATGCTATTACTTCATTGTCATCATCATATATTTCATGAAATTGCACTTGAAATATATGATCTTCACCTTTGCTGGTTTTCACATAAGTTCTGTAGTCCTTGAAAATTTGTTCTCCATTAACCTTGATGACATATTCATATAGGTGATAGTGATGCGCTTGAACGTATGTATATATAGCAGTTCGATAACTGAAATTCTTGTTAAATGGAACCGGAGCAACAAATGAGAGATAATCGATTACACTCTCTCTGGCCAGCAGCTCATGGTTCTCCGCGTTCACATTGATAAGTTCAACCTCAAACCAATGTCCAGAGATATCTTTGCTGTCCTTTTTATCATAGGTAATGATCCTATCTAACACTTCTGCTGCGGACAGTTTCACATTGCGCTGGCTTTGGTTCTCATTAATCAGCCGACGCATCATCTTTGCGTCGCACTTCATATAAGAGATTGAGCTCTCTCCGCTTACTTTGGAAGAAAAGACTAACGTTTCACAATAGGCAAGACCGCACAGGCGACCAATACCTCTGAAGCCTTTTGATTCACCCAATGTTTTATCTGAATTAGCTATATTGCCTAAGGTTCTTCTGAATGCTTGCGCAGAGATTCCTGTTCCATTATCACGAATAGTGATGGTGCGGCTTGAATCGTCTGTATAGATTTCAACTGTCCCCTGCCCCTGACTCAGCAAGCCTTCTTCGATAGCCGCGTCTATAGAATCACACGCATTCTGAATATACTCACGATAAATAACCCGTGAGTCTGTATACATTCCTGTCGTGAGATTATCAAGAATATTTGCGCCAAAGACGTAATCAGAAGAATCCGGCATATCAATTACCTCAATCCGTCGGTTGTTTGTAAATCGGCTTCGGAAAATGGATTTTCAGTAGGGATCTGAACACAGGGTTTTGGATGATATAATCTCCTTGATCCAACCTCGTCAGCATATTCTTATACGTTGACGGAAGGCTACCATAATCCTTAGTTGCAGTCTCAATACTGTTGGTCCTACCGTATGCGTGAGTTGCGCAGTTGCCAGTAACACGTTGATGAATATTGGATCTGAACTGTTCAGCTCCAAATAAAATGACACCCAAAGAACGGCCACGTTCTGTTACATCAAGGATTTCCCGAAGAATCGGGGATGATTTCGGAGTGTCTTTTGATGCGTACTTGTTGAGCTCATCAACAAAAATGACTATCTTTGACGGTGGCCTTACTCCAGGCTTACCATCAAATTCGCCCAGTTTTAGGTTGTAGATCGTCCGAACTGTATCGCCAAATACGAATGCTTGCTTGTCCTCTGGCAACTTAGCAATATCAACCACAAAAACATCATTCGGACGAATTCTCATAACAGAATCTGCAAGCCTGCATTCGCCACGTGTTTCATCAGGCCGATTTGCGAACATATCATCATTCTTCAAAGCCTTGTTGATAATCCTCTTGAATTTTCTCCAGCTGAGGATGTTGATCTCATTAGATCGTGCTGTACCTTTTGATGTCGTCGTGGACTTCTGAGAGAGCTCATCCACTTTTTCAAGGAACCCATTCCAACTGCTTATACTTCTGAAATCTGGGTCGCTTTCGTCTATTACCTTGCTGATAATGGATTCCATAGTTTGCTGGGGATCTTCTACGTCGGCAAAGAGCATTTCAATACTTTCTTTGTCGTCCATGTAGGAATACTTAAATTTGCTCAGCCTTTTCTGGCGCATATAGGTTTCCACATCTTCTCGTGGAAGATATGTGGACTGCTTTGAGGTCGTTTCAGCTGTGTAAGGTATAAAGTAATGCACATCTTTGAATGGAGCAGGTGTAAGCCCCAAGTCACGATAGGCCTTAAATACCCGTTCTTTTTCCCCTTCAGGTTCATCTATAAAATCGTTCGGTTTGTGAATAGACATGAGATCATGTCCTTTAACGTTGAAAATGACAAACGCCACTGATCCAGCGTCTTCTTCATCCAATCCAGTATATCGCTCCTGAATTGCCTTAAGAAGGAACATCGCATATGATGTCTTAGATGCAAGACCTGAAATGCCAGAAATGTTTAGATGCGCACCTTCACGCCCAAGCAGAAAAGCTGAATTGAGATGAACGGGAAGATCAATCTCTTCGTCTGTGCCTTCATACATTTTTAGCGATCCACATACAAGTGGATTCTTTACGTCTTTCAAGCCGAGGGCAGCTGTTATCTCATCTTCCGTCGCCAAGAAAACTTTCATATTATTATGTACAGGAGTATAGTTTCCCATTGTGTTATAGGAAACTGCTGCCTCCACATAATTCATACCAATGCGCAGCGTGGGTTCTTCAATATCTAATTCTCCGAAGTCATTAGAAATATAATTCGTCAAGAAACTCTGAGCATCTGTGATATGAGATATATTTTCTACCACGCCAAATGTGAACGATCCTTCAAGATGTTCAACTTTCACGATATCAAACGCATGAAGTTTCAAATTCGAGTCCGTCCAGAAGACGAACTTATCCATCGTCGTAGGATTTTTCTCGGTAGCAATGATCCTGCCAATCAGCCTGTTCATCCTCTTTCTCCTCTCAGAATAAATGTAGGAAAGCATCCGCGCTTAGGTACTTGGATTTTAGTAAAGATTCTGTCAAATAAATCGGATACAAATGATTCGCCCATCTTAAATCTGAACCATAACAGACAGGAACACGTTCATTGATGATGCTGGCGCTAATAGTATCAACGTCATCGGTGTCCATCCCATGAGCAACTTCTTTCTCCTTCACAAGGATTTTTTCGACTTTTACAATGCCATCGAAGGCTGTTCTGGTTCTTTCCTTTGGACGTATCCTAATGTACCAAACGGCAAACTCCAAATAATCCCCGAACCATTTTGGATTTACATATTTCGATACTGGTGTCCGATGAAGGTATGGTAAATCAGCAATAAAGCGGGGATTGGCGTGTCCATCTACATCCAGACAAATATCGGGATTAAAGCTCTTTGAAACACCAATGACCCAGTTATAATTCTGCTTAAACCTCATCAGTGCCTTTTCATCTCGTTTGTCTTCCGTTGAAGGTCGATACTCGAGCGACCCATCCTTAACAAGATAGTTGTCCTGGTTTATTTCACCATTCCTGACAAGCGCAGCGACCATATCAATTTCTTTTTTCATCATCCGTTCCTGAATGCGGGCCACCCCTTTGTCAGAAAACTTTTCCGTATCTTTGTCTGTCGTATATTTGATAATGTCAGCTATTTTAACACCAGCGTTTGCAAGCACGGGTAGCGTATTGATCTTCCTCGCCAATGCATTGAAATAGCCGTTTCTCCCATCTTTATCAGCCATGTCAGGAAGTGCTATGACAATCTCCTGATCTATGTGCGCCAACGACAAACGTCTATTCTCGCGGTGGGTACAAGCTACTCCGATCTGACCTGCAATGGCAGGATAAATTCCGGTACGGTTTCCACCTAAATTATACGCAATATCATCGACCTTATAGACACGGCGTGAGCCATCAAGAAAGTAAGTCAAAATGTATTCGTTATTCTCCTGCAACTCACTCGCCCGATCTTTCAAAGATCGATATTTTTTTAGGTGCTGGGTTTCGCCGTAGGCTTTCCAGATAATACCGTTCTCGTCATAATCGACTGTAGGTCTATCTGCATGATCGAGACCGTACTTGAAAGCCTTGTAGCTTGTGCCGCCTGTTTCTTTGGCAAGGCATGACATTATCCTATCTGCCACTATAGCTTCTCCTTTCAGCTTAGGTCTCTTCTGAATGACTATTATCTGGTAGAAACTCTACAATATCCTGGACATTGCACTGCAGCGCACTACATATCTTCGTCAGCACCTCAGTTGAAACATCTTCATCCCTGTTCATCTTCAAAATAGAATGATGTGAAATGCCGGCAAGTTTTTCGAGCCCGGATTTGTTTATTTTTTTATCCAACATCAAATGCCATAATTTCCGGTAGCTTACAGCCATTCTACACCTCCCGATGAGCAAATAGATCCAATATTTCATGTTATATTCTATCAAAAGATCGAAACATAGTCAACTGATTTAGACATTTTTCAACTGTTATAGTCATTTCTTGATTATCCCATCTTAAGCCAGGCATTTAGGCAGGCAGGCGTGGGAGCTGCCCACTGCGCTTCTCACATCTGCTGTCCACAATCATGGTGCTCGTACCCCAGCGCCTCTGCTGTCCACATGAACCTCTCTCCCCAGCACTTCTTATCTTGCAAAGCAATAAAGCCTGTGGTAAACTGAAATCAAAAATACAAGTAGAGGATATACAGATGGCATACAGCACAGATATAGAAGCTGCAAAAGCTCTCGCCTGGAGAGCCCACGAAGGTCAGACCGATAAAGCCGGTCTCCCCTATATCACCCATCCGGAGAGGGTTGCCTCTCGCCTGACCGCTCCGGAGGCACAGGTTGTCGGCTGGCTCCACGATACTGTTGAGGACACAGCCCTGACCGTGCAGGATATCACTGACCAGTTCGGCCCGGAGACCGCCGCCGCCGTGGATGCGATATCCCGCAGGGACGGAGAGGCCTGGTCAGATTATATCGACCGCGTGGCAGCGAACCCGGTGGCACGCCAGGTCAAGATCAGCGACCTGATCGATAACAGCAACCTCAGCCGCATCCCACACGTCACCATGAAGGATGTCAAACGGCAGGCCAAGTACAACAAGGTGCTGAAAAAGCTGCTGGAGGAAGAATGACCACCGAACAATACTGGGCCAGTCTCGACACACTGGCTTCCTCCAAGGGCACAGACAGGCTTCTTGAAGCGGCTGATCTGCTCCGTGCCCACCTCGATCTTCCGCTGCTGATCAGTTGCCGCCGTGCTCATGGCCGTATTCAGCATCTGTTCACATCCTTCGACGAACGAAGCCCAGATGCCGCCGGCAACCGTTATCTGATCTGCTTCACCAGCGAGAAGCAGGCAAAGAAGGTGCCGACCGCCACGTCTGTGGATGATGCCCATGACAGTGGCCCCAGCTTCGATAATCTGGAGGAGCGCTATCCTTCCGGGAAACGTCGAAAAAAAGGTGCCATCAATACCTGGAAGACCGAAGCTGGGGAAACAGCTCGCGTGTCCACCGGGAAAGTACTTGCCTACGTCAAACGCAGCCGGGCAATAGGCGGCATCATTTTCAACCCCGGCGACGAAAGACGCAGCCTCGCCATAGCAAAGTTCTTGTTGGAATAAGCGGAAACACAAATGGAGTGTAATTGAAATGAACGATCCTTTTGTGACTATCGACCTCCACGGTCTGATGCGTGAGGACGCGATTAAGAGGATTGATAAGGCGCTCCGCGACGCAGGGCCGTATACATATCAGCTAAGGTTGGTCCACGGCTTCCACAGAGGAACAAGCCTGCGCAGCATGATCCAGGACGAGTATCGCTACCACGAAAAAGTCCTGCGCATCATGCCCGGCGACAATCCGGGGATTACTATTTTGGTACTGAAAGAGCTGTACTGATAGGATGATGAACATGAAGAAAATCCTTGTCATCTATACCGGCGGGACCATCGGCATGGTCAATACGCCATCCGGCTATGCCCCGGAGAAGGATGCGTTTCATAATCTCCTTGACCGCATTCCCGAGCTTCACGCCGAGGCCATGCCCCACTGGGATATCGTGGACATGGAGCCGCTTCTGGATTCCTCCAACATCACCGTCGTGGAATGGAACGCCATCGGCCAGCTCATCGCCGATCACTACGACAACTACGACGGCTTTGTGGTGCTCCACGGCACCGATACCATGGCCTACACCGCCTCGGCCCTCTCCTTCATGCTCCGGGGCAACGGCAAGCCCGTGATCCTGACCGGCTCGCAGATTCCGCTGTGTGAGATCCGCAACGACGCCCGCGACAACATCATCACATCCCTGCTGATCGCGGCCAGCGGGCAGGTGCATGAGGTATGCCTGTACTTCGGCGGGAAGCTGCTGCGGGGCAACCGCGCCATCAAGTATTCCGCCGACGACCTGATTGCCTTTGAGTCGCCGAACTATCCCGCGCTGGCGGAGGCGGGCATCGCCATCCGCTACAACACTCCTGCGCTGCTGCCGCCCAATCGGGGAAGGTTTGCCTTCCAACGGCTGAAGAACGTGCCCATCGGCGTCATCAAGGTTTTCCCCGGCATCCAGTTCGACCTCTTCGATTCTATCATGACAGAGCGGCTGAAGGGCATCGTCATCGAGACCTTCGGCGCCGGCAACATCCCCGGCCACGCGGATTCCCTGCTTCCCATCATTCGCAAGGCCTCCGACAACGGCACCGTCATCATCGTCTGTTCTCAGTGTCCCCACGGAACGGTCTCCCTCGGAGCCTATGAAGCCTCCTCCGCGCTCAAGGAAGCCGGCGCGGTCAGCGGATACGATATCACAACGGAAGCGGCAGTCGCCAAGCTGTATTATCTGTTCAGCAGGGGGTTATCCAGGGACGAGATTCGCGTGCGCATGGAGCGTAGTATGCGCGGGGAAATAACGGTATAAGCAAAGGATGAAAAACGCAACCATGACACCAGAACAGTTTCTTTGGACACAAGCAAGGGACAGACTCGTAAAGGCCGTGTCCTCACTGGGCTATGACCCGGAGTTTGGCTCCCTGATGGCTAAAGAACTTGGAAGCCCGAAAGCCATTGATCGGATGACCAGTTATATCTATCAGGCAAAGCCTCGCTCCGAAGAAATGCTTGTAGATGAGATGCTGGCAATAAAAGCAGAGATTCAAACCTGGCGTGAAAAGAAGGAAAGCCAAGAGGCGCAGGCAAAGTATAATGCTCGGCTGTATTACAAGCGGATGGAGGATGAGTTTGAATTATGATCGATGATATGTCACGTTCAGAGATTGATCAAGATATGTCCTCTTTTATCCACAGCGCGGACTCCCCGTGCCAGAGCTGTCCAAACAGAGAAGTAGACTATTGCCGATTCTATCAGCAGGAGCTGGAGGAGGATGGCTTTGGGGGATATTTTCCATGCTCGGACTGTGAGGACGACTTTGGAGATGAGCTATTGTTATGAAAATGTGGCGATACTCGTCGTCACAAGTCGTCACAAGTCGTCACAAGTCGTCACTCGTCATCACAAGTCATCACTACTCAACACAAGTCATCACAAGTCAGCGGATATGGAAAATCATCCCTCTTTATGGAAGAAATCGAACGTTTTTCAAGGTATGTACAGCCTGTAGTCATTTCGTTCATTTTCTTGAAATTGCATCATTATTAGTTCAGGTATGCAAAAATTGAACTTATCTGACCATACAACCGCCTGTTTTTGACAGAGCAGCATCATTCTGACGCAAAAATAAAGGTGGCCAACTTCGTATTAAAGTTGACCACCAAGGGTGGCGTACCCGGCGGGATTCGAACCCACGGTCTTCAGAGTCGGAGTCTGACGCGATATCCAGCTTCGCTACGGGTACACGAACAACACATATTATTATAGCCCATATCCGGCAAAATGGCAAGTGGAAAATGCTCAAAAGCCATCTTTTTTTCAAAATCTTTCGTTATTTCATGCGCATCGGGGAATGAAAGCGGCGGTATGCCTTGAGAATTTACATTGTATTTGATACAATATCATAGGTATATCATAATGGGGGTTATATAGATGAGCGAATATATCATTGCGCTGGACGCCATGGGGGGAGATCATGCGCCCGACGTGATCGTCGCCGGGGCCGTTGCGGGACTGCGGCGATATGAGGATATCCGCATATTGCTTTCCGGGCCCGAGGCGCGGTTGAGGGGACTTCTGACCGAGGCGGAAGACGTCATGGACCGCATCGATTTTCTGCCCGCGGACGACGTCATCCTAATGGATGAATCCCCGATGCTGGCCGTGCGTAAAAAGGTCAATTCCTCAATGGTCCAGGCCATGCTGGCCGTCAAGGACAAGCGCGCCGGCGCGGTGGTTTCCGCCGGGAACACGGGCGCGGTGCTGGCAGGCGGTATGCTGCGCATCGGCCGCATCCCCGGCATCGAAAGGCCGGCGCTTGCCCCGGTGCTGCCCGGCGTCAAGCAGCATTTCATGCTCATCGACGCGGGTGCGAACGTGGATTGCCAGCCCAAATATCTGGAGCAGTTCGGCCTGATGGGCTCGGTATACATGTCCAGCGTCATGGGCATTGAGCGCCCCGTCGTGGGTCTGGTGAACATCGGCACGGAAGAGGAAAAGGGCAACAAGCTGACCAAGGACACCTATCAGCTGATGAAGGCGCAAAAGAGCTATTACTTCGCCGGATACGCCGAGGCGCGGGATGTGCCCACCGGCGACTACGACGTGGTGGTGGCGGACGGCTTCGACGGCAACATCATCCTGAAGTACACCGAGGGGCTCGTAAACGCCATGATGACCATGCTCAAGAGCAACCTCTCCTCCTCCAAGGTATCGAAGGTGGGCGCCGCCCTCTCCCGCCCCGCCTTCCGCAAGTTCAAGCGCAACATGGACTACAACAACATCGGCGGCGCGCCCCTGCTGGGGGTCGACGGCGCGGTGGTCAAGGCCCACGGCGCTTCCGGGGAGACCGCCATCGTAAACGCCCTCAGGCAGGCGCGGGAAATGCTGGCGGGCAATGTGGTGGAAAAGATTCGCACCGGGCTCGACGGACTCGTCGATACTCTGTGACCTATCATCAACAATCAAATCATTTCAGGAGGTATGTGACATGAACCGCAACGTTATTTTCGACAAGGTAAAGGAGTACATTCTGATGCAGCTGCCTGTGGACGCCGGCAAGGTCGTGGACAGCGCCCGCATGGTGGAGGACCTGGGCGCGGACAGCGCCAATCTGATGATGCTCATCATGGACCTCGAAACCGAGTTCAACCTCACCGTCGAGGATGAGGTGCTGGGCAGCATCAAGACCGTGGGCGACATCGTGGACTACATCGAGAAGAAGGCCTGATTTTGAATACGCTTTGCAACCGGCTGGGCTATAACTTCAAGGATCCAAAGCTGCTGGAAACGGCGCTGACGCATCCCTCCTTCGGGGGCGATCATCATGTGCCGCACTACCAGCGGCTTGAATTCCTGGGGGACGCCGTCCTGGAGCTGGCCATCAGCCGGCATCTTTACTTTGAATTCCCGGAGGTAGACGAGGGCAAGCTCACGCGCATCCGCGCGGGCCTGGTGCGGGAGGAAACGCTCTGCCGCGCCGCCCGCAGGCTGGAGCTTGGCAAATATATCCGGCTGTCCGTTGGAGAAGACCGCTCCGGCGGCCGGGAAAAGCCGTCCATACTGTGCGATGTGATGGAAGCCGTGCTTGCCGCCGTGTACCTCGACGGGGGCTTTGACAGCGCCGTAAGCGTCATTCGCCGGGCGCTGGCCGATGATCTGCACCCGCAAATGCTGGAGGACCACCTGGACGCGAAATCACGCCTCCAGGAGATTTTGCAGCGGGACGGCGAAATGCCCTGCTATGAGTTCATCTCCATGCAGGGACCGCCCCACGCCCCGCAGTTCCGCTACAGCGTGACGCTGGAGGGGCATACCCTGGGTGAAGGCACCGGCACCAGCAAGCAAAACGCGCAGCAGAACGCCGCGCGGGACGCGCTGAAGAAATTGGGCAACAGGCATAATTGATCAGGCATTGGACGCCGTAATCCCCTGCCCTGCCTGTGCGAGCGGAGCGGGCGAGGCGTCATGAACGGAGCGTAGCAGTAAATTGCGACTGAAAAAACTCATCATCCACGGCTTCAAATCCTTTGCGGACCACGTGGAGATTTCCTTTGAGGACGGCATCACCGGCGTCGTCGGGCCCAACGGCTGCGGCAAGAGCAACATATCAGACGCCGTGCGCTGGGTGCTGGGCGAACAGAGCGCCAAATCCCTGCGCGGCGCGAAGATGGAGGACGTTATTTTTAACGGCACGGAAACGCGCCGTCGTCTTTCCTATTGCGAAGTCACGCTGATCTTCGACAACGAGGACCACGCCCTGCCCATCGACTTTGCCGAGGTTTCCGTCACCCGCCGGGTATACCGCAGCGGCGAGGGCGAATACAAGATCAACGGCACGTCCTGCCGCCTGCGCGATATCGTGGATCTGTTTCGCGATACCGGCATCGGCAAGGACGGCTATTCCCTGATCGGGCAGGGTCGCATAGACGAGATTCTCTCAGCCAAGTCGGAGGACCGCCGCCAAGTATTCGAGGAGGCCGCGGGCATCGTCAAGTACAAGGCCCGCAAGCTGGATGCGCAGCGGCGTATTCTGCACACCCAGGAAAACCTGAACCGCGTGGAGGATATCCTGTCCGAATTGGAGGACCGCGTCGCGCCGCTGAAGGAGCAAAGCGAGCAGGCCCGGGAATATCTTTCCCTGCGGGATGAGCTGAAGGGTCTTGATTTGAATATCTTCCTTTTGCGAACCGAGCGCTATGAGGCGCGTATCAAGGAACTCAAGGAATCCGTGCAGACACTGGGTGAAGCCATACTGGAAGCCAACCAGACTCTGGAGCAAAAGAGCGCGCAGCGTGACCAGTCCCAGCTGGAGCTGGACAGGTTTGAGATGGAGAGCAGCGAAAAGCGCGAGATTGTGCAGCGTCTGATCCGCGAGGTGGAGGCCTGCGAGGGCGCCGTGCAGGTCATGCGCGAGCGCATTGCCGCGGGCGAAAAGGAGCGGGACCGCATCCAGAGCCAGCATGCTTCCGCCGCCGAGGGCGGAGAAGGCATACGCCGCCAGATCGAGGAGATGGGCGCGCGGATCGAAGAAGAGACTCAGGCGCTTGAAAAGGCCGCCGCGGAGCTGGCTGAGCGCGAAACGGCCCTGGACACCTCCGAAAAAAAACTCTCCGAACTGGAGGAAACCTCCGAAAGCGCCAAGCAGCAGATCATTCAGGCCATGAACCGTCTGGGCGACGTGAAATCCCAGCGGGCGCGGCTGAGCGCCATGCAGACGGCGCTGGAGAACCAGCTGGCCTCCATGGAGGACGATCGCAAGCGCGAACAGGCCGGTTCGGAGGCGCTGAACGCGCACGTTGATTCCGCGCGGGAAATCATGGACGCCGAAAACGCCCGCAAGGCGGAGCTGGACGGCCAGGTTTCCGATATGCAAAAACGTGTGCAGGCGCTGGGCGATGAATCCGCCGCGCTTTCAGACCGGGTCACGCGGATGCAGAACGAGCGTCAGCAGCGGGATTCACGGCTGAAGCTGCTCAGAGAAATGCAGCGGGATTACGAGGGTTACAACAATTCCGTCAAACAGGTGCTGCTCCAGGCGCGCAGGCAGGGAGACAGCGCCGGCGTCCACGGCGTCGTGGCAGACCTCATCCACGTCCCTGCGCGCCTGGAGCGCGCCATGGACATGGTGCTGGGCGGCGCGCTGCAAAATATCGTGGTCAACCGGGACGAGGACGCGAAGCGCATGATCGAATACCTGCGCGCAAACCGCTTCGGCCGCGCCACGTTTCTCCCCATTTCCTCCGTAAGAGGGCGCACACTGTCCCAGCAGGAGCGCGGCGTGCTGGCCATGCCGGGGTGCGTGGGCCTGGCTTCGGAGCTTGTGGAATTCGATCCCAGGTACCAGGGGGTCATCGACAACCTGCTGGGCCGCACCGTGGTGGCCGAGGACCTGACGGCGGGCATCGCCATACAGCGGGCCGGAAGATATCAGTTCCGGCTGGTCACGCTGGAGGGCGACGTCATGCACTCCGGCGGCTCCATGACCGGCGGCAGCGTGCAAAGCCGCGTCACCAGCCTGCTCTCCCGCAGCCGCGAAATCGAGGAAAGCGAGCTTGCGCTGAAGAAGCTGGAGGCCCAGTTTGCCGAGGCGCGGGAAAAATACGCCGCCATTGAGGACGAGCGCACCAATTTGAAAAAGGAGCGCGGCGAGCTTTACGACGAGTTACACAAGCAGGAGGTCGTCTGCGCCCGGGCCGAGGCCCAGTTGAAGGCCGCGCTGGACGAACAGGCCGGCAACAATCAGCGCGTAGAGCGCATGGCCGCCGAGCGGGAGCGCCTGCGCGAACAGCTGAAGGATGTAACCCAGTCCCTCTCCGCCCTGGACGAGCAGCAGCAGAGTGCGGAAAGCTCCACCGACGACCGTCAGGCCCAGGTGAAGCAGCTGTCCGCTGAAATCTTCAGCCTGCGCGGCGCGACAGAGGCCCTGCGGGATGAGGTCGGCAACGATCGCATTGCCCTGGCATCCCGCCGGCGCGGCCTGGAAGCCGCCGTCAGCGACAGGGAGCGCCTTTCTGTCCAGGCCGAGGATACTGAAAAGCTGATGGCCGAATCGGAGGAGCTGCTCAAGAGCTGCCTGAAGGAGCTTGAGGAGAACGCATCGCTGCTGGAACGCGACCTTGAAAGCCTCGCGGCCAACAAGGGCGCGCTGGACGCAGCCCGTGTGGACTTCGACGCAGCGGACGCGCGGCGCACCGGCGTTCAGAAGCAGCTGCAGGCGCTGGCCGAGCAGATCGACGCGCTGCGCGCAAATCTGGACGAATTCAGCGACAAGCACCACCGTTCGGAATTGCAGCTGGCACGCGTGGAGGGCGAATTCAAGCAGATCCAGGACCGTATTTGGGAAGACTATGAGTTGACCTATGCCGGCGCAGAGGCCTTCCGGCAGCCGGATTTCAAGCTGACCGAGTCTGAAAAGCGTGTGGCCGCCATCCGCCAGCGCATCCGCGCCATGGGCACGGTGAACGTGGCAGCGCTGGATGAGTACCGGCGCACCGTCGAGCGCGTGGAGGAGCTTTCCACGCAGCGCGACGACCTGCTCAAGGCGCAGGCCGATCTGGAGGGCATCGTGGCGGACCTTGAGGATCAGATGGAAAAGCAGTTCAAGGAGCAGTTTGCCCTGATGAACGACAACTTCCAGCGCACATTCGTAAAGCTGTTTGGAGGTGGCAAGGCGGAGCTGCGCCTCGCCGACCCGAAGGACGCGCTGAATTGCGGCATCGATATTGTGGCACAGCCCCCGGGTAAGAAGCTGCAAATGCTGTCCCTGCTCTCCGGCGGAGAGCGCGCACTGACCGCCATCGCCATACTGTTCGCAATACTCGATCTCAAGCCCACCCCCTTCTGCATCCTGGATGAGATCGAGGCGGCCCTGGACGATGCCAATATCGATACCTATGCCGACTATCTGAAGGCCTATTCCGAAAACACGCAGTTCATCGTCATCACCCACCGCAAGGGCACGATGGAGCGCTGCGACGCGCTGTACGGCGTGGTCATGGAGGAAAAGGGCGTTTCAAAGACGGTATCCGTCAAGCTGAATGAAGCGGCAGGCTGAGATGCGGGCATTGACCGCGCACTGCCGAAAGGATATGGAGGTTTCGCAACATGGGATTATTCGATAAAATCAAATCCGGCCTGCAAAAGACGCGCAACGTCTTCTCCGGGCGCATGGACGAGCTTGTGGAAAGCTACAAGGAGCTGGACGACGATTTTTATGAGGATTTGACCGACATACTCATCATGGCCGACGTGGGTGTTCCCACATCGGAGCTGGCGGTCAGCCGTCTGCGGGAAAAGTGCAAGGCTGAAAAGATCGGCAATCCCGCCAAGGCGCGGGAGGCGCTCAAGAAGATCCTGGAAGAGATCCTTTGGGCCGAACCCATGCAGCTGACAAGCCCCATGGTGATTCTGATTATCGGCGTCAACGGCGTGGGCAAGACCACCTCCATCGGCAAGCTTGCTTCCCGTTTAAAGGTCATGGGGCGCCGTGTGATCATCTGCGCCGGCGACACCTTCCGCGCCGCGGCCGCCGACCAGCTGACGGTTTGGTCAGAGCGCGCGGGCGTTCCCATCATCAAGCACCAGGAGGGTGCGGACCCCGCCGCCGTGGTTTTTGACGGCATACAGGCCGCGAAGGGACGCCACGCAGATATCCTTCTGGTGGACACCGCGGGCCGCCTGCACAACAAGGCCCATTTGATGGAGGAGCTCAAGAAGATAAGCCGCGTAGCGGAGCGGGAGTACCCCGAAGCCCGCTTGAGCGCCCTGCTGGTGATCGACGCCACCACCGGCCAAAACGGCCTGGCCCAAGCCAAGGTATTCAGCGAGGTGGCAAATCTCGACGGCATCATCCTCACAAAGCTGGACGGCACCGCCAAGGGCGGCATCGCCATCGCCATCCGAAATGAGCTTGGCCTGCCCGTGCGCTACATCGGCCTGGGCGAGCAGTTGGACGATATGCAGCCCTTCGACGCTGGCGCGTTCGTTTCCGCAATCTTCGGCGAATGAGCGCCCTCTGCCG
The DNA here is from genome assembly GCA_017459565.1 of Clostridia bacterium. Classification (GTDB taxonomy): domain Bacteria; phylum Bacillota; class Clostridia; order Christensenellales; family Aristaeellaceae; genus UBA2862. Next base: position 40,946 of record JAFUCP010000029.1, on the reverse strand, counting down.
CTTCCCACGGATTCAGCCCATGCGAGGTAAAACGCCATGAATTTTGAGGGTGACCTGAAGGCCATCATAGACCGCTTTGAATTTGAAGGCAGCTTTTCCGCCTGCGAGGAGATCAAGGTTGGTCATGTCAACAGAACATACCGACTACGGTTTGTTCTTGAGGATAAGTCAAGCCGCAGCTATGTCCTGCAGCGCATCAACACCTTTGCTTTCAAAAAGCCGGAGCAGGTCATGGAAAACGTGCGCCTGATCACCGAGCATCTTTCCCGGGCCATGCTCGCTCGGGGGCGAGACCCCGAAAACCATGTGCTGCACCTGGTGCCCACCAGGGATGGCCGGGCCATGATCCTCGATGGCACGGAGTGCTGGCGCGCTTATGATTATGTGTCCCACGCCAAGACCGTCAACCGCGTGGATACCCCCGGACAGTTTTATGAGATCGGCAGGGCCTTTGGGGAGTTCCAGAACATGCTGTCCGATTTCCCGATCGAAAGGCTCTATGACACGATTCCCGATTTTCACGATACCGTCAAGCGCCTGGAGGCCTTCGAGCGCTCCGTTTCGGCGGATGTGATGCGGCGTGCGGACTCGGTGGCGGATGAAATCGCGTTCGTTCGCGCCAGAAAGGGTCGTATGGGCCGCATTGTCGAAATGATCGCGGACGGCTCTCTGCCCCTGAGGGTCACCCACAACGATACCAAGATCAACAACGTCATGCTGGATATCAACACCGGCGAGGCGCTGTGCGTCGTCGATCTGGACACGGTGATGGCCGGCTCATCGCTGTACGATTATGGCGACGCCATCCGCTTCGGCGCGTCCACCGCCCAGGAGGACGAGCGCGATCTGGACAAGGTGCAATTAGACATCGGTCTGTTCCGTGGCTTTTCCGACGGCTTCATCGGCCAGACCGCCAGGGACCTCACGCCCCTGGAGCTTGAAAGTCTGCCGCTGGGAGCGCTGGTCATGACCTTCGAGGTGGGTCTGCGCTTTTTGACCGACTATCTGGATGGCGACCGGTATTTCCGCATTGAATATCCGGATCACAATCTCGTCCGGGCGCGCTGCCAGTTCAAGCTGCTGACGGACATGGAGGCGCACGAAGAGGACATGAAATGCATTGTCGGCGAAATGATCAAAAAATACAGAGTCTGATATTGTCGGGCATACGCCCGTCAATATCATTCTTTTTGGGGAGGCTTTACAATGGAATATCGCATTGAAAGGGATTCCATGGGCGAAATGCAGGTGCCCGTGAACCGCTACTGGGGCGCGCAAACCCAGCGCAGCTACCAAAACTTCAAAATCGGCGGGGAGCTTATGCCCCGGGAGATCACCCGGGCCTTCGGTATTCTCAAGAAAGCTGCGGCCATCGCCAACCACGCCATACTGCCCGAGCGCATGGACACACGGCGGCTAAACGCCATTTGCGCCGCCTGCGACGAGGTGATCTCCGGCGCGCTGAACGATCACTTTCCCCTGGTGGTGTGGCAGACCGGCAGTGGCACCCAGTCCAACATGAATGCCAACGAGGTCATCGCCAACCGCGGCAACGAAATCGCCGGCGAAAGGCTGTTGCACCCCAACGACCATGTGAACATGTCCCAGAGCAGCAACGACACCTTCCCCACCGCCATGCATATCGCCGCGGTGCTGGGCATTGAGGACGCTCTGCTGCCCGCGATGGACCGGCTGATCGAAACCTTTAATCGACTGGAGTCGGAAAACGCGGACGTGGTCAAGTCCGGGCGCACCCACCTTCAGGACGCCACGCCCATCCGCTTCTCCCAGGAGATCAGCGGCTGGCGGGAAATGATCGAACAGCCCCGGGAAATGCTGTGCGTCGCGCTCCCCCGGCTCCGCCGTCTCGCGCTGGGCGGCACCGCCGTGGGCACGGGGCTGAACGCCCCCGCGGGCTTTGACGAGCAGGTCGCCAGGGCCGTATCCCAACTCACGGGCAAGGCATTTGTTACCGCCGAAAACAAGTTCCACGCGCTCACCAGCAAGGACGCGCTGGTATTCGCCCACGGCGCGCTCAAGGCGCTGGCGGCCAATCTGATGAAGATTGCCAACGATGTGCGCTGGCTGGCCTCTGGGCCCCGCTGCGGCCTGGGCGAGATTCACATACCCGAAAACGAGCCCGGCAGCAGCATCATGCCCGGCAAGGTCAATCCCACCCAGTGCGAGGCCATGACCATGGTGGCCGTACAGGTGATGGGCAATGACGCCGCCGTGGGCATCGCCGCCAGCCAGGGCAACTTTGAATTGAACGTGTTCATGCCGGTGCTGATCTACAATTTTCTGCAATCCGTGCGGCTTCTGGCTGACGGCGTGCGTTCCTTCAACGACAACTGTGTCAGCGGCATCACCGCCAACCGGGAAAGGATGCACCACAACCTGCACAACAGTCTGATGCTGGTCACGGCCCTCAACCCCTACATCGGCTATGACAATGCCGCCAAAACCGCCAAGCTGGCCTACAGCGAGAACATCAGTCTCAAGGAAGCCTGCGTAAGACTGGGCTTTTTGACGCTGGAGCGGTTTGACGAGGTGTTTCACCCGGAGCAGATGGCATAAGGGCGCGTGAAAAAGGAGGCGGCCATGCTGACACTTTCCAACCGGGATGCCCGGGAGCTGCTGATCCGCTATCATAATCTGGATGGCGGCGAAACGTTCAAGGGACTGGACGGCGCGCGGGCCGTGATGGACCGCATCGGAACGATACAGTTCGACCCTTTGAACGTGGTGGGCAGGAACGCGGATCTGGTGCTGCGCGCCCGGGTGCGCGGCTACAGGCCCGAACATTTGCAGGATCTGTTGTACGACAGGCACCATCTCGTGGATGGCTACGACAAGGAAATGTGCATCTATACCGCCCGGGATTTTGCCGCCTTCGCGCCGCAGCGCAAGCTGATGTCCCGGGACGTGCGGCGATGGCTGGAAGGGCGAGGACAGGGTGAGGCCTTCGAAATGCTGGATGAGGTGCTTGCGATCATCGCTGAAAAGGGGCCGTGTTCCCTGACGGATATCGCCATCGGCGAATCCAGGGATTTCGGCTGGGGGCCGCGCAGGCCCTCCGGCGCGGCCATAGAATATCTGTTTCGCTCAGGCAGCCTGTGCATTGCCGAAAAAAAGGGCACCCAACGCCGCTTCGACCTGGCCCGGCGCGTACTGCCGCCAGAGTATCTCGACGGCCCGGCCATGGATGATGACGCTTTCACGGACTGGTATGTGCGGCGTCGCGTGGGCTGCGTGGGCTTGCTGTGGGCCAGGCGCGGCGGCGCGTGGCAGGGCTATGTGCTGTCCGGCGAAAGGGCGCGCAGGGATGCCCTCGGCCGACTTGTGGCGCAAGGGCAACTCATCAGCTGCCGCGTGGAGGGACAGCGAGAAACCTTCTATGCCGTGCCTGAGGCGCTTGATTTGCTGAAGCGCAATTCGCGCACGCCCAAGGCGCGCTTCATCGCGCCGCTGGACAACCTGCTTTGGGACCGGGATATGGCCCAGGCGCTGTTCGGCTTCAAATACCGCTGGGAGGTCTATACCCCCGTGGCCAAGCGCCAATTTGGCTACTATGTGCTGCCCGTGATGTATGGCAGCCGATTTGTCGCCCGCTTTGACCCTGAGCCCGCCTCCATGGCCGGGCTGTTCAAAATCAGGCAATGGTGGTGGGAGGACGGCGTGCGCCCGAGCCGGACCATGCTGGAGGCCATTGAACGGGAGATGAGTCGCTTCGCCGAATACCTATCACTCCCCTGCGCGCCCGAAAACATGGATTTGATACAAAGACATTAATATCATTAACAGACCGAGGTCGGAACAGATTCGTTCCGACCTCGGTCTGTTAATGTCATTGTGAAAGCAGATGTCCTGTAATCAACCGATGGAAGCGTACTCGTAATTCACATGGCCGATGGGGTTCGCGATAACGCCCTTGACCTCAGGCTTTACCAGGAACTGGGTCTCCATGGAATACACGGGCATGGCGGGCATTTCGTCCACCAGGTACTTCTCAGCCTCGATCAGGGCAGCCTCGCGCTCGGCGGGATCGGTCATCGCCAGGGTGGCGTTGAACATCTCGTCATAGGTAGGATCGTCCCAGCCGTTTTCATAGGCGTTGGAGCCGGTGATCCAAATCTTCAGGTTCGCGGAGGGATCAGCGTAGTCGCAGGTATAGCCGTTGCGATCCACGGAGAACAGGCCCTCGTCCAACTCATCCCAATAGACGGAGGACTCACGCGCTTCGATCTCGTAGTTCACGCCCAGGTTGGTCTTCCACATGTCGCCCAGGACCTGCGCCAGGGTGTTCTGCTGGTTGCTGTTCTGCACTTTGATGGTGATGGTCGGGAAGCCTTCGCCATTGGGATAGCCGGCGTCGGCCATCAGCTGCTTGGCGGCCTCGATATCCTCGGCGAACATATCGCCGGCGATATCGCGGTAGGACTTGCCTTCCTCGGTCAGGGACGGCTGGGCATAGGGCACGAAGCCGTAAACGGGCTTCTCGACGACGCCCATGGCCTGCAGCAGCACCGCGCGGTTGATGGACATGGCGAACGCCTGGCGGACGCGCTTGTCGCTGAACTCGGGCAGCTGGGTGTTGAAGTCGCAATACTGGATGCCGATGCGGGGCAGCTGATACAGCTCATCGGTGCCGGCGAAATCGGTGATACCCTGCTGGTCCAGGTTGATGGACACGTTGATATCGCCATTCTTGTAGGCCAGCAGCTCGGTGGAGGACTCCGGAATGATGGAATACTGCACGCCGTCCAGCTTGACCTCGTCAGCGTTGTAGTAGTTGGGGTTCTTCACCATGACGATCTTGTCCAGGGAAGCATACTCCTTGAGCATGTAAGGCCCGTTGCACACGTAGGTCTCAGGACTCCAGGCCCAGTTCTCATCGGCTTCCACAGCGGCCTTGGAAACGGGCAGGAAGGTGGTGGTAGAGGTGAGCATCAAAAACCAGGGCGTGATGTTCGCCAGCTCAACCTGGAAGGTCTTTTCGTCCAGGGCCTTGATACCAACATCCTCGCGGGCGCACTCACCGCGATAGTAGGCCTCGCCGTTCTTCACGATCCACATATCGCTGGTGGCCTTGCTCAGGACCTCGGGGTCCAGCACACGCAGCCAGGAATATTCAAAATCATAGGCCGTCAGGTCAGAGCCGTCAGACCACTTCAGGCCGTCGCGCAGGGTGAAGGTATAGGTCAGCTGATCGTCGGAAATCTCAACTCCCTCGGCCATGGCGGGCACATAGGTGGCGCCGTCCGCGTCCAGCTTGTACAGTCCCTTGAACAGGTTCTGCAGCACCTGGGAAGAGCGCGAATAGGAGTTCAGGGTCGGATCCATCTGCTGCGGATCATCGGCAATGGCGGTGATGACCATGTTGCCCTCAGCCAGCGCGGGCACCGCCACGATGGACAGCGCCAGGGCGGCAATGAGGAGCATGGTGAACAGTTTCTTCATCTCACAAACCTCCTTGTTGTGTTCACACCCGTGTCAAAAGCGGGTCCAATTCTTATATTATATAGGTTTTGTGCCGCTGTCAAGCAATTCCGCGAATATTAACACTTGCGTTAATTCAATATTTTGCCAGATTAAATGATATATTGTGTTAAAAATGCAAATTCTACCGTTTTACATTGCATTTCAACGACAATAGGGTGTAAAATAGGAACGGTATATTTTTGTCACAATCCTGTTTCGTCTGGGAGTGAGAAACATGCTGAAATACATCTGCAAGCGGCTGCTGGCCGGCGTGCTGACGATGGTGGTGTTGATCACCGTCGCCTTCTTCATGATGCACGCCATGCCCGGCGGGCCCTTCAGCCCCTCCGAGGAAAAGAACGTGCCCGTGGAGGTGCTGGAGCGCATTGCCGCCAGCTACGGACTGGATGAGCCTGTTTGGAAGCAGTACCTGAGCTATTGGAACAACCTGCTCCACGGCGACCTGGGCATCAGCTACAAGACCGTGGGCACCGTAAATGAAAAGATCAGCGGCCACTTCCCCAACTCCGCGATGGTGGGTGGTTTGGCGGTCGTCTTTTCGCTGCTCATCGGCATCCCCCTGGGACTGCTGGCCGCCATCCACCGCGGCAAGGTCGCCGACATGGCCACGCTGGCATTTGCCACCATCGGCATCTCGGTACCCGTGTTCGTGGTTTCTCTGCTGCTCAGCTATCTGTTTTCGGCCAAGCTGAACTGGCTGCCCACCTACGGGCTGGACAGCTGGCTGTGCTACATACTGCCGGTGTTGTGCCTTTCCCTGAACCCCATCGCCTATATCGCCCGGCAGACGCGCTCCTCCATGCTGGAGGCGCTTGAGCAGGACTATGTGCGCACCGCCCGGGCAAAGGGCGTCAGCGAACTCATGGTGGTAGCCAAGCACGCCCTCAAAAACGCGCTGACTCCGGTGATCACCTACCTCGGCCCGCTGGTGGCCGGGCTGCTCACCGGCTCCTTCATTGTGGAGAGCCGCTTCGCCATTCCCGGCTTGGGCTACTACTTCGTGCGCAGCATTTCAGACCGCGATTACACCATGATCATGGGCATTGTGATCTTTTACGGCATGTTCGTGGTCATTTGCAATCTGATCAGCGATATACTGCTGGCCATCGTGGATCCCCGCGTCCGCCTCAACGCCTGAGAAGGGAGGACAACCGCGTGAACAATACCATCCCGGATACTCAAACCTACGCTTCCCTGCCCGATGAAATGTTTGTCATCGGCGCGGACGATACCCTCGCGGAGGAGATCGCCCGCCCCAGCATCACCTACTGGCAGGACGTTTGGCAGCGCTTTCGCAAAGACAGGCTCGCCCTGGCGGGGCTGATTGTGATTCTCATCATGACCGTGCTGTGCATCGTCATGCCCTTGGTTTCCCCCTATACCTATGACGGCGCGGATTATTTGAACATGAACAGCGGGCCAAGTCTGGTCCATCCCTGCGGCACCGACCAGCTGGGCCGCGACCAGTTCATACGCATCATGTACGGCGCGCGGATATCGCTGTCCATCGGCTTCATCGCCGCCGCCATCAACTTTGTGATCGGCATCGTCTATGGCGGCCTGTCGGGCTACATCGGCGGGCGCGCGGACATGGTCATGATGCGCATTGTGGATATCCTTTCGAGCCTTCCCAGCCTGCTGTACATCGTGCTGATCATGCTGATTTTCGGTTCCAACGTGGGCTCTGTCATCCTGGCGCTGTGCTTTACCAGCTGGATCGGCACGGCCCGCGTGGTGCGCAGCGAGGTCATGCACCTGAAGCACTCCGAATACGTGCTGGCCAGCAGGCTTTGCGGCGCGAACACCTGGCATCTGCTGATCCATCACCTGGTGCCCAACGCCATGGGCCCCATTATCGTCTCCACCGCCTTTTTGATTCCCAACGCCATCTTCTCAGAAGCGTTCCTGTCCTTCCTTGGCATCGGCATACAGGCCCCCATGGCCTCCTGGGGCTCGCTGGCCAACGCGGCCATCCCCGTCATGCAGATGTACCCGCATCTGATGCTGTTCCCCGTGCTGGCCATCTGCGTGACCATGTTCTCGTTCAACTTTATCGGCGACGGTCTGCGGGACGCCCTGGACCCGAGGCTCAAGAAGTAAGGAGGCGGGACGATGAAGCTGTTGGAAGTCAATAATCTGAATACCTCGTTCAGTATCGGGGTGGGCACGGTGCAGGCTGTGCGCGGCATATCGTTCCATGTCGATCAGGGCGAATCCGTGGGTATCGTGGGCGAATCCGGCTCCGGCAAGAGCGTGACCATGCTGTCTGTGATGGGGCTTTTGCCCAATTACGCAGCCATTACCGCCGACTCTATCCGCTTTGACGGCCGGGAGATGACACAGTTGAGTCCCCGGGAGCTGCGGGCCATGCACGGCAGCGAGATCGGCATGATCTTTCAGGACCCCATGACCAGCTTGAACCCGCTGTTTACAGTGGAGAGCCAGCTGACCGAGCCGCTCAGGATACACCGCAATATGCGCAAGGCGCAGGCCCGCGCAAGGGCGCTGGAGCTGTTAAGACAGGTGGAGATTCCCAACCCCGAAGCGCGGCTGAAGCAGTATCCCCATGAGCTGTCCGGCGGCCTGCGCCAGCGGGTGATGATCGCCATCGCCGTCGCCTGCGGGCCGAAGATGGTGATTGCAGACGAGCCCACCACGGCGCTGGACGTGACCATACAGGCCCAGATTCTGGATCTTCTGAACCATCTGAAGCAAACCACGCAGACCTCCATCATCATGATCACCCACGACCTCGGCGTGATCGCCAGCATGTGCAGCCGCATCCTGGTGATGTATGGCGGCACCATCTGCGAGGAGGGCACCGCACGGGAAATCTTCTACGCGCCGAAGCACCCTTACACCTGGGGACTTCTGAATTCGATTCCCAGGATCAACGGCGACCCGGAGGAAAAGCTGATTCCCATCAAGGGCACGCCGCCGGACATGCTGATGCCGCCCAAGGGCTGTCCCTTCGCGCCGCGCTGCCGATACTGTATGCCAGTGTGCCGGGAATACATGCCGCCCAGGACGGTGCTTTCGGACACCCATGCCGTATCCTGTCACTTGATGCACCCCAAAGCGCCCAAGGTTGCAAGGGAGGTTTGACTATGGCGGAACCGCTGATTCAAGTTCGCAATTTGAAGATGTACTTCCCCGTGGGCACATCCCTGTTTGCAAAGCGCAGGCAGCTTAAGGCCGTGGACGACGTGAGCTTTGACCTGTTCCCCGGAGAAACCTTCGGACTCGTGGGCGAATCGGGCTGTGGCAAGACCACGGTGGGCCGCACTCTGGTGCGGCTGTACAAACCCACGGACGGACAGATTCTGTACCGGGGCGAGGACATTGCGCCGCTGGACGAGAAGGCCGTTATGCCCTATCGCCGCAGGATGCAGATGATCTTTCAGGACCCCTATGCTTCACTGAACCCGCGCATGACCGTCTCCAGCATCATCGGGGAGCCCATGCGGCTGCAGGGTGCAGTCCAGGATGAAATCACCGCCCGCGTCGCGGAGCTGGTGGAGCAAGTCGGGCTCAAGAAGGATCACCTGAACCGCTATCCCCATGAGTTCTCCGGTGGCCAGCGCCAGCGCATTGGCATCGCCCGCGCGCTGGCCATGCGTCCGGAATTCATCGTGTGCGACGAGCCGATTTCCGCTCTGGACGTGTCCATACAGGCCCAGGTGATCAATATGCTGGAGGAATTGCAGGACAGCCTGGGCATTACCTACCTGTTCGTCAGTCATGATCTTTCCATGGTGCGGCACATTTCCCACCGCGTGGGCGTGATGTACCTGGGCCATATGGTGGAGCTGGCGTCCGCCCAGGAGCTTTACTCCAACATGCAGCACCCCTATACGCAGGCGCTCATGTCCGCCGTGCCCATCGCAGACCCCGATTTGGCAGAGCAGTCCAACCGCATTGTGCTGCAGGGCGACGTGCCCCAGCCCATCGACCCGCCCGCCGGCTGTCCCTTTGCCAGCCGGTGCCGCCACTGCATGAAGGCCTGCACCGAAAAGAACCCGGAAATGCGCGAGGTCGCGCCGGGGCACTGGGTGGCCTGCCATCTGATGAACTGAACGGAATACTTGAAAGGACATCGCATGAACATTCACGAGCTATATGAACAGGCACAGTCCATCCAGGACTGGACCGTCCGGGTGCGCCGCTCGCTGCACCGCATCCCGGAAAACGGCTTTGAGGAATACAAGACCCAGGCCTTCATCAAGCAAACCCTCGACAATCTGGGCATCCCCTATTCCACCCACCGAACCTGGGTCGTCGGCGATATCGCGGGCGCGCTCCCCGGCCCCACCGTGGCTCTGCGGGCGGATATCGACGCCCTGCCCATACAGGAGCCGGAGGGCTGTCCCTTCCGCTCTGAGCATGACGGCTGGATGCACGCCTGTGGCCACGACATGCACATGACCGTGCTGCTGGCCGCATCCCGCCTGCTTTTCGGCATGAAAAATGAACTGTGCGGCAACGTGCGCCTGTTGTTTCAGCCGGCGGAGGAGACGCTGGGCGGCGCTGAGCCGATGGTGGCCGCAGGCGTGCTGGAGGGCGTGGACGCGGTCTACGGCCTGCATGTGCAGCCATACATGACCGTGGGACAGATCGACACCCGTCCTGGCTGTCTGAACGGCTCTACGGATGAGATCAACATCACCGTGCGGGGCATTTCCGGCCACGCGGCCCGACCCCACACGGGCATTGACGCCATCGTTTGCGCGGCGCAAATGATTACGGCGCTGCAAACCGTCGTTTCCCGCAGTGCGGACCCCCTCAAGCCCGCGGCGCTGTCCCTGGGCACCATTCGCGGTGGCGAAGCCCGCAACATCATGTGTGACGTCGTGCGCATTGAGGGCACGTTGCGCACGGCGGACCCCGCCCTGCGGGAATTGCTCAAGGCGCGGATACGCCAGGTCTGCGAAGGCGTGGCCGCCGCCTGCGGTGCGAAGGTCGATGTGGAGATCATCACCGGTTACAGCGCCCTCATGAACACCCCGGATGAGGCTGCCCGCGTGCTGCGCCTGGGCGCTGAGCTGCTGGGGCCCGAAAACGCCCAGCTGCGCGAGGAGCCCAGCATGGGCGGCGAGGATTTTTCCTACTTTGTGGAAAAGGTCCCCGGAGCCTTCTGGCACCTGGGCTGCTCCGCAAGTCTGCCCGCCCCGAGCTTGCACAGCAAGGACCTCGTGCCCGACGAGCGCTGCCTGCCCATAGGTGTCGCCATGCAGTGCGCGCTGGTGCTGGACCGAATGGGGATGTTGGAATAAACGTTCATTTCAAGCGCAAAGAATCCGCCGAAAACAGGCGGATTTTTTGCGCTTTGTTATCATGCGCGCTATTCAGACAGCGCCGACTCGGTAATGGTAAGCGTTCCGGCGGTGGCATCCAGCACGCAATTTACACCCAGCGGTATGGTCATCTTGGTATCCATGTGCCCGATGGACATATTCGCCAGCACCGGCTTGCCCGCCGGGACGATAATATCCCTGATGATATCCTCAAGGTGCAGGGCGTAATCCTCATATTCCTCATTACAATTGGTGAAGCCCCCCAGCACCACTCCGGCGCAGGCGGCGAACATGCCTGCCTGCCTCAGCTGCGTAAGCATGGAATCCAGCCGGTAGATATACTCCCCGATATCCTCCAGAACCAGCACCTTGCCGGTCACATCCAGCGCGTAGGGCGTGCCGCAAGCGGAGGCGATCAGCGACAGGTTGCCTCCCACCAGCTGCCCCTCGCAGCGCCCGGGAACGATGCACTTCGGCTCCACCCCCTCCGGGTTGCTCATGATTCCCAGGGGGCTTGTGGAAGTCAGCGCGCGCACCATGCTGTCGCGGGTATAGGCGTCAAAGCTGATCCAGCTGGTAGAGGGCATCGGGCCGTGGAAGGTCACCATGCCAACTTTTTGGTGGATGGCCGTATGCAGCGCCGTGATATCCGAATAACCCAGCATGATCTTAGGGTTTGCGCGGATCACGTCAAAGTCCACCAGATCCAACATGCGCGCCACGCCATAGCCGCCGCGCATACATACCACGGCGTCCACCCGGTCGTCCGCGAACATCTGGTTGAGGCCCTTTGCCCTGGAGGCGTCGGTGCCGGAAAGATAGCCGTATTTTTCAAGGCAGCTGTCCGCCACGATGGCCTTATAGCCCATCTTCTCGATGGCCTCCATCATTTTCGGATACTTTTCCTCCGGCTTTTGCAGCGCGCCGGATATGCCCACCAGTCCAATCGTATCGCCCCTGTGAAGCGGCTTCGGCTTGATCATCGATTTCTCTCCTTCTGCTCAAATTTGTTCCACGGCTTCTACCTCATCCACGAGCCCGCCGCGCATATATACCCTGGGCACCCTGCGCCCAAAGCGGCAGAGCAGGTCGTTTCGATTGGTATGCGCCCAATCCGCCACCTCGGCGATGCCTATGCCGTCGCCGATCAGCGTCACCGCGTCCCCTGTCTGAACGCCGGGCACATCGGTCACGTCTACCGTCATCTGGTCCATGCATGTCAGTCCCACGATGGGCGCGCGGCATCCGCGCACCTGTACCGCGCCGGTGTTGTTGATCCTCGGATAGCCGTCCGCGTAGCCCGCCGAGAGCGTGGCGACGACGCTGTCACGTGACAGCGGATGGTCCTCGTCATAGCTTACGTATTCCCCCGCCGCTACGCGGCGCAGCTGCACCACGCGCGTCATCAGCCGCAGGGCCATTCGACACTCGCCGTTTGAATTGGGATAGCGGCTGGGCACCATGCCGTAAAGCCATGCGCCAGTGCGCACGGCGTCAAAGCGATATCCGGGATAGCGCACCATGCCGATGCTGTCCGATGCGTGCAGCATACCGCAATCCACGCCTGCCTTCACCAGCGCGTCTCTGGCGAACAGGAAGCGACCGATCTGCGCCGCGTCCGCCTGCAGCGTGCGCAGGGCCAGATGGGTAAACAAGCCCTCCAACCTGATATGCGGCAAGCGGCAGATGACCAAGGCATCCTCCATATCCCTCTCGGCATCGAGGCCCAGTCGGTGCATACCTGTATCCAGCTTCAGGTGGACGCGCGCAACGGTCCCGGCGCGCGCGGCGGCGGCATCGATCGCCTGCGCCGCCTGAAGGGAGTAGGCCGTAAAGATCACACCGCAGCGCACTGCAGCGTCCAGCTGCACCGGAGCGACCATCCCCAGCACCAGCACGTCCCGCCCGCAGGCACGTTTGATCTCCAGTGCCTCCCCCAGCTCCGCTACGGCGAACAGATCCGCGCCCGCCGCCGCCAGCACGCGGCTCAGCTTCGCTGCGCCCAGTCCATAGGCGTTGCCCTTGAGTACGCAGATCACCCGCACGCCTTCGCCGCACAGGCGCACGGCGGAGGCGTAGTTTGCCTCTACGGCGTCAAGATCGATTTCCAGCCAGCAGCGGCTGGCGGCCTGTTCGTAATCCATCATATACCTCGCCTGTACTATCATGGATGGTTTTGATAACGCAACGATGACGCGCGCGGCATGCCGGTCATTCCGGCGCGCCGCGCGCGTTGGCATGGGCATTGCTCACCTGTCTTTACCGGTTGGCCGCGATCAGCAGATCACGTTTTCGTTTTCCCCATCAAACAGATAGACACTCTCCATGGGGATGGAGAAGGTGATATCCACATCCGTTTCAGGCGTATCGTGGGAATCGACCTTCAATATGGCCTGGTCCTCGCCGGAATGGATGTATACATTGGTGTTGTCGCCCAGCATCTCCGTAAGCTCCACGCGGCTGGTCAACACATAGGCATCCTCCCGGGCGCCCAGGTGAATGGCCTCGGGCCGGAAGCCAAATACGATTTCCTTGCCCTCATACCTGGCGATATCCGCGAATTTTCTTGAAAGCTCCAGCGGCGTATCGCCGAATTTCAGCGCGCCGTTTCTGACGGTGCCGCGAATGAAGTTCATAGGCGGCTCCCCGATGAAGCCCGCCACGAACACGTTTGCGGGACGGAAATACAGCTCATAGGGCGTGCCGACCTGCTGCACATAGCCGTCCTTCATCACCACGATGCGGTCCGCCAGCGTCATGGCCTCCGTCTGATCGTGGGTGACATAGATCGTCGTTGCGCCGGTGTTCCGATGAATCTGGGCAATCTCATAGCGCATGGTCACGCGCTGCTTCGCGTCCAGGTTGCTCAGCGGTTCGTCCATCAGAAACACGCCCACCTTGCGGATGATGGCGCGGCCGATGGCGACGCGCTGGCGCTGGCCACCGGAAAGGGCGCGGGGCAGGCGGTCCAGGTAATCGGTCAGGCCAAGGATCCGCGCGGTATTATTGACCCGCTCCTCAATGACATCCTCGTCCACGCCCTGCAGCGTCAGTCCAAAGGCGATGTTGTCATAAACCGTCATCTGGGGATATAGCGCGTAGCTCTGGAACACCATGGCAATTTCACGCTCTCTGGGGCCGAGTTCATTGGCGCGGCGCCCGTTGATCAGAAATTCGCCGTTGGAGATATCCTCAAGCCCGGCGATCATGCGAAGCGTCGTCGACTTTCCACAACCGGAAGGGCCCACGAAAACAACAAATTCACCCTTTTCAATTTCCAGGTTGAAATTATGCACGGCATGGAATCCATTGGGGTAAATCTTGTTGATGTTTTTCAGCGTCAGGTACGCCATAGCACTGCCTCCTCGATATTCATGGATAACGACCCCGTCCCCATTCGCATAAGGACATTTCAGACCTGTATTGGACAAAACGGATGTTTTCTGCTATAATAACCCGGACAGCGCAGTCCCGCGCCGTCTGACACCGCGACCCACTCCCAAAGGAGCCACTATGAACGACATAATACACGTAACAAAGCTGTACAATGCGTACAGCGTTTCCCGCGAAGCGCTTGACGACTGGGAACTGATCTATTGCACCCAGGGCGAGGGCACACTTGTGTTTGACGGACTGCACCTGCCCTTCAGGGCGGGAAACGCCGTTGCGATTCCCCCGGGGCTGACCCGGACATGCTTAAGCCCCACGGGCTTTGAGGCCATCTCAATCCACATGTGCGCACCTGGATTTTCAGCCAGAGAGCCCATCGTCGCCTGCGATGACAGCGCACACAATATGCGCAATGTGTTCACGGCCATCGCGTACCACTATCAGTCGCCGGACAGCAGCCGTTCCAGCTTTCTGGGCGCTTATGGCTATCTGGTCTGCTGCTACATTTCCGCCTCGCTGCGCGCCTCCCATCCAAGGCCCAGCGTAGTGGAGGATATAAAGCGCGATATTCTACAGCACTTTCGCGACTGCGATTACAGGCTGGAGACATACCTCCGTTCCCTTCCGTTCAGCTATGATTATATTCGCAAGCTCTTCCAAAGGGAAACGGGCTTCACACCGCACAGATTCCTGAACGACGTCCGGCTGGAGCAATCCGCCCGTTCTCTCGTCGATGCCACCGGCTCCAGCGTCGCGGATATCAGCCGATCCTGCGGCTTCCGCGAGCCGCTCTACTTCTCCAGAATGTTCAAAAAGCAGTTCGGTGTCGCTCCCAGCGTCTATCGGGAGCAGCACATTCTCGCCTCGAAGGAAGTCTTCGGCAAAGCCTTTGATTCCGATGACGTGCCGTAAATGGCGCCACCTATCCGGCGGTTCGCTTCGCGTCCTCCAGCATCCTGCCGAGCATTCGCTTCATGGCCAGGAACAGCAAATCCCAGGCCGTTGTAAACACGCCGAACAATATGGGGCCGACCCCGAGAGGAATCCTGTCCTTCACGCCCGTCAGCGCTATGATGGCAGCGTTGATGGCGTTGTAGGTCGTCACGACGCAGAACATCAGCAGCATCGCGTACAGTATGTTCAGCGGCAGCGATATATATCGCTTTTGGGAGAGCATCATCCAGCGGTCGTTCGCGCCCGGCGTCCTGGCCAGAAAGCGCAGCGCGTTGTTGGTCAACAGATCGGTGACGACGCCCAGGGCCAGTGCGACGATGAACAGCTTGTCCAACTGGTCGGTCACATAATTGCCCAACCCCCACAGGAAGAAGAAACAGACGGAGCCCGCAAACCACGCCTTGATGAGTACGACCTTCAGCCAATTCGGCAGCGAAAGCCTGATTCCTGATCGGTACTTCCGAAGCTCCTCCGGGCTGACCTTGGGCGAATTCGATTTGTCCGCCGTAACCAGGTCGTCCACAGCCTTCAAATTCAGCTTGTAATAATCCGCCGCCGAGCGCCTTTCCTCCGTCGCCGTTTTCTTCCTCTTCACTTCGATTCACCTCGCGCCAAACCATCCGCCCGACGCGGCGCCCACAGGCTCAGGCGTCCTCTCCGCTGATATCAATTGCACTCATACCGCCGTTACCCTCGATCTCGACGGAGGTGTTGATCCTTCGAAGCAGCTTCGAATAGACAGGCAGGAGCGCCAACAATGCCACGCCGACGATCACGATAATCCGATGGACCGCGAGAACCGTCTGTGCGACGGCGATATAGCTGTTGGTGCCCGTGGCGTCAATGGGGTTGTTCTCGCGGGTGATCGCGCTGGTGATGCAGAGGCCATAGTAGCTGTCACAGAATATGATGATCCCTATCATCACAAACATGATGACCAGCATGGGAATGTTCGCCTTTTTGCGATGGGGAAATGCGTTCAGGAAGCAAACCATCGAAAGAATCGAAAACAGCATGGTGGCAAAGCCGCAAAGGCCCATGTTCGGGCTCTGAATCTTTGCCGTCGTATTCGAGATATTCGTCAGGTTCAAAGAATAGTATACAAACGCGAGGATCAGCACCACAAACGCAATCATCTGTGGCTTGCGTTTCAGGGAGACGATGCGCTTACGCATAAATTCCTTGAAGCCGCCGGGCTGCTTTGCCATGACTTACCTCTCCCCCTTCCGAATCGAATTCGTGGTCTGTTTGTCAAAGAAATGCTTCCTCTTGAAGCTGACCATGGCCTCGTCTCCGTTTTTATAATCCGTCCAGCCGCGCAGCTTGGCGGAAATGCGGTTTTCTCCGTTGGCGCCCATATGACCGTGTACCAGCGTGTTCATACCCAGGTTTTCATTGGAGAACACCTTCACATGCAGCGTCCCGCCCTCCACAATGTCCTCCGGGCGCACGCCCAGCGTAATCTCCTGGCGGTTATAGTCGGACAGCGTGTATTTTTCCTCGTCGGAAAGAGACACTTCAAAGCCCTTGCCCTTGAGCTTTCCATCCTCGAAGGTCACATCAAAGAAATTCATGGGCGGCAAACCGATAAAGCCCGCCACGAACAGGTTGTTCGGGGAATCGTATAGCTCAAGGGGCGTACCGATCTGCTGCACGTGGCCCATGGACATGCAAACAATTCTGTCGGCCAGCGTCAGCGCCTCCGTCTGATCGTGGGTAACGTAGAGCATGGTGGCGCTGAGCCGCTTGTGCAGAAGCAGTATCTCCCGCCGGGTAGCGCCGCGCAGCTTCGCATCCAGGTTGCTCAGCGGCTCATCGAACAGAAAGACCTTAGGGTTGCGCACGATGGAGCGTCCCATCGCCACGCGCTGGCGCTGTCCGCCGGAAAGCTGGGAGGGCTTCTTGTTCAGCTGGCTGGTAAGGCCCAAAATCTCCGCCGCAGCAAGTACCTTCTTGTGAATGACATTGGGGTCCTCCTTGCGCAGCGTCAGCGAGAAGGCCATATTTTCATAAATCGTCATATGGCCGTACAGCGCGTAATTCTGGAACACCATGGCCATATCGCGGTCCTTGGCGGGGGTCTGCGTAATATCCCTGCCGTCCAGGAAGAGCTTGCCGTTGGAAATATCCTCAAGGCCGGCGACCATGCGCAGCGTGGTGGACTTGCCGCAGCCGGACGGTCCGACCAATACGATCAGCTCGCCGTCCTTCACGTCGATGTTGAAATCAAAGACGGCCTGCACATTGTTGTCGTATATTTTATCGATATGCTGTAAGCTCAGTTCTGCCATTGTGACCCCTCCTTACGCCTTGGCCTCGCCCAGAGAGGCGACGTGCTGCGCCAGCGCGCGGCTCTTTTGCAGGTTGATAACGGCGCTTGCAAACAGACACGCAGCGGAGGCGACGAGATAGATGATCACCCGGATAAACTGGCCGCTGCCCATGACCACAGTCTCCGCGCCGCCCACCGTAACCGTGGCGGAATGGGCCTGCATGGGAATGATGAATATTCGCACCACCTGTATCACGCCCAGGGCGATCAACAGCCAGGAATAGTTCGCCTTGTAGTTTTTCACGCCCTCGGACGCGAGGAACGCGGCGAGCATAAATATCAGGTTATAGAGAATCGAGGCGCCGATGAGGATATTGTAATAATATGAGCCCACATCGGATTTATAGATGCTGACAAAGAACAGCACATCCAGCAGGATGGCCAAAATCGCCAGCCTCGAGGAAGCTGCGTTCTTGGTATAGCGCAAGCGATCAAGCTTTATCGTGCGTTCTTCGTTCATGCCGACACCGCCTTTCCGGCCTCGATCAGCTGTCTTTCTTCTTTCATGAGCCTCATCTTCCAGATGACATTGACCATCAGCAGCGCGGACGAGAAGAGCGTCAGCGCAAAGACCGCGTAATGGGCGTCAAACCAGAAGGTGGATTCGGTATAGAGCGTCTTCATGGCCTGGGAGAACATTTCCAGTGCCGCGAAGTCGACCTGAAGGAACTGCGCGCGGAAAGCCGTGATCTGCCCGTGCGCCCAGATTGCCGCGATGACGTTTGCGGCCACGTTCAACAGTACGGCGACATAGTTGCCGATGTAGTATTTCCTGCGCGAATGGGTGTTCGTAATGAACAGCAGGCAGGACAGGAGGATCAGCCCGATGCCCACGCGCAGCAGCACGCGGTTGAAGGGCTGCATGTCGTAATAGACGATGGAGCCGGGCACCATGGTCTGGGTATAGTCGTTATCGTTCATCATCGTGGGCTTGAGACTGTCATACATATCTGTCATGATCCCAAGCGCGTATATGAATACAAGCACACTGGCGACGATTGACAAAAGACATATGATGCGCTGCGCACTCATTTGTTTTTTATACATGACGATCTTTCCCCCGCTATCGTAGGATTCCCGCCCGCCCCTGTTCGGGGCGGGCAGGGTTGTTGCGGCCGTCAGCCGCGAAAATGGTTCAGGATCAGCCGTTCAGGGAAGCGTAGTAGGCCTGCAGGCGCTGCCACGCGGAGGACTTCAGGAACAGGTACTGCGTGCCGCCCCAGCTGTCGGTAACGGTGGCCGCAGCTTCCTCGGCGCTGGTCATGTTCTCACCGGTGAAGCCCTTGACGATTATGTCCACGAACACGTTCTCGCCATCCTTGTTGCTGGCGAACTTACCGCTGGAGGTCAGCTCGCTGAAGGTGTTGATCATGTCGCTCTCGGTCTTGGTGTTGGGCAGCACGGTGGGCACGGAGGTGTACCAGCCGTTGTCCATCACGGCCAGCTCGGGATGGTTGATGGTGCCCAGAGCGATGGCAACGGAGATCTTGCCGGCGCCTTCCTTGCCGACCTCGTGGGTGCACTGATACTCGAAGGCCTGGCTCTTGGCGAAGGACAGGGTGGAGCCCAGGTACATGCGGGCATAGTTGGTGTAGTTGCCGTTGGCCTTATCCCACAGCTCTTCATAGGTCGCGTCGGCGATGACGGGCATCTCCTTGCCGTTGAAGGTGAAGGTGACGTAGCTGCCGTCGTCGTTGGTCTTGATGAAGGCGTCCGGGCCGTAACTCATCAGGATCTGGCCCTTCTCGGAGTAGGCGTAGTCGATCAGCGCCAGCGCGGCGTTCAGCTTGTCCTGGTTGCCTTCGACGCCGGCCTTGGAGATTCCCCAGCCGTCTGTCTTGACAGAACGCCAAGACTCGGTGAAGCGCATGTACACGCCGTTCTCGTCGGTGCCGTCGTACCAGCGGGCCACGGGAACCATGACCGCCATGTACTTCTCGCCGTCGTTCAGCTTGGTGGCGTTCATGATGGTCTGGGTCTGGTTGTAGTCATAGCTCATGAAGCCCAGGTCATTTTCCAGATAGGTGCCGCTGTTCTCCTCGGAGCTGTCCAGGAACGCCTTGGAGATCAGGCCCTCCTGAGCCATGTCGTGCATACGGGCGACGGCTTCGTAGGAGGCAACCTCCTGGCGGGCGTCATGCAGGCTGCCGTCGGTGTCAATGTACAGGTAATCCTGTCTGGACTCCAGGCCGCGCACGCCGAACAGGTGGCCGGCGAAGCGGAACATATCCACGCGGCGCTGGTTGTTGCTCTCCTCGCGGGAGAACAGGCCCTGCACGGAATCGGTGCCGTTGAGGGTCTGGGGATTGGCGACCACGCAGCGCAGCAGCGCGACCAGCTCATCCACGTCCCACGCGGCGTTCTGGCCGATGAAGAGGTTGGAACGCGCGGTGCCATAGTAGCCGTCGTACACCTTATCGATGTACTCGCGCAGCAGGTTCACGGCCTGCACGCCGGTCAGGGCGCCGGCGTCGTTCATCACGGCCACCACATTGCCGAAGGCGTCGTAGTTCTTGGTGATGATTTCGGTGCCGGTGCCGTCCAGGGTCACGGTATCAATATCGACGGTGCCGCTGATGGGCATGTAGGGCTGGTAAACGGGGTCGGGAAGGTCGTTGCAGGCGTCGGCGGTGAATTCGCCCTCGCCGTCCAGCAGCTTCACAACCCAGTCAACGCGCATCAGGGGCATGCGCTCAATGTCGTTGACGCCGTCGAAGTAGGGGCTGAAGTAGATCGCGCCGGTATCGGTGTTGCCGGTGATGGACAGGCGCACGATGGGGTTGGCTTCCAGATAGGCCTTGAAGCTGGGCATCTGGTCCAGATACTCGGCCAGGTTCACCAGGCTGCCGGCCTCGCCGTACTCGGACAGGGTGGCGGCAGTGCCGCTGATCATATCGACCTCGCCCAGGCGATCCTTCCAGTACTCGAACTCCTTGGCAGCGCTGTTGCCCTGGTACTTGTCCTCAAACTTGACGCCCAGGACATTCTCGACCTCCACCCAGGTGGGCTTCAGGTCGCCGGCGTTGTAGGTGTTGCCGTCGGCCAGAGTCACGCCGCTGCCGGCGGTCTCAGCGTCAAAGGAGATGCCGGTCTTGGCGCTGTTGTAGCCGGTCGCCATGCGCAGCACGGTGCCTTCGGCATAGGTCAGCGTCGATTCCGCCATCGCGGCGCCCGCAAAGAGCGTAAGTACCAGCGCAAGCGCCATGACCAGGGAAAGGGTTTTCTTCATTGATGGGTTCCTCCTCGCATTGATTTATTCCTTCACACCACCGACGTTAACGCCTTTGGCGAAGTACTTCTGGATAAAGGGATAGATGATCAGAATCGGCACGATGGAGCAGACGATCAGCGCATAGATCACCGAATCGGAAGCGTAGGAATAATTCCAGCCCGCCATGGCCTCAGGGTCCGTATACTGTTCAAGCCTGAGCCTGATGAATACCTGCAGCGGATGCTCGTTCTGGTTGGAAATCATCTGGCGCGCCCAGAAATATCCGTTCCAGCGGGAGATGGCAAAGAACAGCGCCACCGTCGCGATGGTGGACTTTGACATGGGAATAAATACCTTCTGGAGGACCTGGAATTCGCTGGCGCCGTCCACGATGGCGGCCTCCTCGATCTCTCCCGGCACATTTTCAAAGGCGTTGCGCAGCAGGATGATGTTCATGGCCGCCATACCCATGGCGATGACAACCAGCCACTTGTCGTCCGTGATGCCCATGGAGTTGAAAACATCCTTGGTGGCCAGATAGTTCAGGTACTGGGGCACGATGCCCGCCGCGAACCACATGGTGAACACCAGATAAAAGTTGAAAAACTTTCTGAACAGCAGGCGCTTCTTGCTCAGCGCGTAGGCGCCCAAAATGGCCACGCCCAGCGCCCACAGCGTGCCATAGAAGGTCAGAAACAGCGTGTTGGAATAGGCGTTCCAGAACATGTTGTCTCCGAACATCTGGCTGAAGGCGTCAAACTGAACATCCTTCGGGAACAGCACAATTTCGCCGTACTCCACCGCGTGCCGCCCGCTGATAGAGGCGGAAATGGCATACAGGAAGGGATACAGGCAGCCCAGCGCGAACACCGTCAAAAGCGTATAGCTGATGACCTTGAAAATGAGTTCAGAGATCTCAAGCTTTCTTTTCATATTGAAACCTCCTTAGTACAGCGAAACGTCCGTCGCCTTCCGGGCGATGGTATTCGCGCCGATAACCAGCAGCATACCGATGACATTGTTCATCATCTCCGCGGCGGAGGCTATGCCCTTTTGAGCGCCGGCAAGGCCGTAGCGCTGCGCGAAGGTGGACACGACATCGGCGGTAACGTAGGTATTGGTGTTGTAGAGCAGCAGCACCTTTTCGTATCCGATGTTCAGCAGCGAACCGATGCGTGTAATCAGCATGATCACAATGGTGGAGAGGATGCTGGGCAGCACCACATAGCGCATCTGGGACATTTTGCCCGCGCCGTCGATCTGCGCCGCCTCATAGCTGGTGGGCGAAATGGCGATGATGGCCGCGAAGAACACGATGCTGTCATAGCCCGCGCCCTCCCAGATGCCGCTGATCTGGTAAATCGCCCTGAAGTAATTCGGATTGTTCAAAAGGCCGTTCTGGGCCATTTCCTTGGAAATAAGGCCGATATTGGAAAGGAACTGGGAAAGGATGCCCATGCTGCTGGTCAGCGATCCCTGCTTGACCAGCATGGTCACAAGGCTTGTCATGACGACGGTGGACATGAACTTGGGCAAATAGGTCATGACCTGGTAGGCGCTTCGGGCAATGTCGGATTTGATCTCATTGAAGAACAGCGCCAGTATGATCGGCATCGGGAAGCCGAAGCACAGGCCATAGAAGCTGAGCAGGAAGGTGTTGCGCAGGGAACGCCAGAATTCCGTGGAAAGACCCTGGCCGCCCACGAGCAGCGTTCTGAAATAGGAGAAGCCCGCGAAGAACTGCTCCGACACCGGCTTGACCTCATCAGATACCTTGAACGAGCCCAGCAGCTCATACATGGGCAGGTAGCGCCAGAATAGGAATACGAGTATGGTGGGCACCAGCATCAGGTACAGCCGCCAATCCTTTGCGACTGTGCGGGCGACGTGAAGCCAGTAATGCTTCTCCACATCATCTCGAACAACCTGTTCGGGGTTTTCATGATAGGTGCCGCTGGCTTGATCCAAAACCAGATAATCCACTGCTTTACCTTTCATCAAAATCCTCCTTTTCCCTTTTGAACTCCTGCGCAACGCGCAAAAGATAGCGCTTTTGATTTTCAATAAGGCCGTCCTGCCGCCGGGCGATCCACACGATTAACGCCGTAAACAGCAAAGAAAGAACATCGCTTGCGAAAAACCCAACCGCGTCCGCGAGGCTGACGCCGAAGGCCAGGGACACTGCCGCGCGGCCAAGCTGCATCATGAGCAGCACCGATACGGCGTAGGCAACGCATTTCAGGCCGTCCGCCCGCAGCTTTTCGCCGCCCCCGAGGGCGCGTATCACGAAAAGCCCGCCCAAGCCCAGCAGGTTTCCTGCGCAATACACCGCGTATTGCCACGGCTGCGCCCCGGACGCGCGGCAGAAGACGACGCCGCCCAGCACCGCGTGGATCGCGGCCCAGGGGCCCCAGCGCGCCATGACGATGGCCGTCACCGCGGCAACCGCCGATACCGTGTAGATCTCCCCCGGGAACCAGAGCCTTGCCGCGAGGGCGATGACTGTTTCCGTTACGGTGAGGATCAGCGCAAACAGCGTCAAATCGATCGCGCGATACTGCGCCACCGTCATCTGCCGCCTCACGTCGTCACCTCCCGGCACATACCGGTTAACATAATCAATCTATTATCATTATAAAATTTATGACATAAATCGTACATGTCAAAAGCGTACCTTCTTATGCACAAAACGGTCATCATTTGAGGGTCATCCGCTGCGTGCGCACCTCGCCCACGCCCACGGCCTCCACGCTCTGGCCCTGCACGCCGTGAAGGCGTACGTCCTCAAGCTCAACCTTCCGGGCAAACATGGCCACCACGCCCCGCTTCACGCAGGGCTCTACGCCCTCTGCCATCGCGGGCGTCATGGGCGCGGCATCCTCCGCAAATTCAAACGCGCAGTCCCGGAGCAGGACGCGCTCCACCGGGCGCTCCGGCAGACCCAGCACATAGGCCACACAGCCCTGGCAGTCGGTGGCGCTGACGCGCTCAAAGCGAATCTCGCCCACAGTGGGCGTGGTATCGTCCACGGGCCGCGGCTCTCTGGACTGCACCCACTGGGCATGGCCGTCCGGGTCGCAGAAATACAGGCAGTTGATCACCAGCGGAGCCTTGACGCCCTCCATGCGCACATCCTCAAAGCGGATATCGTCCGCCACGGCGAATTTGCCGCGGCCCCGCCGGGTCTTGATGCGCAGGCCGCGGTCGTTGCCCCTCATAAAGCAGTGGTGGACGCGCACATTGCGCACGCCGCCGGCCAGCTCGCTGCCCACTGTCACGCCGCCATGACCGTCCAGCATGGCGCACCAGGCGATTTCAACATCCTCGCAGGAGCGCTGATACTTCATGCCCATGTACAGCTTGCCGGACTTGATGGCTACGCAATCGTCCCCCACCGAAAAGCGCGCGCCGTAAACCTTGACATCGCGGCAGCTTTCCGGGTCAAAGCCGTCCGTATTGGGGCTGCTGGCCGGGGCCTCTACGGCGATGTTGAAAAAGCGCAGCCGCTTGCTGAAGCAGGGGTGCAGGTTCCATGCGGGGCTGTTTCTGAAGGTCACGCCCTGGACGGTGATGTTCGCGCAATCGCGCAAAAACAGCAGTCTTCCCCGGAACGCGCCTCTGGGGACCTTGGGATTGATCCACCAATCCCCCATCTGACCGCAGCCGTCCACCGCGCCTTCGCCGATGATGCGCACGTCCTCAACGCCGATGCCCGTCAGCGCCGAGGCGAAGCTGTCCAGCGGGTTACCCTCCCAGGTGCCCAGCAGCGTCTCCCCTTCGCCATCGGCATCGGGAATAGCCCCGGGAAGTATGGGAAAGCGCGAACGGTCCGTCAAAAGGCGCAGCGTCGCGTCCCGGGCAAGCTCCAGCGTGATATGACTCTTCAAAAACAGCGGCCCCACGCGGTATTCGCCCGCATCCACGAGGACCCTGCCCCCCTCCGGGCAGCAAAGTATGGCCGCCTGCACCGCCGCGGTATCGTCCGAAAGCCCGTCGCCCCTGGCGCCGAAGCGCCGGACGTTCATTACGCATTTTTCCTGTGCCGTCCGGAAGCGCAGCTCCTCCGGGGCCATGCCTTCGCGCAGCGCCCGAAGACAATAATCTGTATCCGGCACAAGGGAGAACAGGGAGGCCACAGAGCGCGCCTCCCGTCCCAGCTCGCGCCCGTTCAGCACCAGCCTCGCGGGCACCCTGGCATAATAATCCCCCGCCTCGTCCAAAAGGACCGTGCAGCTTCTGGAGGAAACGAACAAACATTTCATGCCTCTTGTCTCCTGTACTCGGCCAGCGCCATCATCCACGGGCCGACGCCCTTTGCATCGTCGTCCACCCTGGGCTCGCTGAGGTAATAGGCCACGCTGCCGTCCCGCTTTTCGCCGGGACCCAGGCCCGCCACCAGGCAAATATCCTGCAAATGCCACTTGCCGTCCCCGTCCCGGCGCAGCTTGCGGGCTGTGAGGCTTTCAAAGCCCGCGCGGGCGAGGGCCGCATATTTTTCACCGTCCAGCACGCCCAGGCGCACACCCTTGAGCAGGGCGTAGATCACCATGGCACTGCCGGAGGTTTCAAGATAATTGTCCGGCACATCCGCGCGGTCGATCACCTGATAGAAAAGACCCGTTTCATCGTCCCGCCAGCGCTTGATGCCAGCGACGGCCTCCACAAACAGATCCCGCAGCGCGCGCCAGTGTTCATACAGCTGCTTGTCCATCAGCTCCAGGCAATCCGCCAGGGCCATCAGGTACCAGCCCATGGACCTGAGCCAGAAGTTCGGAGAGCAGCCCGTATCGGGGTTGGCCCAGGGCTGCGCCTTCGCCACGTCGCAAGCATGGTAGTACAGGCCCTTTTCCGGGTTGTACAGGTACCTGCGCACGTTTTTGAACTGCATGACCACGTCCGCCGCCTGCTGTTTACCGCCGAAGCGCATATCGTATTCCACCCGGAAGGGCTGCGCCATATACAGGCCGTCCAGCCAGATCTGCTCCGGGTAGATCTCCTTGTGCCAGTAGTTTCCGCAGCTGCACCGGGGATGGGTCTCAAGCCGTTTGGCGTGGAAATCCGCCGCCGCGCGATAGCGCCCGTCGCCGGTTTCATCCAGCGCAAAGAACAGCGTCTTGCCGCAGTTGATGGAATCGATATTGTACTTGCCCGTCTCGAAATTTGGAATGGTCCCGTCGGGCAGCACATAATTTTGCATATAATTGAGGACGTATTCACGGCAGGCCGCATCGCCGGTGGCCCGGTACAGGTCGGCGCAGCCCTTCAGCACGCAGCCGTCTTCATAGTTCCAATAGGTCTTATAGGGAACGTAATCCTCCAGGAAGCGGTTAACAAAGGCGTCGACGCCCTCAAGATCGCTCACGTGGGCGCGCAGATCCCTCGCGCAGCCCTCCGGCGTCCATCCGGACAGCACCGTCTGGAGCGTGACGGCCCCGGCTTCCTCGTCCGTCATGCGCTTCTGCATGGGGTGACGCGCGCTTTGGTCCGCCCGTGCGCCGGTGGTGCGCCACTCGCCCAGACGATCCGTAACCACGCGAATCTCGTCCCAGTCCGCGAAACCCAGGGGGCTCACATGCTCGTCCATGTCACATTCCATGAACAGCGTGCGGGCAAAGGCGCGCCACGGGCGACCCAGATAGCCCATACCCGGCTTACATTCGCCTGTGAGCCGACAGGCATGGAAAACCATGCCCCAGGGCTGGGTCTCGGCGGTGTTGGCGGCGGTGTACCAGCCGCCGCGCTCGTTCATATACAGCGTGCAGCCCTCAAACCAGCAGCGATAGGGCCCGAATATGTAATCCACGTCACCCTGTATGAAGCAGCCTTCAAAGTACTGGCGGCTGTAGGTGGGCGGACAGTTGCCCACAAAGAACACACACTCCGCGTCGCAGGCGTAGGGAGCGACCTCCCTGATCACCTTTTCCATCAAGGGCCCGCAGAACAGCGTATCCTGGCAGGCGATCAGGCGGCAGCTCCGCCACACGCCCCGGTCCCCCGCCGCGTACACGGCCACGGCCTGTCCCACAATGCGACCGTCGCCGGCGTCGTTGCGAACGGTCAGGTTCTCAACGATGATATCCGGCGCGGCGGTTAAGAGTGTAAAGGAGAGAAAGGTCTCTTTTTCCGTGCCATCGGGGAACTTGTCCTTGGCGCAGGCCGAATGGGTGATAACCACGCCCGCGGCGGATTCGCCCACCAGGCGCAAATGGGGTTTGTTGACCACCACGCGCTCACGGTATTCTCCGTTTTTAATGTATATCTCCGACCAGTCGGGGGATTTGGGAATGGCATCCACGGCAGCCTGGACAGTGGTGAAATCGCCGGAGCCGTCCTTTGCAACGACAAGCCTCATATCTGATTCTCCTTTATATCGGGGTGTTGTTTATCCAACCGTCAATCGCAAAGCCCGGTCATTGGCCGATGCCTTCCAGATACAGCCTCGCGGCCTCGGCGTTATCGGGCGTTGTATCCTCAAGTGTCATGGGCAAATGACGCTGCCGCGCCAGCTTCAGCAGGTCTTGATAGTGCATGTGGCCCAGCCCGCAGGCCAGGGATCGCGGCCGGAACTGGCCGGGGGCATCCACATAGTCCTTCATGTGCAGCACGCTGACCCTGTTGCCCAGGCGCCGGACGGCGTCGCCGATGACCTCGTCGGCCCGGGGCAGCATATCCGATCGCAGCAGGTTCACCGCGTCCAGTATGATGCGCACATTTTCGGAATTGAGGGTCTCCAGCATCCTCTCGGCGCGCTCGGGCGTGGAGATGATGTGTTCGCACACCGGCTCGACGGCCAGGATCGCGCCCTCCTCCTCGGCGCAGCGCACCAGCGGCCGGACACAGTCGATCCACAGCTTGAACGCCTCTTCAGAGCTGACCGCGGTGGCGATATCCATGCCCAGCGATTTCGCGGGCGGGGTCTCCGTGCCCACGACGCCCGCGCCGATCATGCGGCTGAAGCGCAGATGGGCGCGGTAGATATCCCGCGTGCGCTCAAGCTCCTCGGCGTCGCGGGTCGCAAGGCTCAAATAGCAGCCCAGCACAGCGCAATCCACGCCCGCGTCCGCAAAGGCCGCGCGAACTCTGTCGGCCAGCTCGTCGTTGAGCAGCGCGGGCGCGTCGCCCATGCCAAAGCTGTCCAGCACCTTGCTCAGCGCCAGATGCGCGCAGGAAAAGCCCTGCGCACTGGCAAAGCCCAGACGTTGCTCAAGCGTGCCCGGCGCGGTGTCATGCAGTCTTATTCCGATGTTCATTCATCAAACCCCCGCAAATAGATCGTTCAGAGACGGCCGACGTCGCAGAGCGCGGCGCAGCCGATGTATAATCTCAATTTATTTTATATGAGCTTAAGCCGCATGTCAACAAAATGTCACGTTCATCGAGAAATTTTTATTCAGCTTCCGCTTTTTCCACGTCCAGGATCGCGTCCAGGTCGATGCTGCGCCCGTCCGAAAGCGTCAGTCGCCCTTCCGAGGGGATGACCTGCCTGAGAATCACCCGCTGCGTCTCATAGCGCCCGCCGTCCTTGCGCAGATCGGGAATGAAATACGTCAACTCCATCGCGTCGCCGGGCCGCAGCGCGCCCAGCTTTTCGCTCAGCTCCAGCTTTTCGGATTCGCTCAAATCGATCCAGCGGTCCGTCAGCCGCGCGGCCTCCTCGATGGCGGCGCCGTAGCCCGTCAGCGCGGCGAAGGGCGAAAACTGGGCCGCGCGGTTCAGCATGGGCATCGGCGCATGTCGTCTGGAAACGGGGCGCGGCAGGTCGATGATATCGTCATATTTGCCCATCTTGTCACCTCATGCCCGGTGGCCGCCCACCTGTTCGTTCCTGTCCCTGGCCGTGGCGCCCTCCTCCAGGTTCATGCCCTTGAGGATCGCGTTCCTGCCCCACTTTTCCTTGATGGCCAGCACCGTCTGCTGCTGCCTGTGTTCCCGGTCCAGGGCGGCTCTTCTGCGCTCATCCTCCCGGGCCAGGGCCTCGTAGTCGGTAAACATGTCCAGCTGCACGCTCTGCGAAGCCCGTTCCGCCTCCACGGACGCTTCATCCCGGGTGTGGTTGGCCACCACATACATCCTGCGCACCAGCAGGTTCCTGTCCACGATCCGGTCAAACAGCTCTGCCATGGCGGAGACGATGTGCCGGGAGGAGGACGTGAACCGGCCCAGGTTCTGGCTTCCGTGGGCCATTTTTGGCACTTCGCGCCCGTAATAATCCGTGTCCACGGCGCCCTTGTAACGCCTGCGCAGCTCAGGATTCGAAAGGTTCTCGATATCGTAGCCCACGGACAGCACCAGCTGATCGGTCATAAGCTTTTTCGCCACCAGGTCCAGGGCCAGGCCGTCCGCCATCTCCCGCACGATCAGCCGCGCCTTGTCGTAGGCATAGGGACAGTGCAGCACCTGTCCCACGCTGATGCTGGTGCTTTCGGGGCGATAGGCTTTGATGGCCTCTATGGTGCAGTTCTCCCAGCCCCAGGCGTGGTCGATGAGCAGCTCCGCATTGACGCCAAACAGCCTGTACAGCAAATCCTCGTTGTAGTAATCCCCCGGCTTTCCCAAAGAGCAGCGGGCAATGTCCCCCATGGTGTACAGGCCCTCGGCCTCCAGCTTCCGGGCATAGCCGCGGCCAACGCGCCAGAAGTCCGTCAGCGGTCGGTGGTCCCACATCTGTGCGCGATAGCCGCGCTCATCCAGCGCGGCGATGCGCACGCCGTCCGAATCCGGCTCGACATGCTTGGCCACCACGTCCATGGCCACCTTCGCAAGGTACAGGTTCGTGCCGATGCCCGCCGTGGCGGTGATGCCAGTTTCATACAGCACCTCGCGCACCAGCTTGAGGGCAAGGTAGTGAACCGCGTCCATGCCGGCCTTTTTCGCATCGGCGGCATACAGGTGCAGATAGTGGGTCACATCCATGAAAACCTCGTCCACGGAATAGACATGAATGTCCTCAGGGGCAATATAGCGGGTATAGATGCCGTAGATTTTCGCGCTGATCTTCATATAATGGGCCATCTGGGGCCGGGCGACGACATAATCCACCGCCAGGGACGGATTGCGCGCAAGCTCCTCCGCGAAAACCGATTTTCCCGTCAGCACGCCGCCCGGCGCTTCCTTTTTACGACCGGCGTTCACCTGCCTGACCTTTTCCACCACCTCGAACAGCCGTGCGCGCCCGGGGATGCCATAGGCCTTCAGGGACGGCGACACCGCAAGGCAGATCGTCTTTTCCGTGCGCGCGGCATCCGCCACAACGAGGTTGGTGGTCAACGGGTCCAGGCGGCGCTCGCGGCACTCCACGGAGGCGTAAAAGGATTTCAGATCGATAGCGATGATGTTCACCTTACCGCCCCCTTTCATACTGTTACCTCTATTCTACCACAGCCCTTCTGCCTCGGCAACCGCAATATGGGATGATACGGGGTAGACGAATCCGTAAAGTATATGTTATAATAACAGCGCAGAAACCGTGGAGGAGGTTCAACACATGTCTGATATCGGCAATTCCAACCGCATTACACGGGAGTACATCGACTCCCTTCGCATTGAGACCCGCTACATGGATTCCACCACCCCGACGCTGCGGTACACGCTCTACGGCGAGACCTTTGCCTCGCCCATCATGACCGCGGCCCTGTCCCATCTGGACCACTTCATGTTTTCCGGCGCCGCGGATGCGCTGGCCATCGGCGCGAGGGACGCCAACGCGGTGCTTTGGTACGGCATGGCAGACGACGGAGAGATCGAGCGCCTGGCTTCAACCGGCGCGCGGATGATCGAAATCATCAAGCCCTATGCCGACCGCGACATCATCTACCGCAAGCTGGAACACGCCTCTTCCCTGGGACTGCTGGCCGTGGGCATCGATATCGACCACCCCTTCGGCGAGGACGGCGGGCCGGATATCGTGGACGGCACGGAGATGACGGCGCTGCGCACCTCGGAGCTGGCTGAAATCTGCAAGGCCTCCCGGCTGCCCGTGATCGTTAAGGGCGTGCTGAGCCGCAGAGACGCCGAGCGCAGCCTGGCCGCAGGCGCGATGGGACTGGTGCTGTCCCACCACAACAACCGCATCGAATACGCGATCCCGCCGATGGCCATACTGCCCGAAATCGCTGCGATGGCGGGCGGCACGCCGCTGTTTGTGGATTGCGAGATCCGCACCGGCATGGACGCCTTCAAGGCCCTCGCGCTGGGCGCCTCCGGAGTGTGCATCGGACGGCCGCTGATGACCGCCATCAAGCAGGACCGGGAACACGGCGTGCGGGACTATCTGGTCAGGGCCAACGCAGAGCTTGGCAAGGCCATGGCCTTCACCGGCTGCACCGACTTGAGCCGCATGGACCCGACGGTGATACACAGAATCTGATTTCCCATAAAAAACCGGCTCGCGCATACGCGCGGGTCGGTTCTTGATGCTTGTTGTCAGCCCTCGATCGCGGCAATCAGCCGGTCGGCAAAGCCCTGAGCCGTGTCGCCGTCGTGGGGCACGGCGTCCAGCGCCCTTTCCAGCGCCGCGGCCTTGTCCGAACGGGCAATGTGCCTGAGCAGCATGGCGGCCGCCCGGAGCAGGCTGGAGGGGTTGGCATACTGGCCGCGCCCCGTCTCGATCATGCGCGGCGCGGAGCCGTGGATGGCTTCGAACATGGCATACTGGTCGCCCAGATTGGCGCTGCCCGCGGTGCCCACGCCGCCCTGAAGCTGCGCGGCCTCATCGGTGATGATATCGCCGTACAGGTTGGGCAGCAGAAACACCTGGAAGCGGCTGCGCACCCGCGTGTCCACCAGCTTGGCGGTCATGATATCGATGTACCAGTCCTCGGCCTCGATGCCCGGATAATCCTTTGCCACCTCGTGACAGATCTCCGAGAAGCGTCCGTCGGTCTTTTTCATGATGTTGGCCTTGGTGACGATGGCGACGCTGGTCTTGCCGTTGTTCTTCGCGTACTCAAAGGCCGCCCGGGCGATGCGCCGGGTGCCCGGCAGGGTCGTCACCTTGAAATCCATGCACAGTTTGCCGGGAAGTTCCACGCCGCGGCTGCCCAGCACATATTCGCCCTCAGTATTCTCCCTGAAGAAGATCCAGTCGATGTTTTCCTCCGGCACGGACACGGGGCGCACGTTGGCATAGAGGTCCAGCTCCCTTCGCAGGGTGACGTTTGCGCTCTCCATGGTGCCGCCCTTGGGGGTCTCGGTGGGGCCCTTGAGCAGCACATCGCACGTCTTGACCTCCGCCAGCACATCGCTGGGCACGGCCTCGCCCTTCGCCAACCGGTTTTCGATGGTTAGGCCCTCTATAGGCTTCAGCACGATGCTGCCCGCGGCGATTTCATCCTTGAGCAGCGCCTCCAGCACCCGCGTGGTCTGCCGGGAAATGATGGGGCCGATGCCGTCGCCGTCGATGATGCCGACGGTCACCTTGCCGAGGGCGGCAAAGTCCTTGGCGGGCGCGGCATTTTCCATGCGTTCCGTGCGCGCAAGCTGTTCCGTGATCAGGGTTCTGAACTGTTCAACGGCCTGTTCAATCGTACTCATTTTGAAGCAGCCTCCTTCGTATAGGCGAGCAGCCCGCCCGCCTTCAGCATATCCTTCTGGCGCTGGGTGAAATCACAGGCCAGCTCAAAGCGCTTGCCGGTATCCAAATCCTCCAGCACGACCGTTCCCGCATCCATACCCGCATGGATGTTTTTAAGCGCCAGCCGATCCCCCTGGTTGAGGGCGTCGTAATCCTCCGGATTTTTGAAGGTCAGCGGCAGGATGCCAGCGTTGATCAGGTTGGCGACGTGGATGCGCGCGAAGCTCTTGGCGATCACCGCCCGCACGCCCAGGTACAGCGGCACCAGTGCCGCGTGTTCCCGGGAAGAGCCCTGGCCGTAATTGGAGCCGCCCACGATGATGCTCTCCCCCGCGGCCTTGGCACGCTCCGGGAAGGTCTCGTCGCAAACTGCGAAGCAATACTGCGATAGGTGCGGTATGTTGCTGCGATAGGGCAGTATCTTCGCCCCGGCGGGCATGATGTGGTCGGTGGTGATGTTGTCGCCCACCTTGAGCGTCAGCAGCGCTTCGATGCCGTCCTCCACGCTGCGACTGGCCGGGAAGGGCTTGATGTTCGGCCCTCGCAGCACCTCCACGTCCGCGGCCTCTGCCTCTGAAGCGGGCATCAGCACGGCGCTGTCGTCCACGCTGAACGCTTCGGGCATGTGGATTTCGGGCATTTCGCCCAGCTGCCTGGGATCGGTGACATAGCCGGTCAGCGCCGCGGCCACAGCGGTCTCCGGAGAGACCAGGTGGACGCCCGCGTCTGCGGTCCCGCTGCGGCCCAGGAAGTTGCGGTTGAAGGTGCGCAGGGAGATGCCCGCGCTGTTGGGGCTGAAGCCCATGCCGATGCAGGGGCCGCAGGCACATTCCAGCACCCGCGCGCCGCTGGCGAGGATGTCGTTCAGCGCGCCGCTTTCGGCCAGCATCGAAAGCACCTGCCGGGAACCGGGAGATATGGACAGGCTGACGGAGGGGTCGATCCGCCTGCCGCGAAGCAGCGCGGCCACCTTGAGCATATCCATGAGGCTGGAATTGGTGCAGGAACCGATGCACACCTGGTCCACCTTGACGCCCTTCAGTTCGGAGACCTTCTTCACGTTGTCCGGGCTGTGGGGACAGGCCACGAGGGGCTCCAGGGTGGAAAGGTCGATATCGATGACGCGGTCATAGGCCGCGTCCGCGTCGCTTTCAAGCGCGACCCAGTCCTCTTCCCTGCCCTCGGCCCTGAGGAAGGCCCGGGTGATCTCATCGGAGGGGAATATGGAGGTGGTGGCGCCCAGCTCCGTGCCCATGTTGGTGATCGTGGCGCGCTCCGGCACGGACAGGGTTTTGATGCCCTCGCCGCCCCACTCGATAATCGCTCCCACGCCGCCCTTGACGGAGAGGATGCGCAATATCTCAAGGCTCACATCCTTCGCGGTGACAAAGGGACGCAGCCGGCCGGTGAGGTTCACCTTGAACATCTTCGGCATGGTGATGTAGTACGCGCCGCCGCCCATGGCCACGGCCACGTCCATGCCGCCCGCGCCGAAGGCCAGCATACCGATGCCGCCGCCGGTGGGCGTATGGCTGTCAGAGCCGATCAGCGTCTTTCCCGGCACGCCGAAGCGCTCCAGGTGGACCTGGTGACAGATGCCGTTGCCGGGGCGCGAGAAGCGTATGCCGTGCTTCTTCGCCACGGACTGGATATAGCGGTGGTCGTCGGCGTTTTCAAAGCCGCATTGCAGGGTGTTGTGGTCGATATAGGCCACGCTCAGCTCGGTGCGCACGCGCTCAATGCCCATGGTTTCAAATTCCAGATAGGCCATGGTGCCCGTGGCGTCCTGGGTCAGGGTCTGGTCGATGCGCAGGGCGATCTCGCGCCCGGGGATCATTTCCCCGGAGACGAGGTGCTTGCTGATGATCTTCTGTGCGATGGTCATGCCCATATCAGGCGTCCTCCTTTTCAAGCCCTCGATCCATGGCGTTTTCGATATGCTCATACATCCGCTCGGCGGCAAGGTCCGCGTTGCGCTGCTGGATGGCCTCCAGTATGGAGCGATGCTCCCTCACCGAATGGGCCGCCCGGTCCGGCGTGCGCAGGGCATTGCGCCGGTACTGCTGTATCTTCTTGTGCAGCGGGGCCAGCGTGTCCCGCAAAATCATGCTGCCGCAGCCGGAATAGATGATCTCATGGAAGCGCCCGTCCAGCGCCTTGAGCTGGTCCACGTCGCTTCGGGAAAGATAAAACTCCTGGAAATCCACGGCCTCGTTCAGCGCCTTGAGGTCATCCTCCGTGGCGTTTTCCACAAAGCCGCGCACGGCCAACTCCTCGATGCGCAGCCGGATCTCGGACATATCCTTAAAATCCTTGGGCGTGATGCCCAGCACCATGGTGCCCTTGGGCGTGTCCTCGATCAGATGCTCCTGGAACAGCCGGCGCAGCGCCTCGCGGATGGGGGTGCGGCTGACGCCCAGCTCCTGGCAGAGCTGCATTTCGGTAATGATATCGCCGCGCTGATAGGTGCCGCTCAGTATATCGGATTCAAGGTGTTCAAACACCTGGTCGGCCAGCGAAACGGTCCTGTAATCCATCATGCTCAAACCCTCCTCACAGTCTGTGGAATTTCCCGCCGGACAGCGCTTCGATCTTCGTTTCCAGCTCCGCGTTGGAGAGCGTGGTCTGCCGTCCGTCGGCATATTCGGCGTCGATCCATTCCTTCAGCGAAACCACCAGCGGGCTCTTCTTGTCCACGGCCTGATCGCCCTCCAGGCCGTAGTTTTCGTTGATCCAGTAGGCGATGCCCGCCAGACCGCTGGCCTTGCCGATCATCACCGAGGGGGCGCGCCCCAGCAGCTTGCGGGTGTTGAAGATGGTGTATACCTCCGCGTCCTTGAGCAGGCCGTCGGCGTGGATGCCGGCGCGGGTGGTGTTGAACTGGCGGCCCACAAAGGGCGTCATCACGGGGATTTCATAGCCGATCTCGTCCCGGAAATAGCGGGCGATATCGGTGATCGCGGTGGTGTCCATGCCGTCCAGGCTCCCCCGCAGGGAGGCATATTCCATCACCATGGCCTCCAGCGGGATATTGCCGGTGCGCTCTCCGATGCCCAGCAGCGAGCAGTTCACCGCGCAGGCGCCGTACAGCCAGGCCGTGGAGGCGTTGGCCACGGCCTTGTAGAAGTCGTTGTGGCCGTGCCACTCCAGCATGTCGCTGGGCACGTCGGAATAGTGCTGCAGGCCGTATATGATGCCGGGCACACTGCGGGGCAGCGCCACCTCGGAATAGGGCACACCGTAGCCCATGGTATCGCAGGCGCGAATCTTCACGGGAATGCCCGCGTCCTGGCTCATCTTCATCAGCTCGTTCACAAAGGGCACCACAAAGCCGTAAAAGTCCGCCCGGGTGATGTCCTCCAGGTGGCAGCGGGGCATGACCCCGGCCTCAAAGGCGTCCGCCACGGTCCTGAGATAATACTCCATGACCTGCTTGCGGCTCATCTGCATCTTCTTGAAGATGTGATAATCGCTGCAGGAGACCAGGATGCCCGTCTCCCGGATGCCCAGGTCCTTGACCAGCTTGAAATCCTCCCGGGTGGCGCGGATCCAGGTGGTGATCTCCGGGAAGCGGTAGCCCAGGTCCTGGCAGCGGGCGATGGCCTCGCGGTCCTTTTCGCTGTAGACGAAAAACTCCGTCTGGCGAATGATGCCGTAAGGACCGCCCAGCCGCGCCATCAGCTTGTACAGCTCCACGATCTGGTTGACGGTGTACGGCTCCACGGACTGCTGCCCGTCGCGGAAGGAGGTGTCCGTGATCCATATGTCCTCCGGCATCCCCATGGGCACGCGGCGGTGGTTGAACGCCACGCGGGGCACCTCGTCGTAGGGATAAATATCCCGGTACAGGTTGGGATTGGGCACATCCTGCAAGGAATACTTGTACTGCCGCTGTTCCAGCAGGTTGGTTTTGTTGGACATTTCCAGCATGGTCTCATCTCCCGAGGTCGTATTTGAGTATTTTTGTATCATTGTATACATCGATACACGCTTTGTCAAGCCCCGGGCATAAAAGATCGCGTTAAACCTTGGTTTAACGCGATTGGCATAAATTCAAAGCTTATTCTATTCTCAGTTTAAAATGTTATCAAGCAAGGAGATGATTTTTCGTTGATGCAAGAATGGAAAACGCAGGCTTGCTGGCGTCAAGTCAAGTTTTCCAGGCGCGGCAGCTGCCAAAAAGCAGCCCTTGATTGGTGTATTTTTGATTGAGAAGAGTATTACTCTTCCCTGGCCCTGATCACGCCCAGTATGGCCTCCGCCGCGCCCTCGTAGCCCAGCGCGGAGGTATTGAGCATCAGGTCATAGTTTTTGGGATCGCCCCAGGTTTTATTGGCGAAGAACTTGTTGTAATTCTTGCGCTGGCTGTCCCGGCGCTTGATATAGGCCTCGATCCGGCCTGAATCCACGCCGTCCACCTCCCGGGCGCGCCGGACGCGGTCCTCCATGCTGCTGGCATAGATAAAGGCGTTTACAAAGGGCACGTGGGCCTCAGTTTTGAGAATGTGGGCGGTGCAGCGGCCCAGGAAGATGCAGGGCCCCTTCGCCACCAGCTGCTGCACCAGGCGGGACTGGGCGGAAAACACGCTGTAGGCCTCCTCCATCTTATAGCCGCCGGTATTGGCGCTGCTCATCATGGCGATATCGGACAGCACGCCGCCCACGCCCTTCTCGTCGTATTCCTGGATCACGCCCAGCTCGATGCCATACTCCTTGCCCGCCATGGCGAGCAGGTTGCCGTCATAGAACTCAATGCCCAGTCTTTCCGACAATATGCGCGCCACTTCGCGACCGCCGCTGCCGTATTCACGGTCGATGACAATGCTCTGCTTGTTCACGCTGAACCCTCCCTTTTCTCAATTGCGTTCGGGTTATCTTCATCTATATTATAGCATTGTTAAATCCAATTGGCAACAGAAATGTTTGAATTCTTCAAGCTTCGTTCAAGACTTGCGGCCTATAATGCCATCGTCAACCGGGGGCGCGGCAAAGCGCCGGCTCCCAATCCGGCAACATACAATCGGAGGGATTTGACATGGACGCTCAAATGACTTTCAAGCGCTATGAGATTAAATACATGCTCACGCGCCGCCAGGCGGCGCTGCTGCGGCAGGCGATGGCGGGCCACATGGCGCCGGACCGCTTCGGACACGCCACCATCCGCAACATCTATCTGGACACGGACAGCTTCCGGCTGGTGCGGCGCTCCATCGAAAAGCCGCTGTACAAGGAAAAGCTGCGGGTGCGCGCCTACGGCAAGGCGGGCCCCGACGACGAGGTCTTTGTGGAGCTGAAGAAGAAATTTGAATCGGTGGTATACAAGCGGCGGCTGGTTTTGCCGAACCACGCGGCGATGGAGGCACTTAAGAGTGGGCAGTCCCTCCCGGCGCAGGGGCAGATCGCCCGGGAAATCGAAGCGTTCAGGGCCTTCTACGGGCCGACGCTGCGCCCCGCGATGTTTCTGAGCTATGAGCGGGAGGCCTTCTACCCCACCGACGGCACCGACTTCCGCGTGACGCTGGACGACAACCTTCTTTGGCGCACGGACCACATCGACCTGGGGACAAGCTGCTGGGGCACGCCGCTTCTTAAGGGCGACGAGGTTCTGATGGAATTAAAGACCCCGGGCGGCATCCCGCTGTGGATGACCCACTTTCTCACGGAGAACAAAATCCGCAGGATATCCTATTCCAAGTACGGAACCGCCTACGGGCAGCTGCTGGCGGCGCAAAATGTGACAGGAGGTAAGCGCTATGCTTGATACGATTTTCAAGGGTCTGTTCGACTCATCGGCCATGACGGTCATCCCGGTAACCCAGTTTCTGCTCTGCATGGCTGTATCGCTGATCATCGGCGCGGGCATCGCGCTGACGGCGTCCCGCAAGTCCGGCCTCTCCCACAGCTTTCTGGCGGCGCTGGCGGCGCTTCCGGCGCTGGTGTGCGTGACGATCATGATGGTCAACGGCAACGTCGGCGCGGGCGTGGCCACGGCGGGCGCGTTCACGCTGGTGCGCTTCCGCTCCGCCCCCGGCACGGCCCGTGAGATGGCCATGATCTTTATGGCCATGGTCGCCGGCCTGATCGCCGGCATGGGCTATCTGGCCTACGCGGTGCTGTTCGCGCTGATCATGTGCGCCATATTCCTGCTCATAGGCCGCTTCGACCCCGAAGCCCGGGGGCTGAAAAAGACGCTGCGCGTCACCGTGCCGGAGGATCTGGACTATGACGGCGCGTTCGACGGGGCGCTCAAGGCCCACTGCTCCGGCTGGAAGCTGCAACAGGTCAAGACCGTGAACATGGGCAGCCTGTTTCGCCTGACCTATGAGGTCACCCTCAAGCCCGGCGCGAATGAAAAGGCGTTTATCGACGAGCTGCGCTGTCACAACGGCAACCTTGAAATCGCCATGTTCCAGGGCGAAATCACGTCCTCGGAGCTGTGACGCTGCGGCACGGATTCCCCGAAAGGAGGCACGGACATGAGATATGCATTGAGATTTATCGCCCTGCTGACGGCGCTGGTCATCGCGGCGCTGGCGACGGCGGGCATCGGCGAGAGCGCCGCCGGGGCGCTGCCGCAGTTTGACGATTACTTTACAGAGCGCGACCTTTCCGGCTACTGGGACGCCACGGCGGAGATGATCGTCCTCACCGGCGACAGCGCCGAATGTGCCTCCCATGTTGTCAGCGTGGAAGGCGGGACCGTCACCATCATGGACGGCGGCGTCTATGTGCTTTCGGGCACGCTCAGCGACGGCAGCATTGTAGTGGACGTCAAGGACGACGAGCGCGTGCAGCTGGTGCTGAACGGCGTGAGCATCACTTCCCTGAATTCGGCGGCCATCCGGGTCGTGCAGGCCGACAAGGTGTTTATCACGCTGGCCGAGGGCACGGAAAACACCCTTGCCAACGTGAACGGCTTTGACGGGGACAGCGGCGTCGGCGCTGTGATTTTCTCCGACGAGGACCTGACCTTCAACGGCACGGGCGCGCTTTCCGTCATCTCCCCCGCCGGGGACGGCATCGACGGCAACGACGATATCAAGTTCATCTCCGGCAGCTATGCCATCACCGCTTCCGGGCGCGGCGTGAACGCCAACGACAGCGTGCGGATCGCAGGCGGCAGCTTTACCATCGAATCCGGCGAGGACGCCGTGCGCGCCAGCCACGACACCAAGGATGATTTGGGCTATATCTACATCTGGGGCGGCAGCTTCACCATCACCACCAACGGCGGCGCAGCCAACGGCGCAAGCGCTTCGACGGACGCCTTCCCCGGCATGATGCCCGGCGGCGCCTTCGCGGGGGGTGAAATGCCAGAGGACATGGAATTGGGCGATATGCCCACACCCCCGGAGGGATTTGAAATGGGTGAATTGCCCGAGGGCATTGAGATGGGCGATATGCCCTCGCCCCCGGAGAGGTTTGATATGGGCGAGAGGCCCGAAGGCGCGGAGATGGGCGAAATGCCTTCGCCCCCGGAGGGGATTGAAATGGGCGAGATACCCGAGGGCATGGAGATGGGCGGTATGCCCCGCGGCTTCGACGCGCTTGATGCAGCCCAGACCGAGGAGGAGGACGCGCCCAGCGCCAAGGGCTTCAAGGCCAGCGGGGACATAACCATTCTCGGCGGCGAATTCAACCTGGACACCGCGGACGACGCCTTCCACGCCGACGGCAGTCTCACCGTCGCGGACGGCGTACTCCACATTGCCAGCGGCGACGACGGCCTGCACGCCGACGGAACGCTGACCGTCGCCGGCGGCTCCATTGAAATCAGCCAGAGCGCCGAGGGGCTTGAGGGCACGGTCATCCTGATCCAGGGCGGCATCACATCCGTATACGCCTCGGACGACGGCTTGAACGCCGCCGACAGCAGCG
Source organism: Clostridia bacterium (assembly GCA_017459565.1). GTDB lineage: Bacteria > Bacillota > Clostridia > Christensenellales > Aristaeellaceae > UBA2862. The sequence continues at coordinate 813 of JAFUCP010000029.1, read as the reverse complement.
CTGAAAAGGAGACCTTCGACGCCCAGGAGGGCGTGCTGATCGCCATCAGCGGCGGCACACTGTATGTGAACGCGGACGGCGACGGCATCGACTCCAACGGCGATTTGAGCGTCACCGGCGGCACGGTGGTGGTATCCGGCCCCGCCAACAGCATGAACGGCGCGCTGGACTACAACGGCACGGCCATTATTTCCGGCGGCACGGTCATCGCCGCGGGCGCGTCGGGCATGGCCGAGGGCTTTTCCGAAGCCTCCGAACAGCCCTCCTTCCTCATCAGTCTCAGCGGCGAAGCGGGCGAGATCCGAGTGCTGGACGCGGATGGCGGCCTCGTGCTGGCGGGCAGCGTTGAAAAGAGCTTCGGAACCGTGGTCGTCAGCTCCCCCGCGCTCACCGTGGGCGAAGCCTACACCGTGACCTGCGGCGACGCCAGCGCCGAAATTACGCTGACGGACACCGTCACCAGCTCCGATGAAGGCGCGTCGGCCGTAATAACAGGCCCGATGCCCGGCATGGGCCGGCAGCAGGAAACCGCTTTGGAGACTTCAGACGAAAACTGAAAACATAAGCCCTCCGGCCCGCGCGGTCGGAGGGTTGCTGTATCATATGCATTTACGCGATCCTGCTTTTCAGCCTCGCAATATCATAGGAGTTTTGCGCGACGACGGCCTTGATATCGTTGAGATGCCCGTCAATTTCCAGCACGGCAACCTTGATCGATTCAACATCCTTTATCAGGGGCGCGAGCTTTTTGTCGAATACCTCGTCGAACTTGCGGTCGAAGGTTTCTTCAACGATCGCGCGTATGGCCTGCAG